>JANNGT010000380.1:0-7045 GCA_031404015.1 Gammaproteobacteria bacterium | reverse complement strand
GTTCATCCCGAGCTAGGAAAGGCATGGACGCGCTCGTGACGAACGACCGGATCGACCGCTTGCAATGCCGCGCCTGGGCAAGTTTTCCGGCCAAGCCGGAAAAGCTTGCACGGCGCACGCAGCGCCCACCGGATGCTGCGTCGCGTGCAGCAGCAATGGCGCCCATCGTTTTACCGCTCGACGCTGCGTACGCACGTGCTTTCGGCCGCCTCTCACCGTCTACGTGCGGCGTGCGAGTCGTCGCGCTCTGGCGACGACTCGCTCAGTCGCTGTGCATCGCAGCGATTGATCCGGGGCCTTCCCCCGAGCGCGTCCATGCCTTTCCAAGCTCGGGGGAAGGCCCCGGATCAGTCGCCTGTGAACAGCCGTGGTAACGCTCGGCGCCAGCGCTGCAGACACTGCACCGCAGCGCGTAAACTGCTGACGCAGCCCGACGAAACGGAGACGACCGATGACCACCTTGCGCGGCAACTGGAATTACCCGACGAACATCAAGTTCGGTGCCGGACGCATCGTCGAACTGCCCGATCACTGCCGTACGCTAGGCATGCAGCGGCCACTGCTGGTCACCGACGCCGGGCTCGCGCCGCAACCGATCGTCGCGAATGCAGTGCGGCTGTGCCGCGACGCGGGCCTGCATTGCGAGCTGTTTGCCGACGTGCAACCGAACCCCGTCGAAGCGAACGTGACCGCGGGCGTCGCGGCATATCGCACTGGACGCCACGATGGCGTCATTGCGTTTGGCGGCGGCAGCGCACTCGACACCGCCAAGGCCATCGCGCTCATGGTCGGACAGAGCCGGCCGATCTGGGATTTCGAGGATCGCGAGGATTGGTTCACGCGCGTGGACGTCGCCGGCATGGCGCCTGTCGTGGCAGTGCCGACGACATCCGGGACGGGCTCCGAGGTCGGACGCGCGGCGGTGATCACCGACCTGCGCGATCACACCAAGAAAATCATCTTTCACCCGAAGATGCTGCCGGCCATCGTGCTCGAGGACCCGGAGCTTACGGTGGGTTTGCCAGCCCATATTACGGCCGCCGTGGGCATGGACGCGCTGTCGCACAGTCTCGAAGCGTACTGCGCTCCTGGCTATCATCCGCTCGCGGAGGGCATCGCCGTCGAGGGCATGCGCCTGGTCAAGGACTTCCTGCCGCGCGCCGTCGCGAACGGTGGCGATCTCGAGGCACGCGCCCACATGTTGATCGCGTCATCGATGGGTGCCACCGCGTTCCAGAAGGGACTTGGCGCCATGCACAGCCTGAGCCACCCGTGCTCGGCGAACCTCGGCACGCACCATGGCCTCACGAATGCAGTGGTGATGCCGTATGTGCTGGAATGGAATCGCAGCGCCATCGAGGCGAAGATGGTCCGGCTCGCGGCCTGGCTCGG
The DNA here is from genome assembly GCA_031404015.1 of Gammaproteobacteria bacterium. Classification (GTDB taxonomy): domain Bacteria; phylum Pseudomonadota; class Gammaproteobacteria; order Steroidobacterales; family Steroidobacteraceae; genus RPQJ01. Next base: position 5,653 of record JANNGT010000380.1, on the reverse strand, counting down.
GCTCGCCGATCAGTCATTCAATGGCGTCCTGGCCTGGGTGCTGCAACTGCGCCGCGAGATCGGTATTCCGCACACGCTGGCAGACATCGGTGTACGCGATGAGCACATCAGCGCGTTCGCACCGCAGGCACTCAACGATCCCTCGACAGGCGGGAATCCGCTGCCGCTGACCGAGCAGGACTTCGGGCAGCTCTATGGTGTTTGTATCGCCGGTCGACTGCAGGCTGGCTGACGCGGCCCCGCCACCCGGCCTTAGCCGCCCAATATCTGGCGGCGCGAGACCGACGGGGCTGGTGGCGGTGCCTCAGCCTGGAACAGCGCGTCCGCCACCGATTTTGCCGCCAGCTGTGCGGCTTCGTGATCGGTAAAATCCGCCATGTTCGAGAACAACGGGCAGGTGCCGATCAAGCCCACGTCGTGCAGTTCGCTGACGACGAAGTCATAGGCTCCCGACGGAAACAGGAGCCGCGTGGACGCGCCCGTCACCCACATGTTGCGGTCAGCCGCCGTCGGCAGCACAGTCAGGTTCATGAACCATGGAGTGAGCATCACCCCTGCCTGGCGCCCCTCGAATTCTCGAAAGCCCACGGCTTCGATGGCCAGCGTCGGGTTGTAGATCGGCATGCCCTTGACCCTGAGCGCTGCCCGGCGGTATGCGTTGGCCATGTTGTTCACGGCGCTGTCGTCCGACAGCGTCGCGCTGTCGATGACCATGAACTTGCTCTTGCTGGCCGCGCAGTTCGGACATTCCCATGTGTCTGGCAGCAGCCGGAACGGCGTGCCGGGCGGCGTTTGCGTCTCGTAGTCGCCGAGCGCCGGATCGTAGACCCACCAGCAGATCCCGCACTCGAGCCGGGTGTCGTCGGCGATCCTGGAGCCGTCCCCGCCGTAGCTGCTCTCGAATGGCTGGCTCATCAGTTGAACGCCTGCAGGATTTCGCTGAGCCGCTCCGCCGAGTCTTCGAAATCTTCGCGTGCGGCGAGCACCGAGATCGGCACGGTGCCGACCTCGAGCGTGTCGAGGATCACATTGCCCATGGGGTTGATGAACTGCACCGCCCAGACGTGGCGCAGTCCGGTCGCGAACACGCGCGAGCTGCCGAAGCCACCGGAACGTATTACCAGCGGCACTTGCCCGAGGGCTGTCGTAAGCACCTCCGCATCGACCTCGGTCAGGGGCAGCAAGGTGAAATTGATCACGTGATTCTCGGGGCCCGGGCGATAGTCGCGCGAACGCGCCTGCAGTTCGTGCAGCAAGGCCGGCGCGTTCATCGCCCCCTGCGGCATCTGCACGGGTACCTGAATCTCCGCGCGCGTCAGTTCCGCTGCGGCGCGCAGGACAGGTGCGGGCACTGGCCCGACTTCGAGCCATTCGCCCTGCGTGCCGTCCACCGTACTGCTCTCGATGCGCCAGATGCCCACCATCACCGACTCGACGATGCGCCAGTACGCATTGTCCAGGCCGACCTTGGCCCAGACGTCGCCTTCGCCGAGGATGTCCGCGATCGTCGCCTTCTCGACGTCGTCGAGCTCGTTCAAGCTGACGCGCGTGGGCGGCGCGTCGGGCTCGGTGGCGCGGCGCTGCAGGTCCGCGATCACGGCGTTGAGCACGGCCCTTGACGCGGGCGTCAGCTCTTCATTCGCTGGGCTCTGCCGGGCTGGACGCACGAGCCCGGTGGGCATGCCGATCAAGCGCAGCGGCTCCTCACCTGCAACCGGGGCTTCGCCCGTGCCTTTCGGATGCCAGACGAGTACGTGTTCAGTCATGCGTTTCCTCCAGCGAGGGGCGCCTGGGGATCGTCCTGGAGCAGACGGTCCGCGGCTTGCGCGAACACGGGCCAGTCGCGCATTCGTGCCACCAGCTCGGCAGGGTGTCCGTCGCGCATGTAAACGACGGCAGGCATCACGACGACGCCGAAGCGCGTCATCAGCGCGGCTTCGTCGCGCTGGTCGATCAATCCCACGCGCAGCCGTCCTGCGTAGCTGGCCGCGAGCTCCCGGACGACGACGGTCACGTCGAGTCCTTCCGGACGATCGCCGATGAAGAACAGCAGGCCGCGCGGGTTGCGCGCCAGCCAGTCGTCGAGTTCGACCTTGCGCAGCACGTCGCAGGAGGGGTGCGCAGCGAGTGCGTCGATGACGCCGCTCATGTGCCGGAGCCTCCAATCTCTTTGTCGCCGCGCGCCTGGGCTTCCGCACGGATCGCCAGGAAGCGCTCGTCACCCAGGCGGCATGCGACGTCCGGCGCGGGACGCCCGGACTCGTAAAGCCCCTGACGCAGCGCGCTGATCACGACGTCGCGCTCGGGCCGGCCGTCCCGTTCGCGCACTTCGACACCCCAGCGACGCAGCTCGTCGATGCCAAGCTGCAGGGCCGCTGGCACCTGCGATTGCACGCGCGCGGTCAGGCTGCCACCGTAGTCGGCGAGCTCGACTGGCTTGATGCCGACGACGGTAAAATGCGCGGGCTTGTGATTGAGCAATTCGAGGCTGGCCAGGATGTCGTTCATTCCGACCTGGTGCAGGCTCATCTTGTTGCCACCCATCAGCGCCGGGATTTCATCGTCGCGCGCCACGATCAGCGAGCCCGGCTCGCCGCGGTGGGCCACCGCGTCGAACAGCAGGACATGCGTGGTATCGAGCAACAGCGGGACCAGGGCCAGCCCCAGTGTGCCGCCGTCCATGAGACCGACATCGGGGGGCAAGTCCCATGCTTCGCCGAACGCTTCGACGCAGCGCACGCCAAACCCTTCATCCGCCCACAACAGGTTGCCCACCCCGAGGACCACGATGCGGCGTTCCGCAGATTCATCAGTCATCGTCTCTCCTGCGAATCGAGAAGTGACTTGCCAGGTATCGGCAGCGCACTTGGATAGTGTCTAAAATTATAACGGGACCGAAGGATGCCGGGCGACGATCGCCCTCGTCCCGCGGTCCCGTCATTGAGCGTCGTATGGGCTTGCGCCCTCGTTCAGCGGTAGAACCTCCAGCCACTGATCATCGAGCTGACCGTTGTCTGCCGGTGTGTCATGTCCTCGCGAATCGCCATGTACATGTGGATGATCGAGAAGATGATGATTACCCACATCGCAACGTGGTGCCACGTGCGCACCGTCATGGAATCACCGAGGACGGTGAACACCCAGCCGAACCACGTGTACCAGGCGCTCTGCACGCCCGCGCCTTCTGCGTAGAGGGCGAACCCGGTGAAGAGCAGCACCAGCAGCGGCAGCAGGAACATGAAGAACATCGCGATGTGCGCGAGCGGGTTATGGCCCACGTACTCTTTCGGTTTGCCGATGAACAGGTACCAGCGAATTTCCTCGAAGATCTCTTTCCACCAGGCGAGTCTCCAGAACGGGATCCAGAAGATCTGGCGCGCGTGGGGGCCGCCGACCAGGACACGGTAGAGCCGCAGTACGAACGCCACGCCGAGGATCATCCCCGCCGCGAAGTGCGTGAAGCGAATCCACCCGAACAGGTATGACTGGTACGCCTCGCCGCCGACTGACGGCAGCGGCGAGGCGATGAAGTACCCCGTCACGCTCAGCACGATGATGGCCAGCATGGTCACCCAGTGCCAGAGTCGAATGGCCGCGTCGTACACGTAGATCGGGCCCGGTTGCACACCGACGGGCGGCAGGATCGCCTCGCCGAAGTGCCCTTCTCGCACCCTGCTCCCGAGCGGGGTCAGGCGGTGATACATCTTGCTCATGGCATCACTCCCTTACCGGACCTTGACGCTCGTGACCTCGTTGCCTTCCATATCCAGCACGTGCGTCGCGCACGCCAGGCACGGATCGAAGCTGTGGATCGTGCGCAGGATCTCGAGCGGCTGCTCGGGATCGTGCATCGGCGTATCGAGCAGCGCAGCCTCGTACGCGCCGATCTTGCCGGCCGGGTCACGCGGGCTCGCATTCCAGGTGGTCGGCACGACGCACTGGTAGTTCTTGATCTTCTTGTCTTCGATGTCGATCCAGTGGCACAGCGCGCCGCGCGGGGCTTCGACGAAGCCGTGGCCCTTGGCCGCCTTGGGCCAGGTCGACGGCTCGAAGTTGGCCATGTTCGCCGTGGCCGTGTCGCCGGCCTTGATGTTGGCGACGAGCTTGTTGAACTCGTCTTTCAGCTTGTGCGCCGCCCAGCTGCACTCGAGGCCGCGGGCTGCCGTCCGCCCGAGCGTCGAGAACAGCGCCGTCACCGGCACGCCGCCGAGCTTCTGCAGCACCATGTCGGTCGGTTCCTTGAACTCGGGGATGCCCTTCACGTAGCCGATCACATAGCGCGCGAGCGGGCCGACTTCCATCGCGTGGCCCTTCCAGCGCGGCGACTTGACCCACGAGTACTTTGAGGATTCGTCGACCGCTTCGATGCGCGTCTTGGTGCCCTTGGCGCCGCCGATGTCGAAGTTCGGGATGGTTTCGCCTTCATACGGATGCAGGCCCTGCTGCTCGTCGCCGTATTTGTACCAGGAGTGCGTGACGTACTCCTGCACCTGGTCGAGCGCATCGAGGTCGATGTCCTGGATCTCGTTCAGGTTGCCATCGATGATGGCGCCGCGTGGCATCATCATGTTGGCCGGGCTGTAGTCGTTGGCCTTGATCGGCAGGTCGCCGTACGACATCAGGTACTTCGACGACAGACCGCCACCGATCGCCGCCCAATCCTTGTAGAAGCCGGCAATCGCGATCAGGTCGGGGATGTAGACGTTGTCGATGAACTCGATGGTACGGTCGATGATTCGACTGACCATGTTGAGCCGTTCCATGTTGATCGCGCCGACAGCGCCCACCGCGTTCATGTTGATCGGTGACGGCACGCCGCCGACCAGCCAGTTCGGGTGCGGGTTGCGGCCGCCGAAGATGGCCTGGATCTTGACGATTTCCTTCTGGAAATCGAGCGCCTCGAGGTAGTGCGCGACTGCCATCAGGTTCGCTTCCGGCGGCAGCTTGTATGCCGGGTGGCCCCAGTAGCCGTTGCGGAAGGGCCCAAGCTGTCCCGACTCGACGAACTTCTTCAGGCGGTTCTGCAGGTCGCGGAAATATCCCGGCGACGACAGCGGCCAGGACGAGATCGACTGTGCCAGCTCGGAGGTCGCCTTGGGATCGGCCGACAGCGCGCTGACCACGTCCACCCAGTCGAGCGCATGCAGGTGATAGAAGTGGATCAGGTGGTCCTGGGTATGCAGCGACAAGTGCATGAGGTTCCGGATCGTGTTCGCGTTCTCCGGAATCTGGATCTGCAGCGCGTCCTCGACCGCGCGCACCGAGGCGAGGGCATGCACGCCCGTGCACACGCCGCAGATTCGCTCCACGAACGCCCAGGCGTCGCGCGGATCGCGGCCCTTGAGGATCACCTCGAGCCCGCGCCACATGGTGCCGGTGGAGACGGCATTGCGGATGACGTTCTGCGCGTCGACATTGACCTCGATGCGCAGATGGCCCTCGATCCGGGTGACGGGATCGACCACGATCCGCTTGCCGGAGTTGTCGAGCTTGAATCCATTGGGTGTCGCAACGGCAGTCATGGCGCCTTCTCCGTCGTGCGCGGTGCGTGGGACGCGGCCTTGGCGCGGGATTGCCGCAGCGCCGTGAGGCCGGCATGCGCGGCGATGCCGACACCGACCACGGTGGCCGCGGTCGCGCCGACGCGGTCGGC
>JANNGT010000379.1:0-6231 GCA_031404015.1 Gammaproteobacteria bacterium | reverse complement strand
AGCAGGGAAACCTAAAAATGTTCGGATTCAAGTCAGCTCGCCCGCTCGCGGTTGTTTCGCGCGGGATCGCATTGGGTGCCTTGGTTGCATTGCTGGCCGCGTGCGCCGCTGAACCCGTGGTTGAGAACATGCCCGCGCCGCCGCCGGCTGCCCAGAGCGAATACCGCATCGGTCCAGGCGATACGCTGCAGGTGTTCGTCTGGAACCAGCCCGAACTCACGGTGACCGTGCCGGTGCGACCGGATGGCATGATCTCGACGCCACTGATTTCCGGTGTGCCGGCCGAGGGCAAGACCGCGCAGCAACTCGCCAAAGACCTTGAAGTGGCGCTTTCCGAGTTCGTGCGCAACCCGACTGTCAGCGTGATGATCACCGGGTTCGTTGGCGCGTATGCAGATCAGATCCGCGTGGTCGGCCAGGCCTCCAAGCCGCAGTCGCTGCCGTACCGCGCCAACATGACGGTGCTGGACGTCATGATCGCAGTGGGTGGACTCGCTGAATTTGCGGCGGGCAACCGGGCCATCCTGGTGCGCCAGCAGGACGGAAAGCAGACACGCACCACGGTTCGCCTGCGCGATCTTTTGGACAATGGCGACATCTCCGCCAACGTCAGCATGCGGCCCGGCGACGTGCTGATCATTCCAGAGAGCCGATTCTGAGACGCGCATGCAAGAAATCATTGCCCAAGTCCTGAACCTGCTGCGGGGCGCCTGGCGCTACCGCTGGCTGGCCGTGATCGTCGCCTGGCTGGTCGCGATCGTCGGCTGGATCGGCGTCCAGTTCATCCCGGACAAGTACACCTCCAGCACCCAGGTCTACGTCGACACGGAATCGTTGCTGCGACCGCTGCTGGCGGGCCTAGCGGTAGATCGTGACGTCATGAGCCAGGTGGGCATGATGCAGGCCGTGATGCTGAGCCGCCCGAACCTCGAGAAAGTGGCGCAGACGACCGACCTCATGCTCGACGCCAAGACGCGGCAGGAGCAGGAAGCCCTCATCGATTCACTGGCGAAACGCATCACCCTCGGCCGCCCCGACGGCCCGGCCATGCGCAACACGTTCCAGGTGTCGTTCGAGGACAACGACCCGAAGATTGCACACCGCGTCGTGCGCACGCTGCTCGATACGTTCATGGAAGACAGCCTTGGCCTCAAGCGCAGCGACACGGCCGTGGCGCAGCGGTTCCTGGAGTCGCAGATCAAGGACTACGAACAACGACTGGTCGACGCGGAAAACCGCCTCGCGCAGTTCAAGCAAGGCAATGTGGGCGTGATGCCGGGCTCCGATGGCGGCTATTACGCGCGGCTGCAGCAGGAGACCAATAACCTGGGCATGTTGCAGCAGGCCTTCACGCAGATGAAGACGCGCCGCGACGAGCTCGAGCGGCAGCTTGCCGGCGAGGAGCCGACCTACGGCCTCATGGGCTCGGCCGAAGGCAGCCCGATCGACGGGCAGATTTCGCGCTTCAAGGCGCAGCGCGACCAGCTGCTGCTGCAGTACACCGAGAAGCACCCGCAGGTGCAGTCGCTGAACGAAACGATCGCGCGACTAGAGGAAGAAAAGCGGGGCGGCGCCAAGGTGTCCACCTCGCTGGCGGCACCGGGTGCCGGCATCACCAACGAAGAAGCGATGGTGCGCAGTCTCGACATGAACCCGGTGTACCAGAACCTGCGGCTGGCGCTGAGCCAGGCCGATGCGGACCTGGCGGCCGTACGAGGCCAGATGGCCGCGCAGCAAGCGTCGATTGCGGAGCTGCGCAGCCGGGTCGATGCGATTCCGGAAGTCGAGGCGGAGCTCTCGCGCCTAAATCGTGACTACGAGGTCAACAAGCGCAATTACGACACGCTGGTGCAGCGCCTCGAATCGGCCAGGATTTCGGAGTCGGCCGAGCAGAGCTCCGAAAACGTGAAATTCCGCGTGATCGAGCCCCCCATCGTGCCCTTCAAGGCGAGCGGTCCGGAGCGCGCCTTGCTGAACGTGATGGTGTTGCTCGCGGCGCTGGGCGCCGGCATCGGCCTGGCCGTCCTGTTCGCCCAGTTGCGCCCGACGATCTCCTCGCGCGACATACTGCAGAAGGTGACTGGCCTGAACGTGCTCGGCACCATCACCAGTGCGATGCAGGAAGTACTGCTGCCCTGGTACCGGCGGCAGGGAGTCATGGTCGGCATGGCCTTCAGCCTGCTTTTCCTGGTTTTCGTGATGAACCTGATCTTGACAGATTCGCTGCGCGCGAGCTTGCGCGCGTTCGTGGGCTAGGAGCCTGACGCATGAGCATCATCGAACGCGCGTTGCAGAAGGCCAAGGACAAGCAGGTCGCGGCGCCTGATCCGAATTTGGCGAATTTGGGGACAGTCCCCAATTTCGAGGCGAAATCAGGGACGGTCCCCCATATCGAAGTAGCGGACCCGCTATCGCTGACGTCCCGCGACATCAAGGCCATGGTGCACATCGATTTCGAGCACCTGCGCGGCATCGGCCGCATGCCGACCATCGCGATGTCGGACCAGACGGAAGAAGAGATCCGTCGTATCAAGTGGCCGCTGTTGCGGTCGATCGAAGGCAGCGACGGCGTCGTACCGGCGCGCAACAATGTCGTGCTCGTCACCAGCGCGTTGCCGGGCGAAGGCAAGACGTTCACATCGCTGAACCTGGCGCTCAGCATCGTGCGCGACCGCGAGATGCGTGTCGTGCTGGTCGACGGCGACGTGGCCCGGCCGGGGCTGACGCCGTCACTGGGCCTCGAGGGCCGCCCGGGCCTCAACGACGCGCTGGAAGACGACAACCGCGACATCAGCACCGTGACGTACCAGACTGACGTCGAGGGCTTGTTCTTCGTGCCTGCCGGCAAATGGAATTCGCACGCGCCGGAATATTTCGCCGGCAGCCGCATGCCGCAGCTCATGGCCGCGCTCAGCCGTCGTGTCGGTCGCGGTGTGGTGATTTTCGACTCGCCCCCGCTGCTTGCGACCAACGAAGCCCAGGTCGCCACGCGCTTCGCAGGGCAGGTCCTGATCGTGGTGCGCTCGGAGGAGACTGAGCAGCAAGCGGTGCTCGATGCGATCGCGCTGGTGGACAAGGACGTGCCTATCAGTGCCGTCCTCAATAACTGCAAGCCGTCGATGCTCAGCCGTTACTACGGCCAGTACTACTACGGCTACGAGTCCAAATACCGGTACACCCGTCAGCACAACGAAGCACAGGGCCGGCGTGCCGGCACTGGCAAGGGGGCGTCATGAACATGCGATCCTGCGCTGATTCCCGTCGCCTGATGCTGGCGGTCGCTGCATGCCTTGCAGCAGCGGCGGGCAGCCACGCGCAAACCGTCCCATACCAGTCGGGCCAGCGCAACGCGATCGGCAGCGGCATCGGGCAGAGCGAACTGCCAAAAGGCGCGACTTTTGAGCCGCGCGTGGAAGCGGCGGCGCAGTACGCCCAGAACATCAACCTGGCCCAGGACGGCCAAGACCAGGTCGACACGTTCGGCCTCGAAGTGTCGCCCGGTTTCTACGCGTCGTATTCGACCGGCAATGTGCTCGCCGCAATCGACTATTCGATGATCGGGCGCGCGTGGGAAGACAGCGACTTTAATGATGTCAGCCATCAGCTCAGCGCCAATGGCGAGTGGCGGGCCGTGCCCGAGTGGTTCAGCGTCAGCGGCCAGGCCAGCTACTCCGACACCGTCCTCGACCCCAGCGAGGGGCTCAACTATGGCGGACTCGGCATCTTCGGCGGGGGTAACCTCGGGGAGGTTGCCGCAGCGAGCGTGTCACCGCGGTTTGAACATCGCTTCAACTATATCGTCGCGTCGGCCGACTACTCGTACGGCCGCACGTGGTACCTGGACGAGGGCAAGGGCCAACCCACGGTCGGGTTCGTCAACAACCAGGATTCGACCGACCAGGACGCCAACTTCCGACTCGGCACGGCCGAGTCCGATGCGCGATTCGTCGCCGGGGCGTTCTACAACTGGCAAAGGTCCGAATTCGACACGGTGTTGCCCTACGAGTTCGAGCGTGCGGGCGTGGACATCGAACTGCAACTGGCCCGCACGCTGCGATTCGTCGGCGACGGAGGCAAGGAAAGCGACCTTGACGCCAGCACGAAGCAGGGCGGCCTCGATTCCGATTTCTGGAGCGCTGGTCTGCGTTGGGACCCCAACGAGCGCAGCAGCGTCGAAGCCCGGTATGGCAACCGGTTTTTCGGTGACAGTTACTCGGCAACTGTCACGCACCGGGCCCGTCTGCTCGAGTTCACGGCGTCGTATACCGAGCAGCCCACCGTCGAGACACGCAACCTGAGCCTGGGGGGATTCGACCCGGGCCAATTGCCACCTGGACCTCCCGGCAGCGACTACAGTCGATTCAATTCCTCGCCGTTCGTAGCCAGGAATGCGTCCGCCGGTGTGACTGCGGCGGGATCGCGCACGACGCTTCGACTCTTTGCGTCGCACTATGAGCGCGACTACATCAATAACCTGCGCCAGGACGAGAAAGGCCTCGGCGTGACGTTCGGCGCAACGCGGCAGTTTGCGTCGAACCTGTCGGGCGACTTCACGCTGAGCTACAACGATTACGAACGCTCACTCGATCCACTCCTTGGGGCGCTGGGCGGGAACTATGACGACGTGCAGGCAATTGTCCGTTTGAACCGTCAGTCTGGCGCAAAGCTGACGCTGAGCGGCGAATTGGGCTACCTCACCCGATCGGGTGACGCTGATTACGACGGCTGGTGGCTGGCGTTTCGCGGCCGATGGACGCTCTGACGCGCCCGCGTGAGCCGGAAGCACTCATGGATGGTTCTTCCTGGTCCCCGGTTCACGTGGAGCTGCCGGTATCGACGGCCGCGGCGCAGCGTAACGCGCTGACGGTCGACGTCGAGGAGTATTTCCAGGTCGCGGCGTTCGAGAGCACGATCGCGCGCACCGATTGGGACGGCGCCCAGTCGCGCGTCGAGCTCAACACGCATCGCGTGCTCGACCTGTTTGCCAGGCACAGTCGCAAGGGTACGTTCTTTACGCTCGGCTGGATTGCGGAACGTCATCCCGAGGTGGTTCACCGCATCGTCGCCGAAGGGCACGAGCTGGCGAGCCACGGCTACGACCACACGCGGGTCCATCAATTTACGCCGGCCACCTTCCGCGCCGATGTGGTTCGCACCAAGAAGATGCTGGAAGACATCGGTGGCGTCGAAGTGCGCGGCTATCGCGCGCCGAGCTATTCGATCAATGGCAAGAACCTGTGGGCGCTCGATGTGCTGCAGGAGACGGGCCATCACTACAGCTCCAGCATCTACCCGATCCGGCACGACCTGTACGGCATGCCCGAGGCGCCGCGATTTCCGTTCCGCGTGCGGCCGGGCGCCATCGTCGAGATTCCGGTCACGACGGTGCGGTTCGGCAATAACAACTATCCGTGCGGAGGAGGAGGGTATTTCCGCCTGCTGCCGTATGGCGTGTTTCGCAGGATGCTGAAGCGCGTCAACGAACACGACCGGCAGCCTGGGTTGTTTTACTTTCATCCGTGGGAGGTCGATCCCGAGCAGCCTCGGGTGAAAGACGCGCCGCTGAAGTCGCGCTTCAGGCATTACCTGAACCTCGACTCGATGCAGGCGCGACTAGATCGCTTGCACACGGACTTCGAATGGGGACGCATGGATGATGTGTTCTTCACCTCTCCCACGTCAGTGGGAGAGGTCGCGTGCAGCGCGGGTGAGGGCGCGTGAACGTGCTTTCCACCATGAAGTACGTTGAGGAGGGCGGACCCTCACCCCAACCCTCTCCCACTGTCGTGGGAGAGGGAGCCGAGCCCTCACCCCAACCCTCTCCCGCTAAAGCGGGAGAGGGGGTAAGAGTGCGCCCGTTCACGCTGACCGACCGCGACGCTTGGAATGCATTCGTCCACGCACACCCAGACGGCACCTTCTTCCACCTCGCCGAATGGCAGTACGTGCTCAAGCGCTCGTTCGGCCATCCGTCGCATTACCTTCTGGCCGAAGGACCTGCGGGCGAGATTCGCGGCGTGCTGCCCCTGGCACGCGTTAAGAGCCTGCTGTTCGGCGACGCGCTGGTCTCAACGCCTTTCTGCGTCTACGGCGGTATCGTCGCCACCGATGACGCGGCTCATGCCGCTCTTGAAAAAGCGGCCTGTGATCTCGCGCGCAAGCTCGACGTCGACCACCTCGAGATGCGCAATCGCCGGCGTCTTCATCCGAGTTGGCCGTGCAAGGATCTCT
>JANNGT010000378.1:0-1753 GCA_031404015.1 Gammaproteobacteria bacterium | reverse complement strand
CCGACTAACCCCTATCCCCTAACACCTAACCCCTATTCACTCCGCGCAACCCGCCCGATCGGCGTGATCTTGTCGAGCGTTTCCTCGGCGAAGAACTTGCGCACCATCATTGCTTGCTGCAGTTTGCCCTTGCGCACGTAGGCTTCGTACAGCATGTCCTTGACCAGTTCGAGCAGCACGCCAGCTTCGCTCGACGTCATCTCCGGCCACTGCGCGCCTTGGTCGGCATCGTTGCTGAACAGCACTTTCTTGACGACGGCAAACGTGTCGTTGTCGATCTCCGCCATCTCGCGCGCTTCGCGCACCTGCTCGAAAATGCGCAGGCGGCCGTTCTCGCCCAGGTCCTGAAACACGGCCTGCGACGTGCGACGGCACATCGACGCGAACGCGTTGAAACACCCGGACGAGTAGCAACCGAGGGCTTCGCGGAACAGGCGCTCGACGTTCTCGGGCAAGTAGGTGAAATTGAATTTTTCCTTGGCGCGCTCGAGTTCGACGAAGTTGTTTGCGAGCTCGACCCGGTTCGCGGCGTACATCTTTACGGCGAACTTCAGGAATATGGGTGCGCTGCACGAGTCGCACCGGTACACGATCCCGACATGGTTGGGGCGGCTGGCCGCCAATTCGGAATACTGCGGGACCGACACGGCGGTGATGTGCGAGTACACCTGGCACTGCGGACAGGCCAGCGCCAGGCTGCGTTCCTGGTCGTGGTGCAGGCGACTGCTGGAATCGACGTAGACCGACATCTGCTCAGCCTTTGGTCCGGACGTTGACGCTTTTAGTGTAGCGCATCGCCTTTGCGGCCGCCTCGTTGGCCGGGCGCGCCTCCAGCACGGCCTCCGGTTGACCCGGCAAGCGCCGCAACGCGATGTCATACCGCGCCCCATCGGCCAGTGGCCGCCACGGACCGTAGGCGTGGCGGGCGTCGATCCGGGCTCTCCAGAAGGATGACTCGGTCCGGGCCTGCGCCCAGATGTCCGCACCGGGTTCGTCCGGGTCGCTGAGCGCGTAGCTGGTTGCCGCGGCCGGGCTTTTGTCGGCGGATGCATGCACATAGCGGCCGCTCAGCCGGTCCAGGCGATAGCTCGGCGGCAGGCCGAGTTTGGCAGCATGGCCCATCCAGACGAGTGTGCGCGAATTCAGCCGAAACTCGTCGCCTGACATCTCGAACACTTCCATGTGCCCGTCCGGCAGGCGCGTCAGGGTGACGCGGTACGAACTCGGCCCCGTTCGTTCGGAGTGCACCTGAGCCACGAGCGCCTTCGGCCGCATGGCCGCGTAAGTGCGGAAGTGCTGCACCGGCGGCCACAGCCATGCCGACGCGAGCAGCAACGCGAGGGCGACTGCAAGGTTGCCGGCTGCCGCCCAGGGCCGGTGCGCCAGCCAGCGGCTGAGGCTCAGCAGCAGGGCGAGCAGGCCGAAAACAACGCTGACTGCGATGACGCCCTGCATGCGTGACCGTGCGTCAGGCGGCCGGAATCAACGCAGAGAGGCGACCCGACTCCACCAGGCGGGCCAGGGTGTGAATGTCCCGGTCCAGCCGATGGTCCTCTGGCTGATATGCCACGCGCTCCCGCACCTCTGCGTGAACCCGCTGCAGCTCCGCCGTGGTCGTCAGGGGCTGCAGTGTTTTGCCCTCGAGCTCGCGGGGCTGCCGGGCGCCACCCTCTATCCCGGCTCGTGGAGCGAGTGGATCCGCTCGTCCGGGCGGCCCGTGGCCAAGGACTGATGAACCTGGCGGAGAGTGTGC
>JANNGT010000377.1:0-6122 GCA_031404015.1 Gammaproteobacteria bacterium | reverse complement strand
AGCGACGTCGGGCTTCTTCAGATCGAGGAAGTCCGCGACGCCACGAGCATTGAGCGTCTGGTCGGCCCAGAAGCCCAGATAGTCGCGATCATGGACATTACGGAACAACCCGGGCTGCATGGCCATCAATGTGCCTCGCGCGTGGGAAGGTGAGTCGGCAGAGGAGCCTAACAGACTGAGGGGCCTGAAACCAAGATCCGACCACTATTTAACCACGCCATGCGAGGCGGCCGACCCCCATCGCCGAACCCCTTGTACCCGCCACGGTACGCGCCAAGTGGGTCCGAGCCAAACGATACCCAGCCGAAGACTCAGACCACGGCTTGCCAATCCCCCGCCGGCACCGGAACATCGCGTCCTTCTATATAGAGAGGTCACTGCATGCGTCCGGTCCTGTCCACCCTCGTGCTGCTGCTGGCCCTGCCCCTGTCCATCTCGCTTCACGCGCAGGAAAAATCCAGCACCGCCAAGGACTTGCATGCACTCTTCGACTCGGAATGGGAGCGTGGGCTGCGCGAAAACCCGGTGGGTGCGACCTATATCGGTGACCACCGCTACGACGACCGCTGGCCGGACCTCTCCGCGGCCGCCCTGCAGGCCTCCTACCAGGGCGACAAGTCGGTCATCGCCGCGCTCGACAAGGTGGACCCGAAGCAGCTGACCCCCGAGGATCAGCTGAACCGCGATCTGTTCCGGCGCCAGTACGCTGCCGATATCGCCTCGTACGACTATGGCGAGCAGTACACGCCGATCTCACAGCGCAGCGGCCTCGCCTCGATGCACCGCATGGCCGACGTCGTGGTCTTCAGGACGGTCAAGGATTACGAGCCGTGGCTGAGCCGCATCGGCACGATCGACACGTTCGTCGACCAGAACATCGCGTTGATGCGGGAAGGCGTAAAGCGCGGCCAGGTGTCGCCGAAGATCATCATGCAGCGGGTGCCGCCGCAGCTCGCCAAGCAGATCGTGACGGACTCCGAAAAGAGTCCGTTCTACGAGGTGTTCAAGGAGATGCCCGACTCGATCCCGGCGGCGGAGCAGGCCCGCCTGCAGGCGGCAGCACGCGATGCGATCACGCAGACCGTGGTGCCGTCGTACACGAAGCTCCGTGATTACATCGTCGGTGAGTACCTGCCCCGCTCCCGCGAGTCGGTCGGCCTCTGGGACACGCGGGGCGGTACCGAGCGCTACGCCGAACTCGCGCGCTTCTACACCACGACCAACCTCACGCCGGACGAGATCCACGAGATCGGCCTCAAGGAAGTGGCGCGCATCCGCGGCGAGATGCTGCAGGTCATCGCGCAGACGGGGTTCAAGGGCAGCTTCGACGAGTTCCTCACCTACCTGCGCACCGACCCGAAGTTCCGCTACACCGATCCGAAGGAGCTGCTCGAGGCGTACGAGGCGATGTCGAAGCGCGTCGACCCCAAGCTGCCGCAGTACTTCGGCAAGCTGCCGCGCATGCCGTACGGCGTGCGGCCGATCGCCGAGCAGGTCGCGCCAGACACGACCACCGCGTATTACCAGGGTCCCGCGATGGACGGTAAGCGCGCCGGCTACTACTACGTGAACCTGTACAAGCCTGAGGAGCGTCCGAAGTACGAAATCCCCGTGCTCACGATCCACGAAGCCGTGCCGGGCCATCACCTGCAGATCTCGCTCGCGCAGGAACTCGGCGACCTGCCGAAGTTCCGCCGCGACTTCGAGGCGACGGCGTTCGTCGAGGGCTGGGCGCTGTACAGCGAAAGCCTCGGCGAGGAGATGGGCTTTTACGCCGACCCGTACGACAAGTTCGGCCAGCTCACGTACGAGATGTGGCGCGCCGTGCGCCTCGTCGTCGACACGGGCCTGCACCACAAGCACTGGTCGCGGCAGCAGGCGATCGATTACTTCAAGGCCAACGCCGCCAAGACCGAACTCGACATCATCAACGAGATCGATCGCTACATCGGCAACCCGGGGCAGGCGCTGGCGTACAAGATCGGCGAACTCAAGATCAAGCAACTGCGGGGCGAGGCGACGGCGCAACTCGGGGACCGGTTCGACATCCGCGCGTTCCACGACGTGGTGCTCGGCAGCGGCGCCATTCCGCTCGACGTGCTCGAAGCCAACGTGCGCCGCTGGATCGCCGACAGTAAGTCCGCTCCCGCCGCGACGGCTGCACAATAACGACAGCTTGCACCAACGCCTGAACGTCGCGACATCATGAGCAACAATCCCATCGTCCGCCGGCTGAGCACGCCCGTCCGCATCGGACCAGTGACCGTCGGCGGCCCGAACCCGGTCGTCGTGCAGTCGATGACCAACACCGACACGGCGGACGTGGAAGGCACCGCGTTGCAGATCCGCGCGCTCGCCGTCGCAGGTTCGGAAATCGTGCGCGTCACGGTCAACACCGATGAGGCGGCCGCCGCGGTGCCGCACATCGTCGACCGATTGGCGCAGTTCGGCGTGTCAGTGCCGATCGTGGGCGACTTCCATTTCAACGGTCATAAGCTGCTGCGCGAGCACCCGGCCTGCGCGCAGGCGCTGGCCAAGTACCGGATCAATCCCGGCAACGTGGGCCGCGGCACCAAGCGCGATCCGCAGTTCACTGAGATGATCGAGACTGCATGCCGTTACGACAAGCCGGTGCGCATCGGCGTCAACTGGGGCAGCCTCGACCAGGACCTCCTCACGCGATTGATGGATGAGAATTCACGCCAGACGCAGCCGCTCGAAGCCAACGACGTGGTGCGCGAGGCCCTGGTCGTTTCAGCGCTCGAAAGCGCGGCCCGTGCCGAGGAAATCGGACTGGGCCACGACCGCATCGTGATCTCCTGCAAGGTCAGCGGCGTGCAGGACCTGATCAGCGTGTATCGCAATATCGCGCGCCGCTGCGCTTACGCGCTGCACCTGGGGCTGACGGAAGCCGGCATGGGTTCCAAGGGCATCGTTGCATCGACGGCGGGCATTGCGGTGCTGCTGCAGGAAGGCATCGGCGACACGATCCGTGTCTCGCTGACGCCGGAGCCCAACGGTGACCGCACGCAGGAAGTCATCGTGGCGCAGGAGATCCTGCAGACGATGGGCCTGCGCTCGTTCACGCCGATGGTCATCGCCTGCCCCGGCTGCGGCCGCACCACGTCCACGTACTTCCAGCAACTCGCGCAGGACATCCAGTCGCACCTGCGTCACCGCATGCCGGAATGGCGCAAGCACTACGCGGGCGTCGAAGCCATGACGGTGGCGGTGATGGGCTGCGTCGTGAACGGACCAGGCGAAAGCAAACACGCGAACTTAGGGATCAGCCTGCCGGGAACGGGCGAGCGGCCCGTGGCGCCGGTCTACATCGACGGTGAGAAAGGTCCGACGCTGAAAGGCGACCGCATCGCCGAAGAGTTCCAGCAGTTGGTCGAAGAGTATGTCGAGCGCAAGTACGGACAAAGCCAGCCTGGAGCGTGAGCGCCGACCCGGCAAGCTGCGCATCACACGCGATTTGTGTCGCTGAACAGCGACGTTGCAGAGCGTCCGACCGACTTTAGCTGCGGGCTGCGCGATCATCTCCACCCGACCCACCAGGACAAGGAGACGTTCCATGAGAGACCTGAGATTACAGATGCTGGCCGTGGCCGTGACGTGTTCGCTGGCCGCCGCGGGTTGTGCCCGCAACGCTGATCGCGACGCGACGACGACGGACACGACCGCAACCGACACCAGTGCCGCTGCGGCGCAGTCCGCTGCGGAAGCCCAGCAGCAGACGAACGAAGCAGCCAACGACCTCGGCCAGGCAGCGGATTCCACTGGCGACGCGGTGGCGGCCTCGGTGGAAAGTGCTGGCGACGCCATCGTTGAAGGCGCGGACAAGATCGAGGACAAGGCCGCGGATGCGCTCGACGCCGCAGGCGACCAGGCCAACGAAACTGCGACCGAGATGAAGCAGAACGAGTAACACGGACGCGCCGTGCGGGGTGGCACATCATGTGCCGTCCCGCACGGCAGGCGGACGTTCTCCCGGCACCGCCTTCAGCGAACGCGGTCAGCCACCCTCGAGATGCTCGTTGCGGGGCCATGCCGCGGCATCGATGGTCGCGCGGTATGCGTGCCACGTGGCATGACCAATCAGCGGCAGCGTGACCCCGAGCAGTGCCATCACCAGCGCGAATGCTGCGCCATCGTCGCGTGCCATCAGCAATAAACTGAAGCCCGGCGCGACGGCCAGCACGATCAGCGCGGCCCAGACCGCCATTGCGGGCTTGTTGCGCAGCACGGCGTTGATGCTCGTCACCACCGCTGTGATCGAATCGGCCTCGCGATCCATGAGCATCGGCAGCGAAAATGCGGCAGCTGCGAAGACGATCACCGCGAACAGGGAGCCGATGGCGCCGCCGATGGCGAAAAATGGCACGTACTCGGTCCACGCCTGCGTGGTCATGTCCGTGGGAAAAAAGATGTGGACGGCCGATGCGGCGCGCCACCACACCAGGAATACGACCATCAGCATCAGCGCGAACACCATGAGGTTGCCAATGGCGCGGCGTTCCTCGATGAAGCAGCGTCGCAGCGAAGGCTGCAGTCCCCGCTCGAGCTGGTCGCTGATTGAATACGTGCCGACCGCCAGCAATGGCGCGATCAGGATGAACCCCGTGACCAGGGCCAGCAGCTCGAAATAGCCGCCGAAACGAATCGCGCCATAGGCAAGCGTCCAGCTCAGCAGCACGACGACCAGGCCGTACGTCAGACTCTGGCGCGGCGCGGCGCGGAGATCGGACCATGCATGCGCGAGCCAGCCGATGGGCTCCCACGTGTCAAGCCGTCGACACGGCGCCACGAACGGCAATGCGGTGGGGTCGTCCATCAGGAAGGGCAGGAAGATCAGGAAGGACAGGAAGTCCCGGAAGGTCCGGAATGGCATGCGGGTTCAACTGGTCGATGCAACACCTAAACTCTGATCGTAGAGCGGAGGGCGTTGTAAATGAAGTACCGGACCAGGACTTTCTACACCGCGACACAGAAGGCTTTGATGTGGGAGCGCTGGCGAGCGGGCGATACGCTGCACGCCATCGCCAAGATGTTCGATCGGAGGCACACCTCGGTTCACCACATTTTGGCGCGAAGCGGTGGCATCCAACCTGCGGAGAGACGCCGTTCTGAGCGAGCTCTGACGCTTCTGGAGCGTGAAGAGATCTCTCGCGGTACCAGAGCGGGACTGTCGGTCCGGTCCATCGCCCGTTCGCTCGGACGGCCACCGAGCACCGTCAGTCGCGAGATCCGACGCAACGGCGACCGTGACAGCTATCGTGCGAGCGAGGCCGATACGGCAGCTTGGGAACGGGCCCAGCGACCGAAGCGCTGTAAACTGGCCCAGAACCGAGCGTTGGCCAGATTGGTGGCCGCCAAACTGCGAGCGCAGTGGTCTCCGTATCAGGTGGCCGGTTGGCTGAAGCGCACGTACCCGCACGACGAGACGCGCCAAGTGTCCCACGAGACGATTTACCGTACGCTGTTCATCCAGGCCCGGGGGGCGCTTAAAAAGGAGCTGCTCCAGCATCTGCGGCGTACCCGCGGGATGCGTCGCTCGCGCCACTACACGTCGAAGACGCCCGATCGCGGCCGGATCGTCGATGCGGTGTCGATCCGCGAGCGCCCGGCTGAAGCCGAGGATCGGGCGGTGCCGGGCCATTGGGAAGGCGATCTGTACTTCGGCAGCGACAACAGCCAGATCGCCACGTTGGTGGAGCGACACACGCGCTACGTACTGCTGGTGAAGGTGGCGAGCAAGGACAGCGAGACCGTGGTCAATGCGCTTATCAAGCAGGCGCACAAGCTTCCTCGGGAACTGTACAAGTCCCTTACCTGGGATCGCGGCAAGGAGATGGCACAGCATCGACGCTTCTCACTCGCCACCGACATCCAGGTTTACTTCTGCGATCCGCAACAGCCGTGGCAACGTGGCTCAAACGAGAACACCAATGGACTGTTGCGTCAGTACTTCCCAAAAGGGATGGATCTGTCGGATATTACGCAGAGCAAGCTCAATGCCGTCGCTCGTCAGCTGAACGAACGCCCACGGCAAACGCTCGACTTCGAGACGCCGGCAGAAAGATTTGCTCAATGCGTTGCGTCGATCAATTGAATCCGCA
>JANNGT010000376.1:0-4670 GCA_031404015.1 Gammaproteobacteria bacterium | reverse complement strand
ACCTCATACGGCTCCTACCTTGAGTCGAACGTCGAGACTTGCGTCTCGCGTACTCACCTGCTTTCACGGATACATGGCTGGAACTCGCGCATGTAATCAACCAGCGCCTGGACGCCTGCGAGCGGCATCGCGTTGTAGATGCTTGCGCGCATGCCGCCAACGGACCGATGACCTTCGAGCGCGACGAGCCCTGCCTGCCGTGCGCCTTCGATGAACGGCTTGTCGAGCGCCGCATCTGGCAGCGCAAAGGGCACGTTCATCCATGACCTGCAGTCGACAGCGACGGGATTCCTGTAAAAGCCAGATGAATCGATCGCATCGTACAGCAGGCGCGCCTTCGCCTCGTTGGCGTGCCCCATGGCCTCGACGCCTCCCTGCCGCTTGAGCCACTGGAACACGGCACCCGCGACGTACCAGGAATACGTGGCTGGCGTGTTGAGCATCGAGCCGTCCGCAGCCATCGCTTTCCAGTCGAATACGGTCGGCGTGTCGGGCCGTGCGTTGCCAAGCAGATCATCGCGCACGATGACGACGACGAGTCCAGCAGGCCCGATGTTTTTCTGCGCGCCCGCGTAGATCACGCCGAAGCGGCTGACGTCGATGGGGCGCGACAGGATCGTCGACGACAGGTCGGCAACGAGCGTGGTGTCGCCAGCCTCCGGCACGAAGGGGAATTCGACGCCGTGGATGGTCTCGTTCGGCGTGTAGTGCAGATAGGCGGCGCCATTCGAACGTTGCCAGCCTGACTGCGCGGGCACCGTGGTGAACTTGCTCGCCGAGGCGTCTGCTGCGACGTTTACCGTGCAATAGCTCTTCGCCTCGGCAATCGCCTTCGTCGACCACGTGCCGGTATTGACGTAATCGGCGACCGCGCCGGGCGCCGCAAGGTTCATCGGGACGGCCGCAAACTGTGCGGTGGCCCCGCCCTGCAGGAACAGCACCTTGTAATTGGCCGGGATGGCCATCAACTCGCGCAGGTCGGCTTCGGCCTGTTGGGCAATGCTGCCGTAGGCCTTGCCGCGATGGCTCATCTCCATGACCGACATGCCCTGGGCATGCCAGTCGAGCATCTCGTCCCGCAACTGCTCGAGCACAGCGAGAGGCAGCGCGGCGGGGCCGGCGCTGAAATTGAACACACGGGACATGACGACGCTCCGGAGGGCTATTTTCTCCTGCAGTTTAACAGGCGAAGACGGGGCCCAAGCCGTCAACGCGGACATACTTATGCTGCGGCGGGCGGTGCGCTCAGGTCACGCTGACGCCGTCGCCAGCTTCCGGAGCGTCGGGGTCGATCTCGCCATCGATCACCTCGGCATCCGACTCGGGCTCAGGTTCGACCGCTTCGACGCCGATCAGCCGCTCGCCTTCGTCGAGTCGTATCAGCCGCACCCCTTGCGTGTTGCGACCAAGCACCGACACTTCGGCCGCGCGGGTACGCACCAGCGTGCCGGCCGAACTCATCAACATCAGTTCGTTGGTAGTGGCGACCTGAGTGGCTGCAACCAGTTTGCCGTTGCGCTCGGTCGTCTGCATGGCAATGACGCCCTGCCCGCCGCGCCCGTGCGACGGGAACTCCTCGACCGACGTGAGTTTGCCGAACCCGTTTTCGGAGGCGATCAGGATCAACCCCTGTGGGTCGGGAATGATCAGCGAGATGACGCGCTCGCCTTCCGGCAGCCGGATGCCGCGCACGCCGCCGGCGTTGCGTCCCATCGGGCGCACGTCGTCTTCGGCGAAGCGGATGGCCTTGCCCTCGGTGGTGAACATCATCACGTCGCGCTTGCCGTCCGTAATGTCGACACCGACGAGCCGGTCGCCGTCTTCGAGGCCCACTGCGATGATGCCTGCCGTGCGCCGGCGCGAGAACGCGACCAGCGACGTCTTCTTGACCGTGCCCATGGCCGTCGCCATGAAGATGTACTTGTCTTCTTCGTACTCCCGGATCGGCAGCACGGCCGTGATGCGCTCGCTTTCGTGCAGCGGCAGCAGGTTGACGATGGGCTTGCCGCGCGAGGCACGCCCCGCCATCGGCAGTTGATACACCTTGAGCCAGTACAGCTGCCCACGGCTCGAGAAACAAAGCAACGTGTCGTGCGTGTTGACGACGAACAGCTTTTCGATGAAATCTTCGTCTTTCATTTGCGTGGCCATCCGCCCGCGCCCGCCGCGGCCCTGCGCGCGGTACTCACTCACGGGCTGGGACTTGGCGTAGCCACCGTGCGACAGCGTGACCACCACGTCCTGCGGCGTGATCAGGTCTTCGATCGTGAGATCGGATTCGTCGCGCTCGATGCGCGTCCGGCGCTCATCGCCGTACTGGTCGCGAATCGCGATCAGTTCGTCGCGGATCACCAGCAGCAGCCGCTCGGGGCGCGCGAGGATGTCGCTCAAGTCGCGAATCACGTCGAGCAGCTCGGCGTATTCGGCCAGGATCTTGTCCTGCTCGAGGCCCGTAAGACGGTGCAGCCGCAAGTCCAGGATGGCCTGGGCCTGTGTCTCGGACAATCGATAGAGACCGCCGTGCAGGCCGAGCGCCGCCTCGAGGCCTGCGGGACGCGCGCTGACGTCTCCGGCGCGCGCAAGCATTTCGGGCACCGCACCGCCACGCCATTCGCGCATGACCAGCGCGGCCTTCGCTTCGGGTGGCGTCGGGGACGCCTTGATCAGCGCGATGATCTCGTCGATGTTGGCCAGCGCAACCGCGAGGCCTTCGAGGATGTGGCCGCGCTCGCGCGCCTTGCGCAAGTCGAATACTGTCCGGCGCGTCACCACTTCGCGGCGGTGGCGCACGAACGCCTCGATCATGTCCTTGAGATTAAGCAGGCGCGGCTGGCCGTCGAGCAGCGCCACCATGTTGACGCCGAACACCGATTCCATCGGCGTCTGCTTGTACAGGTTGTTGAGAACGATCTCGGCGTTCTCGTTACGCTTAAGCTCAATAACGACACGCATGCCGTCCTTGTCGGATTCGTCGCGCAGCTCGGAGATGCCTTCGAGCAGTTTGCCGCGCACAAGGTCGGCGATGCGCTCGAGCAGGCGCGCCTTGTTCACCTGGTACGGCAGCTCGGTGACGATGATCGCTTCGCGGCCGTTGTCGTCGTATTCCTCGATATCGGCCTTGGCGCGCACGACGATGCGGCCACGGCCAGTCGTGTAGGCGTTATAGATTTCGCGGGCGCCGTTGATGATGCCAGCGGTCGGGAAATCGGGCCCCGGCACGTGCTCCATCAGTTCGGGGATGGTGATGGCCGGGTTGTCGATGTACGCCACGCAGGCGTTCACGATTTCGACGAGGTTGTGTGGCGGGATGTTGGTCGCCATGCCGACCGCGATGCCCGACGAGCCGTTGACCAGCAGGTTGGGAACGCGCGTCGGCAGCACCGACGGCTCGCTCTCTGATTCGTCGTAGTTCGGAACGAACTCGACCGTTTCCTTGTCGATGTCGGCCAAAAGTTCGCCGGCGAGCCGCGACATGCGGACTTCGGTGTAGCGCATGGCGGCCGGCGCATCGCCGTCCACCGAGCCGAAGTTGCCCTGGCCGTCGACGAGCAGGTAGCGCATCGAGAACGGCTGCGCCATGCGCACGATCGTGTCGTAGACCGCGGTGTCGCCGTGCGGATGGTATTTGCCGATGACGTCGCCGACGACGCGCGCCGACTTCTTGTACGATCGGTTCCACTCGTTGCCGAGTTCGCGCATCGCGTACAGGACGCGACGATGGACCGGCTTCAGGCCGTCGCGGACGTCGGGCAATGCGCGGCCAACGATCACGCTCATTGCGTAATCGAGGTACGACTGCTTCATCTCGTCTTCGAGGTTGACGTACAGGAGTTCGCGCGCGATTTCGGCCATGGAATACGTCGGTCCAGGAGGATCACGAATCATACCATGACGTGCCTTTTCAACGCCTGCCGCAGGGCAGTCCGAGCCGGTATGGTCGGGCGTCGCCCGGTATACTGCGGGGCCCGAACTGCGAGACCCTGAATGGAGCCGCTGGACACGCTCGTTTGCGCCCGTTGGGTGCTGCCCGTCGAGCCCGACGGGACGGTGCTTGCGGACCATGCTGTCGCGATCCGCGCGGGTCGCATCGTCGACGTGCTGCCCATCGCGCTCGCCCTTGTGCGTTACTCGCCGGTCGAACTGATCGAGCGTCCGCACCATGCGGTGATGCCGGGGCTCGTCAACGCCCACACGCACGCCGCAATGGTCCTGCTGCGGGGGCGTGCGGAGAACATGCCGCAGGCACAGTGGGCAGAAGACGGCATTGGACCGATCGAGCGGCGCTGGGTGGATCCCGAATACGTGCGCGACGGAACGGAGCTGGCGATTGCGGAGATGGTGCGGGGCGGAGTCACGTGCTTCGGCGACATGCAGCTGTGGCCCGAAGTGGTGGCGCGCACCGCGGCCGACTCACACGTGCGCGTCAGCGTCGGGTTGGTCGTGGAACAGGCTGCCTCGCGTTGGGCGAATGACCCCGACGAGTACATCGAAAAGGGCATGAGCCTGCGTGACGATTACCGCGGCGATTCGCTGGTTGCCACGCATTTCGCGCTGGCGCCCTCTCCGGAACTCGACGACGCCACGTTGCCCTCCAGCGTGCGGTTCATGTCCTGCAGCTTGAGGTTCTGCTCGCGCGTCACCTGGTTCAGGCGACGGATCTCGCCCTTCAG
>JANNGT010000375.1:0-5247 GCA_031404015.1 Gammaproteobacteria bacterium | reverse complement strand
TCGGCGGAGATCCCGGAAGTCGGAACGAAACACGAGGAGCAACCTATGCCTCGTACGTTTTTCCTCCTGCGTGAAAATTTGGCCGGCTACCGCAAGGTTCGCCGGCCTCTTTTATGTTGTCAGCGAATGACTGGCACGCGGAAATTGCTGTTCAGCGCTGCGAGCGTCGGCGGGTCGCGACCGTAGACATCGGCGCGGAACACCACCTGACCGTCGAGCCGCGGCTGTGCCGTCCAGTACAGGATAAGCACCGGGATCGGCTGCTTCAGGTTGACGGTGCGCGTTTCTTTCTTCGCGATCAGCGCGTCGATGCTCTGCCGGTTCCATTGCGGATCGTTGAGCACGAGTTCGGCGAGTTCGAACGGCTTCTCCACGCGGATGCACCCCGAGCTGAACGTGCGCTGGTCCTGCTCGTACAGCGATTTCGCAGGTGAGTCGTGCAGGTAAACCAGGTAGGGATTGGGAAACATGATTTTCACCAATCCCAGCGCGTTGTTGGGACCTGGATCCTGCACGAACTGGAACGGAGGCAGGCGTGACGGCCCGTAACGATTCCAGTCGACGGAATACGGATTCACTTCGCGGCCGCCACTGTCGAGCACGCGGATGTTCATGCGCTTGAGCGCGCCCGCGTTGCGCTTCAGTTCCGGCAGCTTGTCCTTGACGAGGATGCCGGGTGGAATCGTCCATGTCGGGTTGAACACGACGTACGTGATCTTCGAGCGGAAGATCGGCGTCTCACGCTCGTCGCGACCCACGACCACTTTCGACGTCCAGATGGGCTCGTCGTTGCGGAAGTAGCTGACGTAAAAGCCCGCCACGTCGACGAGCACGAACTCGCCCTTGATCTCATGCAGCGTCCAGCGTCCGCGCTCGAGGTTCACGCGGATCTGGTCGATGCGCTGCTGCACCGGCACGTTCATCGCGGCACGCGTGCCCGGACCGACTGCGCCATCCGGCGTCAGGCCGTGGCGTTCCTGGAAGGCCTTTACGGCTTGCTCCAGGATGGCGTCGTACAGGTTGGGTTCGGCAGGAGCCGTGGTGCCGGGTGCTTCCACCAGGTCGCGAGTGATCGACAGTCGCTTCCGCAACGTGGGTACGCGGCTATCGCTCATGCCGACTTTCAACGACGGGCCTTCCGCAATGCTTGGCCAGCCGCCCGCGGCGGCGATCGCGCGGTAGTGCTTGAGGCTCTCGCGGCCGCGCTGATACCAGGCGTGCGCGGGCCTCGCGTTCGCGAACGCCTCGCGGATCTCGCCGGCCGCAAGCCGTGCGGAGAAACGCTGCAGTCCTTCCTCGAGCGACGGCGTCGGTCGCTGCGAGAAGTTCCACTGCGAGCTCAGCTTCTCCGGATCCACCTTGCCCTGGAACACGTGGTAGAGCCCGAGCAGGAACGCGTCGGTTGCCAGCAGTTCCATGTCGGCCAGGTCTTGCGGCGTGAGCGGCGACTGCATGCGCACGTCCAGACGGTAGGAACGTAACGCCTCCAGGTGATAGTCGTCGGGGTCGAGACCGTCGTTGCGCAGGTCTTCGATGCTGGCGACCAGCTGATCGAGCTTCGCGACATCCTGCCAGGCCGGTCGGAACTCCTGCGCCTCGTAGTACTTGGCAACCAGCTCAGCGGCGATGATGCGCGCACCACGGACGTCGCGCTCCGTGTCGTAACGCAGGTGATCGATGCGGTCGCGAATCGCCTCTGACAGCGGGGAGACGCTGGCGCCAGCAGGCGCGGGTGCGACAGCGGCGGGCTGCTGTGCCAGCAGCAGACCGGGAAAGGAAAGGACCGTGGCGGCGGCGGCCAGCAGGTACGACCTGAACAAATTCATCATGCGATTGAAACTCCAGCCGACAAGTCCGGAATACGTCGGCCGCGATTGCGGCAGCCATGGCTTGCGTTTGGCGCGAAGTCTAGCCGTCGGCTTTCCGTGTCACCAACAAGTCACTGATTCGCCATCGATTCCGTGTCCGGACATGACCCTGAATCCTGGTCCTCGACGGTCGACCACCGGACTGTCGCGACCAAAGGTCAACCATGCGTAGGCGGAAGCGCTGCGAGCCGTAGCCGCAACTGCGGTTGGCTCACCCATCGGCGGCGGCGGGGCTAGCGGCTGGCGAAGCGTCTGACGCCCGCCTTGCGAGCTGCTTTGGCGAGGTCGGCGTCAAGCGTAGCGAGCGGGAGTCCGCTCCGCAACGCAAGCTCCAGGTACGAGGCGTCGTACGCTGAAAGCCGATGGCGTCGCGCGAGGTTCAACGTGCTGTTGAGCGCTTGGGCAAAAGTCGCTCCATCGGCACGAATGGGTGCGTTCGAGAGCATCTCCAGAAACGCCTCGCTCTGCGCTTCCAGAAGCAGACCTTTTGCCTCAGCCCGCGCGATGACGTTCGACACCTCGAGGCCCCATGTCACCGGCACCTCGGCATGGCTGTCGGCCTGCTTCAATGCCTCGAGGGTGCTTTGCGCGTAGTTGCGGTCGGCGACCTTGGCGTCGCCGAACAGCCAGGTCATGGTGACCGACGCGTCGAGCACGAAGTTCACTCGCGGCCCTCCTCGATGAGCGCCTTGACGTCGAGGTTGCGGCCCGGTTCGACGGGGTTGTCGCGCAGGAAGGCTTGGAACTTCTCGATGGCCGCCCGTGCGTCGATCGCGGGAGCTGCCTCGCTCGGCACCAAGTCCGCGACCGCTTCGCCGCGATTGGTGATCGTGAAACGCTTGCCTGCCTTCACCTGGCGCAGCAGTTCGGGGAGTCGTGTCTTGGCGTCATAGGCGCCGATTTCCGTCTTCATGCTCAATGCTCCTGAAGTTACAACCAGTCTACAGACTGGTCTATTCAGGGGCAACCCGGCGTGCTCTCCAAATATCGGGCTGGGGAGGGCTGGTGCTAGCTGCGAACGATCCTTGCCGCGAGGTCGTACTCATCCGCGCCCGTGATCTGCACGTCAGCCCAGTCGCCCGCCTGTAACTTCTTGCCAGGCTTCGCGATTCGCACGACACCGTCGATCTCCGGTGCGTCCGCCGCAGAGCGCGCGATCGCGCCTGCTTCCGGGTCGACCGAGTCGACGAGCACGCGCATCTTCTGCCCCACTTTAGCGGCGAGCTTCTCCGCGCTGATGGCAGCGGCCACTTCCATGAAGCGGGCCAGGCGCTCTTCCTTGATCTCTTGCGGCACCGGATCCGGCAACGCGTTGGCCGCTGCGCCATCGACTGGCGAGTACTTGAAGCAACCGACACGGTCGAGTCGCGCTTCATGCAGCCAGTCGAGCAGCATCTCGAAATCCGCTGCGGTTTCGCCGGGGAAGCCGACGATGAACGTGCTGCGCAGGGTGATGTCCGGGCAGATCTCACGCCAGCGCTGGATACGCGCCAGCGTGTTCTCGGCATGGGCCGGACGCTTCATGAGCTTGAGCACGCGCGGGCTGCCGTGCTGGAACGGGATATCGAGGTAGGGCAGGATCTTGCCGTCGGCCATCAACGGGATCACGTCGTCGACGTGCGGGTACGGATACACGTAATGCATGCGCACCCACGCGCCGAGCGAGCCGAGCGATCGAGCGAGGTCGAAGAATTTCGCCTTGACTGGCTTGCCGCCCCAGAAGCCCGTCGCGTACTTGAGGTCGGCACCATAGGCGCTGGTGTCCTGCGAGATCACCAGCAGTTCCTTCACGCCCGCCTTCACGAGCCGCTCGGCTTCAAGCATCACGTCGCCGATCGGCCGGCTCGCAAGGTCGCCGCGCATCGAAGGAATGATGCAGAACGTGCAGCGATGATTGCAGCCTTCGGAAATCTTGAGGTACGCATAGTGCCGCGGCGTGAGGCGAATGCCTTGCGGTGGCACCAGGTCCAGGAACGGATCATGCAACGGCGGCAGTTCCGCATGCACGGCCTGCATGACTTCCTCGTACGCGTGCGCGCCGGTCACCTTCAACACCGACGGGTGGCGGTCGGTGATCACTTCGGGCCTCGCACCGAGGCAGCCCGTCACGATCACTTTGCCATTGCGGGCGAGCGCTTCGCCGATCGCGTCGAGCGATTCGTGCACGGCGTCGTCGATGAAACCGCACGTGTTGACGACGACGAGGTTGGCGTCTTCGTACGTGCCGACGACGTCATAGCCTTCGGCGCGCAGCCGCGTGAGGATGCGCTCGGAGTCGACGAGTGCCTTGGGGCAGCCGAGCGAGACGAAGCCGATGCGGGGAGGGGTGGACAAAGGGGTGGCGGAAGCTCAGGAAGGGCAGGAAGGGCAGGAAGGGCAGGACGTTAGACGCCTGCTGTGCCGCCGTATTCTAGGGCAAGATGGACCCAATCCACAGGAGCCGATCGATGCCCGACGAGATTCGCCGCAGCCAGGACCGCGGTTTTGCCGACCACGGCTGGCTCAAGTCATACCACTCGTTTTCGTTCGCGGACTATCGCGACCCTGAGCACGTGCATTTCGGGCCGCTGCGCGTCATCAACGAGGACCGCGTCGTGCCCGGCGCGGGCTTCGGCACGCATGGCCACCAAGACATGGAAATCATCAGCTACGTGCTCGACGGCGAGCTGGCCCACAAGGATTCGACGGGGACGAGCTCGACGATCCGTCCCGGCGACGTGCAGCGCATGAGCGCGGGCATTGGCGTGCGTCACAGCGAATTCAATGCCTCGCAGGAGCGCCTCGTCCACTTCCTGCAGATCTGGATCATCCCCGACGTGACAGGCATTCCTGCCGAATACGAAGAGAGGCGCTTCGAGGAGCACGAAAAGCGCGGGCGGTTACGGCTGATCGCGTCGCCGTCAGCAAGCGAAGGCTCGGTGCGCATCCATCAGGACGCGCGCGTGTTTGCAGGTCTGTTCGACGGTGCCGAGCAGGCAACGCTGCAGGTCGCGCCAGATCGGTTGATCTACGTGCACGTGGCACGCGGCCGAATCGTGGTCAACGGACAGCAACTCGAAACCGGTGATGCGTTGAAACTCACCGGCGAAACGAGCGTGCAGCTTGCTGCAGGTGAGGGGGCCGAAGTGCTGGTGTTCGACCTGCCGAACACAGCGTAAAGCCCGGGATCGCACCCCAGCACGCCCGCTTCGACCAGCATCAGGCCGGACGCGGGGCGTCCTTCTCCTTGGCGATCGCAGCGGCGAGTTGCTGCCCGACGTCGGGCGAGACGCTGCGTACGTGCAAGTCCTGCTGCGGGAACGCGAACTCGATGCCCTCCTGCGTAAGGGCCTCGTAGACAAGCGCCGTCATCTCGGTGCGGATCGTCACCCAGTCGCCG
>JANNGT010000374.1:0-4987 GCA_031404015.1 Gammaproteobacteria bacterium | reverse complement strand
CTCCTCGGAGCCGTGTCGATCGAGCGCGAGAATGGCGCCCTGCGACAACTCGGGACAAAGCGCGAAGGCGACGTTGGCCGCAGCCCACATCTCGTCGCAGGCAATGGAAATGGTCTTGGGCAGGCCCTGGCCGCCGAAGTCCGGATTGGCGGCGATGCCCGGCCAGCCGCCTTCGCTGAACTTCGCGTACGCGTCGGCAAACTCGGACGGCACCTGCACCGCTTGGTTGACCACCTGCACGCCCTTGCGGTCGCCCAGCCAGTTGGTCGCGGCAAGTACGCCACTCGCGAATCGACCGGCCTCCTCGAGCACTGCGTCCACGGTATCGATGTCGACCGATGAATAAGATTGCAGCGCGGCCACGTCCTTGTAGTCGGCAAGATGCTCGATCGTGAATCGCATCTGCTGCAGGGGGGCGCTGTAATCAGGCATGGTCAAGGGCTCCGGCGTTCGTTTGTGCTTTGCAACAATCCATTTTGCCCTTCTGGCATCCGTCGTGCCATGCCAGCCCCATCCAGCCGGGTACAATTGCCGTCTTCCCCGCGAGGTCCCATGAGCATCTGGTTCCGACCCACCACGATCGAACAGGTCAAGGCGATGTTCCGCGACGTGCGCGATATCAATCGCCACCTGGACCTGCAGTTGACCGAGATCGGTGACGACTTCCTGCGCGGCACGCTGCCGGTGGATGAGCGCACCCGGCAGCCGTTCGGCTTGCTGCACGGCGGGGCCAGCGTGGTCCTGGCCGAATCGTTGGGCAGCGTAGCGAGCAACTTGGTGATCGATACCAGCAAGTTCTATGCCGTTGGGCAGGATATCAGCGCAAATCACCTCCGTTCGGCGCGCTCCGGGCGTGTCACAGGCACCGCGCGGCCGGTCCACATCGGCGGTCGTTCGCAGGTCTGGGACATCCAGATCCAGGACGAGGCCGGCAAGCTGACCTGCGTTTCGCGCCTGACGATGGCCGTGATTTCCGCGCCTGGCAGGGGCATGACGCTGGTCGAGGGCAGCACACCATGACGACACGACCGGTTTTCCGCGCCACGCTCTGGGTGATGGTCGCGCTCGGCTTGGCCGGGTGCGGTTTGAAGGGCGCCCTAACCCTGCCATCGCAGTCGGACGAGGTCGTGATTCGCGGGGCGGGCCAGACTGCACCTGCGAGCCCTGAATCCGGTGGAACGGCGTCCGAACCCGCTGCCACCCCCGCATCGGGCACATCGCCCGCCAATGAAGGCGCAACTCCAGCGGACCCGGCGGCCGCACCGGCGGTGAAGAAGCCGGCGCGCAGGGAAGATCGCCCGCCTCCCCCGCCCCTGCCCGGCAGCAACCCGGGCACTGCCCGCGGTGGTTGACGCCCGGACCCTGGTGCTGGTGGATGGCTCGTCGTACCTCTACCGGGCCTTCCACGCGCTGCCGCCGCTGACCAACTCGCGCGGCGAGCCGACCGGCGCCGTGCTGGGCGTGCTCAACATGCTGCTGCGCATGCAGCGCGAACAGAATCCCGAGCTCGTTGCCGTCGTCTTCGACGCGCCCGGCAAGACGTTCCGCGATGAATTGTTCGCCGAGTACAAGTCGCACCGGCCGCCGATGCCCGACGACCTGCGCTCGCAGATCGAGCCGATGGTTGCGGCTGTGCAGGCACTTGGGCTGCCGTTGCTGCGGATATCCGGCGTCGAAGCGGACGACGTGATCGGCACGCTGGCACAACGCGCCGTGGCGGCGGGCATGCAGGTGCTGATCTCGACCGGCGACAAGGACATGGCGCAGCTCGTCAACGAGCGCGTCACGCTGGTCAACACGATGACCAACACGTCGCTCGACCGCGCCGGCGTCAAGATCAAGTTCGACGTGTACCCGGAGCAGATCGTCGATTACCTCGCGCTGGT
The DNA here is from genome assembly GCA_031404015.1 of Gammaproteobacteria bacterium. Lineage (GTDB taxonomy): Bacteria > Pseudomonadota > Gammaproteobacteria > Steroidobacterales > Steroidobacteraceae > RPQJ01. The sequence goes on along the minus strand of JANNGT010000374.1, from coordinate 3,101 downwards.
CGGTGATGCGTCGGACAACATTCCCGGCGTGCCGAAGGTCGGTCCGAAGACTGCGGCGAAGTGGCTCAACGAGTACCGCACGCTCAACAACCTGATGGAGCAGCAGGACAGGATCGAGGGCAAGGTGGGCGAAAGCCTGCGCGCCTCGACCGTGGACCTGGCGCTATCGCGCGAGCTCGCCAAGATCCGCTGCGACGTCGACCTGGAAGTCGGGCCCGAAGACCTGCGCCGCGGGGAACCGGACGTCGCGAAACTGCGCGAGCTCTACACGCGTTACGAGCTGCGGTCGCTGCTGAAGGGCCTCGACGCGGGATTTTCTCTTACCTCTCCCGCTTCAGCGGGAGAGGGTGCACGAAGTGCGGGTGAGGGCAGTGGCGCCGGCATCGACGTCTCCCGCCCCGATCTGCAGGGGCAACCTCCCCTGCCCGGCCAGGATGCGGCAACGTCGTCCACGGGCTGGGCACCTGGCCGCGACTACGAACTGGTGCTCACCGCCGCAGCGTTCGAGCGCTGGCTCGAGACGCTGCGCGCCGCGGAGTTGTTCTCGTTCGACACGGAAACCTCGTCGCTCGACTACATGCAGGCCGAGATCGTGGGCGTGTCGTTTGCGGTGGAACCGGGCCGCGCCGCCTACGTGCCGCTCGCGCACACCTATCCCGGCGCGCCCGACCAGCTGAACCGTGAAGCGGTGCTCGCGCAGCTGCGCCCGCTGCTCGAAGACGAGCACCGCTGCAAGCTGGGCCATCACCTCAAGTACGACGCGCACGTGCTGCGCAATCACGGCATCGAACTGCGCGGCATGCGCTACGACTCCATGCTGGAATCGTACGTGTTCAACAGCACGGCCACTCGTCACGACCTCGATTCAGTCGCACGGCTGTACCTCGGCGTCGAGACGATTCATTACGAGGACGTCGCCGGCAAGGGCGCGAAGCAACTCAACTTCCGCGATGTCCCGGTGGAAGCCGCGGCGGAGTACTCAGCTGAAGACTCCGACGCTGCCTTGCGGCTGCATCGCACGCTGTGGCCGCGCCTCGAAGCCGCGCCGGCACTCGCAAAGTTGTACACGCAAGTGGAGCAACCGCTCGTGCCCGTGCTGCTAGACATGGAACACTGCGGCGTGCTCGTCGACGCGCTGATGCTGCGTCGGCAAAGCCACGAACTGTCGATCGGACTGCTCGAACTCGAGAAGCGCGCGCACGCGACAGCGGGCCAGCCCTTCAACCTCGAGTCGCCGAAGCAGCTGCAGGAGGTGCTGTTCGGCAAGCTTGGGCTGCCCGTGAAGCGCAAGACGCCGACGGGCCAGCCATCGACGGCCGAAGACGTGCTTGAAGAACTGGCCGAAGAGTTCGAGTTGCCGCGCATCATCATGGAATATCGCGGGCTCGCGAAGCTGCGCTCCACCTACACCGACAAGCTGCCCGAGCAGATCAACCCGCGCACGGGGCGCGTGCACACCTCGTATCACCAGGCCGTTGCAGCGACAGGTCGTTTGTCGTCCACCGATCCCAACCTGCAGAACATTCCGATTCGCACCGCCGAGGGCCGCCGCATCAGGCAGGCATTCGTGGCGCCGCCGGGTCATGTGCTGATTGCTGCGGACTATTCGCAGATCGAGTTGCGCATCATGGCGCACCTCTCCGGCGACGAAGGGTTGCTCGACGCGTTCGCCAATGACCGCGACATCCACCAGGCGACTGCAGCGGAAGTGTTCGGCGCGGCCTCGCCCGAGCTGGTGACGGCCGACCAGCGTCGCGCGGCAAAAGCCATCAATTTCGGCTTGATCTACGGCATGTCCGCGTTCGGTCTCGCGCGGCAACTGGGCATCGAGCGCGGCGCGGCGCAGAAGTACGTCGACCTGTACTTCCAACGCTATCCGGGCGTGAAGCGCTACATGGACGAGACGCGCGCGACTGCGCGAGAACAGGGTTATGTCGAAACCGTGTTCGGTCGCCGGCTTTACCTGCCCGAGATTCGCTCGCGCAACGCGCAGATGCGGCAGTACGCAGAGCGCAGCGCGATCAATGCGCCGATGCAAGGGACCGCGGCCGACATCATCAAGCGCGCGATGATCGACGTGCATCGATGGTTGCAGGGCCAACCGCACGCACGGCTCATGCTGCAGGTGCACGACGAACTCGTGCTCGAGGTCGCCGAAGACCGCGCCGATGCGGTGATCGGTGAGTTGCGCGAGCACATGACCGCGGCGGCCGAACTGCGCGTGCCGCTACGGGTCGATGTTGGCGTCGGCCAGAACTGGGACGAAGCGCACTGAACTTCGCGCAGTACGATCTATCCAAGCTGCGCCAGTTAGAATTGCGTTCCGGCCAGGAACGCTTAATACGAACAAGGAGCATTCAATGCGCAAACAATTCATTACCTTCGCGACCGCAGCCGCGCTCGGCCTCTGCAGTCTCACAGCCCAATCCGCCGACAATGGCATCTACCTGGGCGGCAGCGTCGGCCAGAGCAACGTCACCTACGACGACTCGTTCGAGGGCGCCAATCTGAATTTCGATGCGAGCGCGACGGGGTTCAAGGCGATCGCCGGGTGGCGTTTCCTCGACTGGCTTGCAGTCGAAGGCAACTATGTCGACCTGGGCACGGGCGACGACAGGGTGCTGGGTGAGAAGGTCGAGTCGAGCGTCGATGGCGTGTCACTGTCAGCCGTCGGCTTCCTGCCGGTTGGCCCCGTGGACGTGTTCGCGCGCGTCGGCGCCATCAACTGGGAAGCTGATTTAAATGCACCCGGGCTAGGCCTGAGTGGCAGCGACGACGGCACGGACCTGACGTACGGGATCGGCGCGCAATTCCGCGTCTGGAGCCTGAGCATCCGCGGCGAATACGAGCGCTTCGACATTTCCGACGACACGGTCGACATGTTCTCAGTCGGCGTCACATGGACGTTCCTGTAAGCACAAGGTACTGATATAGATAGGTTTTTCGGCAAGGTCAGGCCCGGCGCGCGACGCGCTGTTTCGCGCCGGAACTTTTCGCAGAGAACCTGCTCTATACATTTGAGCGTCTTCGGACGCTTGTCGTCGGCCTACCTCCCTGGGCTCGACGGCTCGCCCGGTCATCCCCCATTACCGGGTTAATTT
>JANNGT010000373.1:0-37870 GCA_031404015.1 Gammaproteobacteria bacterium | reverse complement strand
GCGAACAGCGGATCCCGCAGCACGCGCCATGCCATGGATCGCTGCGCGCCGGGCGCCTCGCTCATCGCAGGTCGTCCAACTCAGGTTCCCGGCTGCGGGCCCCTGGCGTAATTCGGGTCCACCTTCTCGGTCTTGCCTTCCCTCTCGCCCTTGATGCCGGCTTCCGGCTGCATGTGCTCCGTGGTCAGTTCGGAGAGAAAGCCCGGATCCTTGATGCCTTTCTTGCGCATCGCCACGCCAGTGAGGCACGCATGCAGGATGTAGTTTGCGTTGAGAGCCGAGCGATACGTGTTGTCGAGCAAAGGGTCGAGTTCCACGATTTCGAACCCGACGAGGTCGTTCTCGGCACACAGCCGCCGCACCATCGGCATGGCTTCGCGCATGGTGAGGCCGCCCGGCACGGGCGTGCCTGTCCCCGGCACAAAGGCCGGGTCGAGCACGTCCACGTCGAAAGAGATGTAGATCTTGCGGCCGCCCTCGCGAGCTTCGGCGAGCGCGCGCTGCATCACCGCATCCCAGCCGCGCTTCTCGACTTCGGCCATCGTGTGGTAGCGCATGCCGTTGTTGCGCATCCATTCGAAACCCTCGGCCCCTGGCCAGGGGCCCCGCAGCCCGACCTGGATGAAATGACTGGCTTGCACGTGCCCTTCCTTGACCGCGCGATAGACGGGCTGGCCGTGCGTGATGAAATGCGGCTGGTCCTTGCCGGCGTCGAAGTGCGCGTCGAAATGAATCACGCCGAAACTGCCCTTGCCATGCACGTCCGCCAGCCCGGCAATGTTCGGGTACTCCAGGCTGTGGTCGCCGCCGACGATGAACGGCAGCGCCCCCGTGCGCGCGATCTCCGCCACGCGCTCCCGCACGTGATGCACCGTGCGTTCCGTGCTCATGTTGTCGATGGCGATATCGCCATAGTCGACGATGTTCAACTCCTTCGAGGGGTTGACCATCGTGTTCATGTCGTTGCCGCCGGCGCCGTACTCGTTGCGCATCGCCATCGGTCCGAAGCGCTGGCCACGGTAGTACGAGCCCATGTCGAGGGGCGCACCCACGATCGCGATCTCGACCTTGCCTGCGACCAGGTCTTCGGGATAGACCGCGACTGGAGCGTTGGCGAACGTCCGGATGCCGCTGCCACGATTGGCGTAGTAATTGAGCGAGATCGGGCCGGGTTCGCGCCTGGTGCTGAAACTCTCTGGTTTGCGTACCTTCCATGAATTGAACTCTTCCGATTCCGTGTTCAGCTGGATCACCGCCGAGTCCGTTTCCGGGTTGAATTTCTGCGCCTTGCTCACGGCCATCATCGCATCGACGTATGCAGCGATTTCCTCGGGCGACTTGGTGTTCAAGCGCTGCAGCAGCTTTTCGTGGGAACCTGCGAACCCGTCTGCGTCCTCGGACAGCAGGAAGGTGCGCTGCTCAGGCGTCAGGCCGGCGATCTTGGCCTCGAGCCAGGCTGGAATCGCGGGCGTCGCGGCCGGCTCAGCAGCTTTTGCGGCGTCACGGGCCAAAGCTGTCGGAACCACTGCGCCGGACAAACCACACACAACAACCGTCGCAAGCGACCAGATCCGCATGAGAGCCCCCCCTTCGTTTTCAGCGATTGTGCCCGAACCAGCGCCCCACTCGCGCGCAATAGTCGCTGAACTCAGTGCCGAAGAGTGTCGACAGCACGGCCTCCTCAGGTTCGATCTGCAACCGCGTGAGCAGGAATACGAACAGTGGCACACCCAGCCACGAACTGACGGAGCCCAGGATCACGGCCCAGCCGCACAACACCAGCGCCATCCCGAGGTACATGGGATTGCGGCTGTAGCCGAAGATGCCAGACTGCACGAGCGAGCTGGCCTTCGCTGGCGCGAGCGGGTTCACCGTCGTGCGAGCGGCTCGGAACTGCAGCACCGCCGTTACGGCTATCGTGGCACCAAGCGCGACCAGCACCCATCCCGCGCGGTTGACGGGCGCGGGTATCACCGACGCAAGAGGTGCCAGCCTGTCCGCCAACCACATCAGGCCGGCGCACAGCAGGCCCCACAGCGGAGGCGGGACCCGCAGTCGCAGGTTCACTGCTTCGCGCCGACGGGCGCCTGGTGCATCCACGTGAGTCCCGTGGCGTGCCTGCGCTGAAAGCCTTTCCACAGCGTGACCTCACCGCCTGGACTGCGGGCGCCCCACGGTGTTCCCTGCGGCGCGTCCCAGGTGCCTTTACTCGATTCGACGACGAGTCCGTCGATGTAGGCGCTGCGACTCGTGTCGTCCTTCACGTAGCGATCGAGGAACGCGGTGACGAAGTGCAGGCTGATCGCCACCAGCCGGTCTTTGCGCCACACCGAATCTTCAAACCAATCATGGTTCCAGAGATCGTCGCGCATCTCAGCCGGCACCGGACCCAGGCCGAGCGCGTGACCGCCCTGCAGGAACGTGAGCAGGTACCGGTTGGAATTGATCGCCTGGTCGAAGTACGCGCGCGCGCCCGTCGTGTAGTCGACGGTCAGGTCGTGGTCGCCTGAAATCAGGAGCAGTGGCGACGTGATGCCCGCGATTCCCTCCGCACCAAATGCGCCAAACGCGCCGCCCGCAGGAGCGAACGCAACGACGGCCTTCACGTTCGGCGTGACGAGCGTCGAACTCAGTTTGCCGCCGCGCGCAAACGGCGTCATCAACCCTGCGGGAACGCGGCTCACCAACGCGCCCTTGGGATCGAGCGACGCGCCGGCGGCGGCGAGCACGCCATAGCCGCCCATCGAATAGCCGATCAACGCGGTGCGTGTCGGGTCGATGCTGCCGTCGCCGCCACCCAGTGTGCGTTGCAACTCACGCGCGACGAAGGTGACGTCGAGTGGACGACGCAGCGCCGCCTGCGGAAACCCGGATGGGTTGAGGTACATGTCTTCGTGGCGGATGGCCGCGACGACGTAGCCCTTCGACGCAAGATTCTCGGTGAGCCAGCTCATGGCCACCGGCACGTTGCCGTAGCCGTGGGCAACGATGACGAGCGGGAACCGACCGCCCTCGCGCGGCGCGTCGCGCACGGCCAGGCCCTGGATCGTGAACTTTGCAGGTGGCTTGGGCGGCTCCGAGTCCATCGCATCTGCGTAGACGACTGGCTTCGCACCGGGCGTTGCTTTTGCCGGATACCAGAGCTCGACCCTCAATGTGCGGTCGTGCCTGGGCGCTGTGCCCGTCGCCGGATCGAACGCGCCGAGGTCCAGCTGGTCCCGGTCGACCATCGTCAGCGACCGGACGCCCACCGGGTAAGGGCCGAGTGCGGCGAGCTCTGGCGCGTCGATGCCCGTGCGGCTGGGCGCGTCGGCGGCGAACGTCGGTAGCGCCAGCACGAGGCACAGTGCCAGCAGGCTTCCGGCCAGGACGGATCGTGCGATTTTCTTCATCTCGGTGGGTGACCTCTCGAGCGTGCGCGGATGTCTGCTGCGACGGCGGGCCCGGCGGGCCCGACGCCCGGTACTATAGCGGAGGAATGCATGACTCCAAGGCGGCCGCAACAAGGCCCCGGACGGCATGAAGGCAGGGGTAACGTGATCGCAACGCCGCTCGACAGGACGGACGCCGAGTACAAAAGGCTGCGCCGGCAGGTGTTTCTCGCGATCTACGTGGGGTACGCCGGGTATTACCTCGTGCGCATGAACCTGTCGCTCGCAATCCCCGACATCCTGCGCGAATTCCCCGAGTACACGAAAGCCCAGCTCGGCACGGCCCTGACGGCGCTGTCGATCGCCTACGGGGTATCGAAGTTCCTGATGGGCTCGGTCTCCGATCGCAGCAATCCGCGCTGGTTCATGCCACTCGGCCTGCTGCTCTCCGCAGCGGTCACGGCATCGTTCGGTCTGTTCAAGGGCATCTACGCGTCGCTCACGCTGATCATCGTCCTGCAAGCCATGAACGGCTGGTTCAACGGCATGGGCTGGCCGCCTTGCGGCAAGACGATGGTGCACTGGTACAGCGCGAAGGAACGCGGTCGCGTCGTGTCGCTGTGGAACACTGCTCACAATGTGGGAGGCGGACTGGTTGCTGCGCTGGCCGTCGTCGGCGTGGGCTTTTTCGGGGACTGGGGCGCGAAGTTCTATTTCAACGCGATGGTCGCTGCAGCGATCGCCGTGTTCGTGTTCGTCCTGTTGCGCGACTCACCGCAGACCTGTGGCCTGCCGCCGATCGAGATCTATCGCAACGACGTGCCTGCGAATTACTCGGAGCACAGCGAGCGCACGCTCGGCTTCCGCGAGATTTTCCTCGAACACGTGCTCAACAACCGGTTGCTCTGGGCCATCGCCGTGGCCAACGCGTTCGTGTACTTCGTGCGTTACGGCGTGCAGAACTGGATCCCGACATACCTCGAGACGGCCAAGGGCTTTTCGTTTCACCAGTCGAGCGCGGCGTGGTTCATGTTCGAGTACGCCGCGATCCCTGGCACGCTGTTGTGCGGTTGGGTTTCCGATCGCATTTTCAAGGGCCGCCGCGGTCCGGCGACGATCCTGTTCATGGGACTCACGTTGCTGGGCCTCGTCGTCTACGGCCTCAATCGCACTGGGCCACTCTGGATCGACATGGCGTCACTGATCGTGATCGGCTTCTTTGTCTATGGACCGATCATGATGATCGGCCTGCACGCGCTCGAACTGGTGCCAAAAAAGGCGGCGGGCACGGCCGCGGGATTCACCGGCTTCTTCGGCTACGCCTTCGGCTCGGCAATCGCTGGCACGGGAGTCGGCTGGATCGCGGACAACTGGGGCTGGGGTGGCGTCTTCGCGACGATGATCGCGTGTTGCGTGCTGGCGATGGCGTTCGTGTCGCTCACGCTGTTCCGGCGGCTCCAGCCGGCGGCTTAGTTGCGGAAACGCAGGACCCCTAGCGGGGTCCTGCGTGGATGCTGAATGGGCTCATCCGCCCCCAGAGGACTAGAAGTTCTCGAGTTCGGCTTCGGTCGCTGCGAACGAACTGCCATTCCACGTACCGCGCACGTTGACGAGGCGATTGCCGGCTACAGCGAAGAACGCGGCCGAACCGATGCTGGCGTCGGACTCATCGCGGAACGACGTACCGCCGCCCGTCGTCACGGTGATGCCGAAAATCGTGAGGTTGGGTGCCACGGCCGGGCTCGCCGCCACGCCCTGCAGTTCACGACGCGAGTCGAGATCGTCGCGCTCGATAAGTGCCGCCACGAGCGTGTTCGACGCGGAGCCTGCATAGCCGCGAACTTCCACGTAATCGCCAGTGCGCAGGTCCGCGAACTTGAACAAGCGCAGGTCCGCGGCCGACTCGTCTTCGTAAGCGGTGCCCGGGTTGGTGGTGACCTTCAAGCCGAACACGGTCATGCTGCTGGCAGTGGTGTCGATCGCATCGACGGTACCCAGCAGGCGCAGCGACGTGTCCGGCTCGATCTCGACCTCGCTTGCCGTCAGCACGCCCGAAGCATTGAACGTGCCTTCCACTTCGACTTCGACATTGAGCGCCAGGTTCGCTGCTACGCCGTTCGAGTAAGTTGTGGATGATGTTGTCGTGACACGCTGCGAGCCGACGTCGAAGTCCGTCGCCGACGCGAAGCGCGTGATCAGGCCTTCGATTTCGCCACGGTCGTTGGCGGCAGCGGTTGCATTGCAGGATTTCACCTCGACACTGGTCGCGACCAATGCGCCGCCCGAGTAAGTCGTGCCCTTCGCCTCGGCGCAACCACCGTTCGCAAGCGTTCCGTCCGTAGGCGTCACTGCCGCATAGTCGATGACCGTTGCACCAAGATTGAAGCGTTTTGCCGTGGCATCGAGTGCAGAGATTTTGCCAGTCAGTTCGAATGTGCCGCCCGCGGCCTTCGGCTCTATGTGCGACGCGAGGATTTCTCCCGCTGCATCAGGGAAGCCACTGACTTCGACGACCGAGCCGACCGCGACGCCAGCAAGCGAGGCGGGCGAGAAACGGTTGTCGAACACGGTGGCACCGTTGATGCGCACGGTCTGGCCGAGCACCACGAGCGTTCCCGCCGCTTCGTTCTTGGCCGAGACAGGGCCTTCGACGTTGTCGTCGTAAGTAATAGAGGTGGCCGTGCCGGTTGTGCCATCGCTGGCGAAGGTGCCACGGATCGTGACGACCTGGCCGACCCTGAGTTCGGTTTCGCTCGCGCCAGTACGGTCGTCAATGGTGATCGCGGCGCCCGTCGACGAGAAGTGAATCCCGTTGACGATCACGCTGCCGAAGCCCGTGATCGAACCCATCGCGACGCCACCGCCGTTGATGCCGCCGCCGGGGGTGGTGCCGCCGCCACCGCCACCGCCACCGCCACCGCCGGAGGAACTGCCACCGCCGCCGCCGCCGCAGGCCGTCAGGGCCATCAATGCGAGGACGGGCAGGGTGCGAACTATGGAAAAGATCCGTTTCATGGCTTGTTACCTGACTGAGTTTCCGACTGAATGTGATAGACGCCCACGCCGAGGCGCAGCGCGTCGTCGCCGTTGGCAGGATTGGAGTCGCGCGATTCGTGCTGGGTGAGCCAGTCGTCAACACGCTCCAGGAACTTCTGGCCTTCGCTTTCCAGGAACGCGCTGAAGGCAGCTACGTTGTGGCGCGAGATGCGGTCGTTTTCCGCGCGACGCTCGAAGCGCAGGGCCTGCTTCGCATCGACCGTGAGATCGTGCACGACGGTCGTGCCGATGTCCTCGAGCACGCTGCCGGCGCGCAGTACTTTGGCGGGATCGAGTTGCAAGGGAATGTAAACGCGCGACAGGGGTGCGATGGCCGCATCGTCGCCGCGAGACACGGCCGCCACGGCGCGCAATTCCTTGAGCAGAGCGCTGTCGGGGATGTCTCCCCCATAGCGACGGCACAGGTCCGCGAACGAGGGCGCCGCGCCAGACACAGCGATTGCCCGGGGCGCGCCGTGTGCGTCCAGATAGGCAGGATCCTGGTGCCAGCCCGAAAGCACGCGCTGGGCGGAATTCAGGTACGTGGACTCTTGCGTCTGGTCCGACTCGATAATCTCACGCTGTCGGGTCACTTCCCGGCGGCCCAGCCCGGTGAGGATTGCTACCCGCGACGCATTGGTCGGTCGGCCGCGAATTCCGAACCGGTCGGTCGCCACCTCGACGTAGGCCACCTTGGCGACTTCCGCGAACTCCCGCCATGAAATCCCGCTTTTCAGCAGGAAATACACCACAGGGCGCAATAGGCGACGGCAGGCCGCCAGGACGGCTGTTTTGGGGGTATCTGTCATATATGTGCTTCCACGGCACAAATATGGCAGATGGCGAACACGAGTGCAAGCCCTGATTGCCGCCATCGTGCAACGGCGGCTGACTCTACCGAGGAGAGACAGTCGGCCCGCCCCGCCAGGCCTGTCCGGGCCGCGTCAGCGCGTCGAACGGGCGATCGGGGAGTTGACGACGTCGATCCAGATGGGATTCGAATAGGCCCGGCGCCCCGCGGTGTCCTCGACCTCGATCGCGTACCAGGTGCGGCTCGAGGCGTTCAGCGCGAACTCGACACGCGCCTTGAGCGGGGCATCGTTGAAATCGCGCGTCGCGACGACGGTGCCCGCGCCGATCAATCGTGCCTGCTTCAATCCGGTAACCGACTCGAGCTGGAATGGCAGCACGAACCGGGCTCCGGCTTTCACCTTGAGTTCCGATCCAAACATGACCCCGGGTTCGATCAGCGGTCCGTAGGTCATGTAGGCATGGCCTGCCTTGGCCGCGTTGGCAAAGGACACCGCCGAGGGCGCGCCAGCGATGTGCGCATAGAGACGCGCTGCACCGGATTCGTGATTCCAGACGTCGTGCACGTCCGTGCCTGTGCTCAGGTAATAGCGATGTCCCGCATCCCATAGTTTCCAGAGCGCGTGCGTGACCTTGGGATCATCGCCTGCGTTGTCGCCATTGATCTCGAGCAAATCGAATGCGGGGTTGAAGCCGCCCGGCGCCACGCCATTCGCGACGCTGGAAAAATAGCCGTACGGAATGAACGGATGATTCGACTGGACGATGATCGCGCCCTGGCGCCGCGCTTCGGCGAGCACCTCGTCGATCGTTGCGGTGCTCGTGTCGATCGCGAGCTTCTGGCCTTGCGGATGCAGCGGCCACGCGTTGAAGTGGCCCCATGACGGCGAGATCTCCATCGCGGGGATGAACGGCACGCCACGCTGGTCCGCGATCCGCTGCAGGACCGCGTGGTTGGCCGTGGAATCGTGATCGCTCACGAACAACAGGTCGAGGCCTGCGGCAAGTTGTGAGCGAGCGACGTATTCAGGCGGGGTGACGCCTTCAGCCTGGTCCGCGTGATGGTGCAGGTCCGCCGAGTACCACCCCTTCGCCGGGGGATTGAACCATCGGTCCAGCGCGACTTTCGACTGCACGGGCTGCCCCGGCGACACGTCGAGCGTCACGTCTGCGGCTGGACCAAGAAACACGCCGCCCGAGGTGACACGGAGGCCGTAACGTCCGGGGGCCATCGTCACGGCATAGCGCCCCTTGCGCTCGAGTTCAGTGAAGAACGTGCTGCGACCCAGGTATTCGACCAGCGGCTTTTGCCCCTGTGTGATCGCGATGCGCGCATCGAGACCCTGGCCTGACTTGCGGTCCGTGACCACGAACTCGACCTGGCCCGGCGGCTCGAGGTCGCGGAAGTCCGTCGTGACGCTGCTGTCGGGGACCACCTGCACGGCAATGGGTTTGCTTTGCGAATGGCCGGGTGCGGTCGCATACAACTCATAGGTGCCTGCAGGCAGCTTCAAGTCGTAGGCCCCGGCGCGGCCCAGCGTCCATGCGTAGGGCACGCCCTGCTTCGTCACCACCACCACGGGCTTCGCAACGGCCTTGCCATCCTTGGTCGCGACTGCGCCCTGCACGCTGCCCGCAGCGAGGCGCTTGCGTTCGATCTCAGCAGCGACGGCGGGCGCCAGGTCGCCACTGGCGCTGACCTGCAGCCACGCATCGAAGCTGCGTGACTCGCCCGCGCGCAGCGTGTGCTTCTGCAACAGGTCCTTCGAGTTCGAGCCGGCGTAGTCGAGGTACGGGGCGTGCAGGGTGATCGCCCAGTCTTCGTCGTAAGCCGTGGCGCGGTCGGTGAGCGCCTTGGTCGTTGCGCCTTCATTCATGCCCGAGATGCCGGGCACTTCGAAGTAATACCCCGCGCTGGGCCACAACGTCTGCCCCGACGCCAGGCCGGTCAGGGCTTCGTCTCCGCCGTTGGTCATCGTCGTGCGTATCTCGATGCGGTCGCTGCCAGCCCGCAGCGTGTACGTCGATACAATCGTCACCTTGCCCCAGTCACGCGTGGACTGCACGATGACCTGTTGCGGCCCGCGTTCAACCACTTCGACTTTCTGATACGTGTTTGGCCAGGCCGACCAGTTGTTCGGGATGAAGTCCGCAAAGACGACGCGGTCGCGTCCCGGCTTGCCATCGACGACGGGCGCAACGTCCACGATCGCGCCGCGCGGCACGCCGTAGGGCGCGGGCGAGGACACGGCCATCGAGAACGCGAGCCGCTCGTTCATCACGGTGATGTCGCCTGCGGCTGCAGCCTCACCATCGGGAATCGGGCTCGGCCCCACCACGATCTGCACGGCGGCAACGGCGGTGGCGAGCGAAGACGCCGCCAGCAGCAGCACGAGCAGCAGGCCGGTGTTGGTGAAACGCATTGCCATCGATCATGGCACGGCGCCGATTGGCGCGCCAAGCGCCGGATCAGCGCAGCATTGCTGCCAGCGCTGCGATCACGCGCTCGATCTCGGCAGGGGTGGTGTAGTGCACGAACGAAACGCGCACGACACCATCGGCGGTGTCGATGCCGAGCGCCTGCAACAGGCGCCAGGCGTAAAAGTTGCCGGCGCCCACACCGATGCGCTGACGGCCCAGTTCCGCGGCAATGGTCTGCGACGACAGTCCGTCGACCGTGAACGCCACCGTCGGCGCGCGAATGCGGGCATCAACCGGCCCGATCACGCGGACGCGTGGTTGACGCTTCATGAAATCGAGCAAAGGCTCCAGCAGGGCGATCTCCTGCCCCCGCAGCAGCTCGCGTACGGCCGCGGCCTGCTGCGGCAGTGATGCCGTCGCGTGGCCGTGGTGCCCTGCGACCGCCTCCATGTAGTCGATGACGCCGTTGACTGCCGCGACCTGTGCGTGGTCTGGTCCGGCCGGCGTAAACCGGCCATGCAGTTCATTGCCCTTGAAGAAATGCGCCTGCGACGGCAATGCCTCGGCAAGGCTCCTGCGCACGTACAGCGCGCCGAGGTGCGGACCATAGACCTTGTAGAGCGAGAACGTGTAGATGTCCGCCCCGAGCGCTGCCACGTCCGGCAGGCCGTGCGGTGCATACGAGACGCCATCGACAATCGCCCAAGCCCCGGCGCGATGCACGAGATCAGTGATCTCGCGAACGGCGTGAATGTGCCCGACGACGTTCGAGCAATGGGTGAATGCGACCACCCGCGTTCGTGGACCCAGCAGCGCAGCGAGCTCGTCGGCCTGCAGTTCACCGGTCGCGCCCACCTGCCATGTGCGCACGACGAAGCCCTCGTCCTGCAGGCGGGCCCACGCGCCGATGTTCGCTTCGTGATCCTGGTTGGTGACGATCACCTCGTCGCCGGGACGCAGGTGCCGGCGGAAGGCCTGCGCGAGCACGTAGGTGTTCTGTGACGTGGACGGGCCCAGGTGCAGCTCGTCGAGTCCGATGTTCAGCCACGCGGCTAGCCGCTCCCTTGCACTGTCCATGCGCGCGCCGCCGGAGGCCGAGGGTTCGAAGGCGTAGTACGGCTGCAACTTGCTGCGGCGATAGAAGCCGTCCAGCGCCTCGATCACCTGCCGGCAGGCGAACGATCCGCCGGCATTCTCGAAGTGCGCGAAGCCCGCGAGGCTCGGCTCGGCGAACGCCGGGAACTGCGAGCGCACGAAATCGACGTCGAGTGCCTTCATGTGCGTTCAGCCCGCGAGCACGACAGGCAACGCGACGAGAAAGCGCTCCACTTCTTCGCGGCGTCCGATCGTGACCCGTGACCACATGTCGTAACGGTCGAACGGCCGTCCAACCTTGATGCCCTGCGCGAGCATGCGATCGCGGAACTCCTGGACCGGCATCTTCGTGTCGAAGAAGACGAAGTTGCCTTGTGCGTCGGCGCGAGCCAGTCCCAGTCGGTCGAGCGCGGCATGTACGCGCTCGCGATCAGCCAGAATTGTGGCGCGCGTCGACTTGAGGAATGCGTGATCGTTGTAGCTGGCCAGCGCCGCGTCGAGGCCTGTGTTGTTCGGCCAGACGAGGTTGAGGTCGGCAAACCGCTGCGCGATGTCCGGAGAGGCCACCGAATAGCCGATGCGCAATCCTGCGAGTCCGTGAATCTTGGAGAATGTGCGCAACACGAGCAGGTTCGGCACTTTCTGCGTGAGCGCGATCGCGCTGCCCACCGCAGGGTCCTCGACGAAATCGATGTACGCCTCGTCGACGACCACGATCGTGGCGGACGGCACCGAGCGGACGAACCCCTCCAACGCGTCACGGGAGACGGCCGTGCCGGTCGGGTTGTTTGGATTGCAGACGTAGACCAGGCTTGTCTGGGGCGTCACGGCCGCGCGCATGGCCACGAGGTCGTGGCGATGCGCCGTATCGAGCGGCACGCCCTGCAGCTTCAGCCCGAGTCGTCCGGCGAACTCCGGCAGCTCCTCGTACGTTGGTCGAGCGGCGACCAGCCCGCTTCCGGGTGCTGTCGTCGACGCAAGCAGTGCGGCCATGCGCAGCAACTCGCCCGAGCCCGATCCGATCATCACCTGCGCGACGGGCACTCCTTCGCGCGCCGCCACCTGCGCGGCCAATGCTTCGATCGAACCGTTGGCGTAGCGCGGAATACCGTCGACGCTCGCAATGATCGCCTGGCGGGCGGCGGGAGAAGGACCGTACGGATTCTCGTTGCTGCTCAAGAGGATCGTGTCGGGCGGCGGGGGCTGCGGTTGGGTTCGCGCCAGGCTGACCGTGGGAACCAGTGGCGCTGACAGCAGCGCGGCGGCACCGAGCAGGGCGCTGCGACGGGTCAGCAGCGGTGCAGTGCTGGCAGCCGCGTTGGCGGCGTTGACGTGCGAGTGCTTGGGCATGGGCGTCTCCTCGGGCGACGCGAGACGCTAGCACGCCGGACGCGCGTTTGCAGAGCCGTTCCCGGGCTCCCTATCTTGGGACGACCGTCTTTCGGTACGCGTCGAGTTCGGCCTGGTAGCGGACGCGCTCTTTCTCGAGTTCCGTGATCTCGCCTTTGAGCTGGCCGATGCGCTCAGCAGCCTGTTTGGTGTCGAGCACGCCCTGGGTACGTTGCTCCGGCGTGGCCTTGGTGTCGAGCACGTCGAACGCGCTCTCCGCGACCCGGTCTTCGAGGCGCCGTACCTCCCGGCGTTTCTGCTCGATCATCTCGTCGGTCGCGGTGACCTGGCGCTCACGCACATAGAGCGCGCGACCCTCGTCATAGGCCTTGACGAATGCAGGCGCGAGATCAGCCGGGCAGGTGTCGAAGTACGTGTAGCCGTTCGCACCTGCGCGGTACGCGTTGTGCGGCTGGCAGTATTCGCGCAGTCCGGCCGCGCGACCCGCCAGATATGCGTCGAGATTGGGTGTGACGCCGTGTTCGGCGCAGGCGCGGCGGTGCTCGCCAATGCGATCGCCAGGTTGGCCGGAGACGCCGTCTTCGTAACCCACGGTGCGCCAGTCCACCGTGCGGCATTCGTCCTTGCTCATCTTCGACGCACAGCCCGTCAGCAGCAGCGCTCCGCACGCGAGCGCCAGCGACGAACACTTGAGGCGGCGGGCAGGGTGGAGCACGGCGCTAGCGGATCCAGCCTCGCGCTATTGCTGTGCGCGCGAGCCACACCAGGGCGATCGCCACCGCCAGCACCAGACCCTGCATGGCCAGTACGACCGGGCCACTGATCCTGACGACGTCGCTCAGCACGAACAGGCCGAAGTCCTGCACGATCACACCAAGCAACGAAGCCACCAGCAGCGGCAGCGCCCACCGTTTGCGCGCGATCAGGCCGATGCAGCCGAGTGCACCACCCCAGACCGCGATCGCCGTCGCTGCCACCCCCCATGCTGGACGAGACGCATACAGCGACTGCTGATCCGCGCTCATTTTCGCGATGTCGCTGGCGGTGAGCATGACGTCACTGAGGTAGGCACCGCACCCCAGCAGGTTCCACAACAGCGCCGCAATGGTGACAGGCAGATACCACTTGGGTAACGCCGGCGTTGGTAATGCAGACATGCGTCAGCCTCCTCGCAGTTACAGAATCAGCTCGCGCGTCGTCGATTCGGCCGCCGGGCCCGCAGCGTCTCGCGCGGGCCGCCTTCCGGCAACGGTGGCAACCCGGGCAGCGGTGCTTCCGCCGTCATGCCCGCGACGATCATGCGGCGCATCTCGGCATCGGCAGCGGCGTCGGTGTCGATTCCCGTGTACGCCTGCAGTCGCGTTTCGACCTCTTCACACGTGCGCTGGTACAACTCCTTGGCGCCGGCCTTTTCCCAGGTCTCGCGATTCTCGCGATCGATGACCGGTGCCGTGAGGTACAGCTCCTTGGGCCAGTGACTGAGCGTGTGCGGCGACGTGATCAGGTGATCGTTGGCGAGCAAATCGGCAACGAGCGCCTGCGTCGGCAAGTCTTCAACGATGTTGAGGTCGCGAACAAAATGCAGGCACTGGCCGCACACCTCGTTGTCGAACACGAGCTTCGGCAGGCTGAACGTCAGCACAAAGTCGAGCATGCCCGGGCCCGATACCGAGTTGACGCCCGCAAGCGCCGCGAGCAGTGCGCTGCTGAACGTTTCGCCGCCCGCCTGTGCATCGAGCGACTTGCCGTCGCTGAGTGCCATGTAGGCCTGCGTCGGCAGGCCCAGCGATTTCGCCACTGCGACATACGCTACGTTGAGGTGCTGTGCCTCGATCGCGGCCATCGGCGAGCTTGCAGACTTCATGTGGAACGTCGCCGGCGCACCGCCGAACAGCACGGGCGCGCCCGGACGGACGATCTGGGTCATCGTGATGCCGGTGAGCACGTCCGCCACGTGGAACACGAGCGCGCCCACGAGCGTGACCGGCGCGATGAGGCCCATCAGCGTCACCGGCACGATCTCCACCGGGATGCCCGCCTCGACGCAATCGAGCATGTTCTGGCAGGAATCTTCGCCGTAGCGGAAGTTGCCCGTCGCCGTGATCGTGAAGATCGACATCGGCTTGGCGAGGAGTTCGGCGCGATCGCGGCGGAACAGCTGCATCATGTCGCGCATGCGCGGCACGCCGTGCTCCGTGAAGGCGCCCGACACCATCGGCTTCTTCGACGTGGTGAGTAGCATGTACAGGCGCCACGCGTCCGACACCTGCGACTCGATGTCCTTGTTGGTCGAGAACGCTGTGGCCAGGTACGCGATGTGCTCAAGGCCATCACACAGGCGGGCGTACTCGACGAAGTCCGTCGAGTTCGACAACCGCGTCTCGCCAGTGCGGTGATCCTGGATCTTGAGCCCGCTGGAACCGGGCACGTAATGCACGTTGTTGCCGCCGAGCTCTGCGTGCGGTTCGCCGTCACGGTTGAACAGCGTGAAGGACTTCGGGGCACTGGCAATCGCGCGGTCCACCACTTCCGGAGGGAACAGCACGCGGCCATCCGCCGTCGTCTTGAGCCCGTGGTCGAGCAGCCGCTGGCGCATGCTGGCGCCGCGGATGTCGATGCCGGTTTCGGCCAGGATGCGCTTCGCCTCCATGACGACCTTGGCGCACAACTCGGGGCTGATGATGTTCAGCGTCGGTCTCATCCAGCTTCTCCCGCCGGGCACGGTGCGCGCGCCCGGCCTCGATTCGCATGTCCCTGGGAAAGCGCCCGGGGTGCGCGAGTTTACAGCGAGCGCGGCCGGTATAGTGAGCTTCCACGGAGCACCACATGACCGCACACAACGTCACGCTGCAGATCAACCGCTCATCCCACGGCGAGCCCCGCGTGGAGGAGGCGGACCTGCCGGAACTTGGGGCAGGACAGGTGCGCCTGCGCATCGAGCGCTTCGCGCTGACCGCCAACACCGTGACTTATGCGACGGTGGGCGACACGATCGGGTACTGGGACTTTTTCCCGACGGGCGTCGCGGGTTGGGGCAACGTCCCGGCGATGGGGTGGGCAGAGGTGGTTGAATCGCGCAATCCCGACATCGCCGCAGGTGGCCGTTACTACGGCTGGTACCCGATGTCCCGCTATGTCGACATGATGGCGGTGGCCACTGCCGATGGCTTGCGCGACGACGGTGCTCATCGCGCTGCGCACGCGCCGATCTACCGCGCATACACAGCCACTGAGCGCGACGCTTTCTATGAAGCAGGCGCCGACGCCGAGAACCGTCACGCGTTGCTGCGCGGACTGTTTTTGACCGGTTGGCTCGCCGATGACTTCTTTGCGGACAACGGCTGGTTTGGCGCCCGCCGCGTGCTGGTGCTGTCGGCGTCGAGCAAAACCGCGATCGGGTTTGCGCACTGCGCGGACGCGCGGTCCGGCCTCGAAGTCATCGGCGTCACATCGCCGCGCAATCATTCGTTTACGCATGCCCTGGGCCATTACGACGTGGTGGTCAGCTACGCCGAAGTTGCGCGCGTGCCGCGCGACACGCCGGTCGTCTCGATCGACATGGCAGGCAATGGGCTCGTGCTGGCCGACGTGCACACGCATTTCGGCGATCAGCTCAAGCATTCGATGGCAGTGGGCTACAGTCACCACGACGCGCCCGCGCGCGCCGCGGCGCTGTCGGGACCGCAGCCGCAATTCTTTTTCGCTCCCACGCAAGTCAAGAAGCGCGTGCAGGAGTGGGGACCACGCGGCTACCAGCAGCGCGTCGCTACGGCGCTGCACGAATTCGTAGCGGCGAGCCGCCGTTGGCTGCAGGTTCAGCCGGTGCGCGGCGCGACGAATGCGGCGCAGACCTGGCGCGACGTGCACGCAGGCCAAGTGCCAGCCCACACCGGTTACGTCGTTTCGCTCTGGGATTGACGAGTAAACTCAGGAACAAGCCAATGTCAGACCAGTCCTCCAAGGCCGAAGCCTTTCGTCGCCTGCACGTGCCCGGCGAGCCGCTGGTGATCTTCAATGCGTGGGACGCGGGCAGCGCGCAGGCAGTCGCAGCGGCGGGTGCCCGGGCCATCGGTACCGGAAGTTGGTCCGTCGCGGCGGCGCACGGTTATCCCGACGGCGAACAGCTGCCGCTCGCGCTTGCCATCGCCAGCATCGAGCGTATCGTACGGGCCGTCCAGCTTCCAGTGACGATCGACCTCGAATCCGGCTACGGTCCGCGGCCAAAGGACGTGGCCCACAGTGTCTCGCTGGCCATCGGCGCCGGGGCCATCGGCATCAACCTCGAAGACGGCTTTCCCGACGAGCAGGGGATGCGCGATGTCGACGACCAGGTGGCCCGCATCCAGGCTGCGCGCGCGGCGGCGGATGCGCTATCCGTGCCGCTGTTCATCAATGCCCGTACCGACTTTTTCCTGCAGACGCCGCCCGAGGGTCATGACGCGAACCTGGTGCTGGCAGCGCAGGACCGGGCCGCGGCCTATCGGCAGGCGGGCGCCAGCGGCTTGTTCGTGCCCGGGATCGTCCAGGCCGAGCACATCCGCGCCGTGTGCGCGAGCACGCCTTTGCCTGTGAACGTCATGATGATGCCGACGTTACCGCCCCGGGCCGAGCTGGCGAGGTTGGGTGTTGCACGCATCAGTCACGGGCCCGGGCCCTACGTGGCCGCGATGAAATTCCTCGAGCAAGCGGCGCGCGAGGGATTTGCAGAAGGATAGGGGTTGGGCATGCGCAGAGAAGCGAGGCCGCAGTGGCTTACTGCTGCATCAGCGCTTCGGCTTGACGAACCGCAGCGTCATGCGATCGCTCTCGCCTATGCCCAAGTACTTGTCCTTGTCCTTGTCGCCGAGGGCGAGCGTCGGCGGCAGGGTCCAGACGCCCTGCTCCCAGTCGGTCGTGTCCTGGGGGTTGGCATTGACCTGCGACGCGCCGTCGAACCTGAAGCCTGCTTTCTCCGCCATTGCACGGACTGTCGCTACCTTGATGTAGCCGCTGTCGCGCTCGCGCTCCACGCTGGCGGATTCGGGCAGACGGTGGTCTTCGATGCCGAGCACGCCGCCCGGCTTGAGCATGGCGTAGATCTCGCGGAACGCTGCCTCGCTGTAGTCTTTCTTGTCGGGATGCATGTAGCCCATCTTCCAGTTGTGCACGTTGCGGAACGTCAGCACGACATCGGCGGTGCCGGGTGCGACGCCGGTGCCGCCGAGCACGCTCGGGAAGTTCGCGCGCTCGACCTTGCCGAACAGCGCCGGGTTTGCGTCGAAGCGCTTGGCCATCCCCTCGGCGCCCTTGCCGGCCGGTGCAGCCGCTATCAGCTTGCCCTTGCCGGCCAGGTACGGCGCGAGGATTTCGGTGTACCAGCCACCGCCAGGCCAGAGCTCGACCACGGTGTCCGCAGGTTTCACGCCGAAGAAAGCGAGTGTCTTGACCGGATGACGGTAGGCGTCGCGCGCGCGATTCGCTGCCGAACGCTGCGGGCCCGCAACCGCTTTCGCGAGTGCCTCACGGCCTGCCTTCCCGAGGTTGTCGTTGTCCTTGGCGTGCACAGTGACGCCGCCGAAAAGACCAACGGTCGCGAGTGTCGCCGCAATGATCGTGAGACGCATGGTTCCCTCCTGCCGGAAAAAGTGAGAGCGGAGCATGGGCAACGATGATGGCGGTTGCAAGTTTGATCACGCAATTCGCCGCTTCCAGCGTGCTGCGAGTGCGGCGATGTATTCCGGCCGTGTGTCGCAGCAGCCGCCAATTGCAGTAGCCCCCGCGTCCACCCATCGCTCGCTGGTCGTCACGTATTCCTGTGGCGACAGGACCTGAGCGGCATTGCCATCGAGTGATGCCTGGTCCGCCGCTTTTTCGCAGCTGTTCGCGTAGGCACCAAGCGGGCGGTCGGTGCAGCGCCGCATGAGTTCGAGCGCCGGTTGCACGAGCCCGGTCGGCACGCAGTTCACCATGTAGCCCGCGACGGGCAACGCCTCGAGAGCTTCGATGCCCTGCTGCAACGACTCACCGCCGCGAATGATCGGCGCGTCGACGCGCAGGTTCCAGGAAACCCAGATTGGCAGGCCGCACTCTGCGGCGGCGCGGGTGGCCGCAACCGCCTCACGCACGGTGGTCAACGTTTCTGCCATCACGAAATCGGCGCCCGCCGCAGCGAGCAATCGCGCGATGCCCAGGTATGTTTCGTACAAGTCCTGTTCCGGCATCACGAGTTCAGGTTCGTAGGACGTGTCAAGTGGCGGCAACGAACCGGCGACACGCACTTCAGGTCGTCCGTTTGCTGCGCGCGCCTCGAGTGCCAGCCGGCACGCCAGGTGCGTCAGTTCCCCCAGTCGATCGGCCATCCCGACCCGCGCGAGCAGGTTTGGCACGACGGCGTAATTATTCGCAGTGATGACATCGGCGCCCGCGGCGATGTAGTCGCTGTGGACTTGACGCACCGTGTCTGGATCGTGGACCAGCGCCATCGCCGACCAGGCAGAGCTCTTGTAGTCGGGCACGGTGGCGCCGCGCGCGCGGAGTTCGGTGCCCATGGCACCGTCCAGGATCGTGATGCGCATGGGGTAGCTCAGCGTCTGCCCTCGACCCGAGCGATGAGGCGGTTGAGTTCGTCGAACATCGTCGGCATCGTCGCGGCGACGGAGAATTCCCGAACCCATTGGCGCACGACCGACAAATTCGCCTCGGGATGCGTCTCGAGCAGCGCCTCGAGGTCGAGCAAGTCCTGCGGCCGCTGCGCAAAGGCCTTCATGATCATCAAGTCTTCGATCCGCGGCAGTCGCACTGCGAAGCTGCCGAGTGTGCGCCACTCGCCCGATGCCACGGCCGCGCGCTCGAACGAAAGGCCGCCCACGATGACGTCCACGTCGATCTGGGATGGTTCGTGCCGCATCAGCAGCACGCGGGCGCGGCGCGCGAACTCTGTGGGATCGTCGACTCTCGGGACGATCTTCAGCTCGCGCAATGCCTCCAGCAGAGCCGGCCAGCGCGCCTCGTCGAGATCGACCAGCGTGTCGATGTCACGCGTGAACCTCGGCCGGGCCAGCAGGGAAACGGCCACTCCGCCAACAACCACCGCGGGGACGCCCGCGCTCCGCAGCGCGCTCATCAACGCTTCGAGAGCAGCGAGCAGCGAGTCGTTGACCGGGCTATTCACCAGCGAGGGCTTTTTCACGGTAGTACGCCCGGAGGCGCTGCCAGCGAGCCGCCACCTCGTCGCTCAGCCGGTCGCGGTCGGGATCTATTCCGAAAATATTCCGCGAGGCCGAGAGCGCACAAAGCTGCCGGAACTTCTGTTCGATGGACGTGCTGCGCAGCTCGGCGATCTCTTGCCGATGCACCTGTCCCCAACGGGCCAGGTATGCGGCGGCTTCCTGGGGAGTGATCTGGGCCATGGGCGGATCATACCGCGGGACGAGGCGACGCCAACTCGGACGTTGCCGACTGGGCGAGAGGGCACGTCGATGACGACCCCTCCCGCCGGCGCGGGAGAGGGAGGTGCCGCCGGTCAAAACATCAAGCAGCGGCACCAGCAGCAGCGCCACGATGTTGATGATCTTGATCAGCGGGCAATTTAATTCTGCACTCGGCCGGTTTCCTTGACGCGCTCCGTTCCATGTCCTACGAGAAGTTCGTCATTGACACGATTTCTGTGGCGCGCCCCATGCGTATATTGGGAGAAGGTCCGCGGAGCGCGAATCGACCGATATCGATGGCGGATCGATGTCGCATGAAAATTCTCATTGCGAGACTACCGGCAAGGCGGGCCCAGGAACTCCTCCGGAATCGTCTCCTGTGCGCATAGCCAGTCGACTTTTCCGTTCTTCTCGATCGGCGTCCATGAAAACTTTTTACCGTCCAGAGGACCACCGATCAGCTTCATGTCGATCGATGCGCCCAGCCCGATCGTCACCGCTGCACCCATTGGATCAACCGCCTCAAACTCTGAGCCTTCCCGCAGCACGGCATCGGATGGCAGGCTTTCGTGCAGTGCGACGTACTGCGTGATGGCTGTTCGCACGGGCTCGGCGGCGGCCAATGCAACTGATGTCTGACGCTTGATCGACTCGCCGTCAGCAGCGGAGAACTTTCGCTCGCTGCCGCCGAACGGGGTTCCGACCGGATCGGTCAATGCAGCTGGCCTGGCGAGCGCGAACTTCCCGTCGCAGCTCTCGAGCGAGAAGCCTATGGACCAGGCCGTCGACGCGGCGCGTTCGCGGGCCAAATCGCTGAGCCTCTTGTAGGTTTGCGCGTCGCCACGGCGGCAGGCCATGTAGGCGAACTCGTTCAACAGGAAATCGCTGGCCGCGTGTTGCTGCCGCAGCTGCTCGAAGCCCGAGCGGATCCGGTCCCAGTCGACGTTTCCTTTCAATACGTCGCTGTCGTCGCCCTCCAGGCGTGCGTTGTATGCGTGCAGGCGCGCGTACATCGCGTCGCCGTGGGAGCGGGATACTTCGTCGATGAAGTCGTTGACTGCATCGGTCGAGCCTTTCCAGCGTGGCATGAGCGCGCGCACCATGGCGTTGTACAAGGGCAGGTAGCCCGGAAAGGCTTGCGCGCCTGCGTCGAACATTGCACGCATTTCCTCGACGGTGGCAGATCCCTCTAGTGCGAGGTGGATCGAACTGGAATGCCAGTACGGCTGTGCGTTAGCGCTCGCGCCGATCTCATCCATGATCGTTTGAGCCAACCGGAGCCGATAATGGAACAGGTCCCAGTCCTGCGCGCGGACGGTCTTTACGGTACCGCCGCCTCGTGCCGCCCAGGCGAGCTGTTGATAGAAGTCTGCTTCGAGCAAGTCGGGAATGACCGAGCCGGGCACGTTGCGACGCCATTCCGCAAAGCGGTCCAGCAATAGCTCTGGCGGGACCTGTCCGAAACGAAACAGGTCGCTGAGGCCACCGAAAATGCCCGAATAAGTCGACGTGACGTCCGGCAGGTCGTTCAGGGTGGCCATTGCAGCGGCAGTGTCGCCTTCCAGCGCTGCGTAATCGCGTTGCATCAGCAGCAACTGCGCCTGACAGCCCGCGGCACGGCGGAGCCACGGCCCGTCGCTGCGCGAGTCCCCGGTCGAGGCCACGCGGTGCCATTGCGACGGCGGTCGCGCGCATCGATCAGGCTGCGCATGATTCCATGTCCAGTAGCGGTCGAGCAGGGCCGCGCGCAATCCGGTCCAGCGTCCGTTGAACTGCTCTCGCGCCTGGGCGACCGCAAGGCGCGCCTGCGCGCGATCGGCGACGTCCTGCAGGCTTGCCGCCACCGCTTCGTCCTTGGCGGACGAGCTCTCGATGGCGGTGACGACCGACTGCAGCCAGGCGTGCCGCGCCTCGACGAATCGATGCGCAAGCGCACCATACGCAGTGGGCGCGGAGGTCGACCCCGCACTTGCCTCGCTGACGAGTCGCTTGCCAGCTTCCTCGAGGAAAGGCAGCAAGTCGCTCTGCACTGCCTCTGCGTAGTCGGCCGGACTGATCTGCCCGGCCTGCAGCTGCCAGTTGAGGCGACCGGCGATCCGCATGTATCGCATCTCGCCGTCCAGGTACCACGCATGGCGCTGGGTCCAGGCATAGGGGCCGGCCGGGTCGGACGTGGGCGACTTGAGTACATGCATGCCCAGCGCCAGCACGATGCCGACGAGAGCGACGGCCAGCGTAGCGAGCCGCGGAGAAATATCTGCGCGATGACCGTCTGATATTGGACGCGCAAGCAACCAGCCGAGAGTAAAGCCCGTGACCAGGCCGCCGATGTGCGCCGCGTTGTCGACCCCGGTCGACAAGGCGCCGAGCAGCAGGTTCAGCAGCACGAAGACAAGCGTGCTCCAGCGGTGCGCCTTGACGACCACCTGCGGCAAGCCGCGGTCGACCAGCATGCAGGCGAGCATGGCGCCGAGCACGCCGAACACCGCTCCCGAGGCACCTGCGGTCGTCAGTGCAGGATTCCACAACGTGCTTGCGAGATTGCCGATTACGCCGCTCGCTAGATAGATGCCTGTATAGGGCGCGCCGCCGTACAGCCGCTCTACGAGCCGGCCCGCGTTCCACAGGGCCCACATGTTCAGCGCGATGTGCAGCAGGTTCCAATGCAGGAATGCGGCAGTGAACAGCCGCCACCATTCGCCTTGAGTCGTCAGCAGGCCAGCGTTGCCCCACCGCACCAGCGAAATCGGGTCGATGCCGCCGTCGCCCACGTAGAGCAATGCCGCAAACGCCGCGATATTCGCGATGACGATGGTGGGCGTGACCCAGGGTCGATGACGCTCTGCGTCGAGGACGCGATTGAACTCCTGCAGCCCGGCCCACGTCTCGTCGAAGCCTGCAGTCCTGGTCTGCGGCATCGCCGCCAGCAATTCAGTGGCAGCAGTCTCGTTCCCAGCCTCGAACAGAAGCACACGCCACCGACGGCCGATTTGCGCCTCGAAACGGACGACGCTGCCGGTGCGCACCGAATTGCGGATCTGGGAGGGCGTGAAAGCCTTCTCGACGGCTTCCTGCGCCCCGAGCCAGCTGCGCTGCCACCCCCTCAGGCTGAGGGACGTCGACGCGATCTCGAGCGACGCCGTGCCGTAGAAAGGCTGCTGCGTCCCGCGTGCCTGGAGCCATCCGCGAAGGCCAGCCGCTGGCGTGAATCGACCTTCAAATCTGCGGGAGGCGAATGCGGCGGTCTCGCGGCTCATCGGATCCACGACGGTCACTCAGAACCGCGAACCGGGTTGCGCCAGGAACTCCGTCTCGTCGACCGTCGAGATGCGCCCCAGCAACTCGTTTCGATGCGGGTAGCGACCGAAGCGGTCGATGATCGCTTTGTGGCGTAACTCGAAGTCGTAATTCAGTGCAGGCGCAAAGTCCTTGAACAGCCTTGTGGCGACGACATGAATCTGCGGCGATTCGCTGTGCATGTAAGGCAGCAGCAGGAAACTGCGCTGCGTCGGCTCGAGCAAGTCCAGCGCACCGGTTGCGACCGCCTCCTGCGCAAGCACCAGCGCGATGGGATCGTGCGCGAACGACCGTGCCGTGCTGCGATAGACATTCCGCGGAAACTGATCGAGCACGATGATTTCTGCCAGACGACCTGCGGCCGTAACTCGCCAGCTGAACAGCTCGCCGGCAGCGGCCTGATCGATCAACCCAAGAAAGCGTCGGCGGATCAGGTCGTCAAAGCCACTGTCCGCCGCAAACCAAAGGTGGGGGTCGATTTCCTCGAACCAGAATGCAAGGACATCCGTGTGCATTAGCTTCCTTTGTTGTCCGGGACCCAAGGCTTCTGCGCGGCGGCAAAGTGTGAGGCACCGCAGCGCAGCCTTCAACGGCTGGCTGCGCCGTTCGTCATCGCAGCGCAACACAGGGGTGACGACGGGGTGACGACCAATAAAAAAGGCCCCGAGTGATCGGGGCCTTTCTCGGTTCAAGACCCTCACCCGGCCTTGCGGCCGACCACTACCACAAGAGTGGGAGAGGTAAGAGGCCGTTACAGTAGCGGCACCAGCAGCAGCGCCACGATGTTGATGATCTTGATCAGCGGGTTGATCGCCGGGCCGGCAGTGTCCTTGTACGGATCGCCGACAGTGTCACCGGTGACGGCCGCCTTGTGCGTCTCGGAACCCTTGCCGCCGAAGTTGCCTTCCTCGACATACTTCTTCGCGTTGTCCCAGGCGCCGCCGCCCGTGCACATCGAGATGGCGACGAACAGGCCTGTCACGATCGTGCAGATCAGAGTACGCCGCCAAGCGCGCGGATGCCCGCGCCATCGCCAAGCAGGAAGTTCATGCCGAAGCCGACGATCACCGGCACCAGGATCGGCAGCAGCGACGGCACGATCATTTCCTTGATTGCGGCCTTCGTCAGCATGTCCACGGCGCGCGAGTAATCCGGCTTCGCCGTGCCAGCCATGATGCCGGGGATTTCCTTGAACTGGCGACGCACTTCGACAACCACCGAGCCCGCTGCGCGACCCACGGCTTCCATCGCCATGGCGGCGAACAGGTAGGGCACCAGGCCGCCGATGAACAGCCCGATGATCACGGCCGGATCGGACAGCGAGAACACTTCCAGCTTGCCGGCGATCTGCAGGTTGTTGGTGTAGTCGGCGAAGAGGACCAGGGCCGCGAGACCGGCAGAGCCGATCGCGTAACCCTTGGTGACGGCCTTCGTCGTGTTGCCGACCGCGTCGAGCGCGTCGGTGACCTTGCGCACTTCCTTCGGCAGGCCGGCCATCTCGGCGATGCCACCGCCGTTGTCCGTGATCGGGCCGTAGGCGTCGAGCGCGACGATCACGCCCGTCATCGACAGCATGGCGGTCGCTGCGATTGCGATGCCGTACAGGCCGTAGAGCGAGAACGCGCCCCAGATGGCGGCGCAGATCGCGAGCACCGGCCAGGCCGTGGAACGCATCGAGACCGCGAGGCCCGCGATTACGTTCGTGCCGTGACCCGTCTGCGACGCGGCGGCCACGTAGCGCACGGGGGCGTATTCGGTCGCGGTGTAGTACTCGGTAATCCAGATCATTGCGGCCGTCAGGGCGAGGCCGATCAGCGCGCAACCGAACAGCGGCATGGCGGCGTCGCCCATCATGCTGGTCGTGACGAAGTAGAACGCGATGGCCGCGATCACGCCGGAGACGAGCAGGCCGCGATACAGCGCGTTCATGATCTTGCCGCCAGCGCGCGCCTTCACGAAGAACGTGCCGGCGATCGAAGCGACGATCGACACGGCGCCGAGCACCAGCGGATACAGCACGGAGTTGATGCCGAGCGTCGCCTGCATGGTGAGGCCTGCAAGCAGCATGGTCGCGACGACCGTCACGGCGTAGGTCTCGAACAGGTCTGCCGCCATGCCGGCGCAGTCGCCGACGTTGTCGCCGACGTTGTCGGCAATCACGGCCGGGTTACGCGGGTCGTCCTCGGGGATACCGGCTTCGACCTTGCCCACGAGGTCCGCGCCGACATCGGCACCCTTCGTGAAGATGCCGCCACCGAGACGCGCGAAGATCGAGATCAGAGAACCACCGAAGGCCAGGCCGACGAGCGCGTGCAACGACTTGTCGACGTCGCCGTCGGTGACGCTGAGCATGATCCAGTAGTACGACGCCACGCCCAGGAGCCCTAAGCCGACGACGAGCATGCCGGTGATGGCGCCGCCGCGGAACGCAACCTGGAGCGCGGGGTTGATGCCGAGGCTCGCGGCATGCGCCGTGCGCACGTTGGCGCGGACCGACACGTTCATGCCGATGTAACCGGCGAGGCCCGAGAGGATCGCGCCGACGGCGAAGCCGCCCGCCGTGCCCCAGCCGAGCGAGAGGCCGAGCACCAGGAACAGCACGCCGCCGACGATGCCGATCGTCGAGTACTGCCGGTTCAGGTAGGCAGTGGCGCCCTGCTGAATGGCAGCGGCGATTTCCTGCATGCGGGCGTTGCCTGCAGGCTGGGCAATGATCCAGCGCACGGCCAGGATGCCGTAGAGGATGGCGGCCACGCCGGCGGCAATCGCGAGCGACAGCGCGAAGTCAGTAGTCATGCTCAATCTCCCAAACGGGTCGGCAATCGGAAACCTGGCGGAGTGGCACGTCCGGCGAGTTCTTCGACTCGATCCAGACCGTGCTTGCCCCGGAAAAAAGGCGGCGGACTATACCACAAAGGCCTTTTTGAGCTTCTTTCTCACGGGTTTGTTCTTCAGCACCACGTATTTCGGCAGGCCGCCCTCGTACGGCGGGTAGTCCTCGCCCTGGATCAGCGGGGCCAGGTACTTGCGGCCCTTGGCCGTGATACCGAACCCGTCCGCCGTGATGTAGTCGCGGGGCAGCATCTTCTCGACGTTGGCCACCTGGTCGAGACTCGCCATGCCGATTTTCCAGCGGTAGGGCCGGTTGGACGTGCGCACGATCGTCGGCATCACCGAATTATGGCCCTTCAACGCGAAGTCGACCGCAGCCTTGCCCACGGCATAGGCCTGCTCCACGTCGACCTTCGAGGCGATGTGGCGCGCAGCGCGCTGCAGGTAGTCGGCCACGGCCCAGTGGTACTTGTAGCCGAGCTTGTCCTTGACCAGCTGCGCGACGACCGGGCCCACGCCACCGAGCTGCGCGTGACCAAACGCATCGCGCGTGCCGGCGTCAGCGAGAAACTTGCCGTCGGGGTTGCGCACGCCTTCAGACACGACGACCGCGCAGTACCCGTACTTCTTCACGCACTCATCCGCGCGGGCGAGGAACGCAACTTCATCGAACGGGATCTCGGGGAACAGGATGATGTGGGGTGCGTCGCCCGCCTTACGCGCCGCAAGGCCGCCGGCAGCGGCAATCCAACCGGCGTGACGCCCCATCACTTCGAGCACGAACACCTTGGTCGACGTGCGCGCCATCGACGCCACGTCGAACCCGGCTTCGAGGATCGACACGGCAACGTACTTGGCGACGGAGCCGAATCCCGGGCAGCAGTCGGTGATGGGGAGGTCATTGTCGACGGTCTTCGGCACGTGGATTGCCTGCAGTGGATAGCCCAACTTGCCGGCAAGCGTCGAGACCTTGAAGCACGTGTCGGCCGAATCGCCGCCGCCGTTGTAGAAGAAGTAGCCGATGTCGTGCGCCTTGAAGACGTCGATCAGGCGCTGGTATTGCGCCGGGTTGTCCTCGAATTTCTTGAGCTTGTAACGCGCGGAGCCAAAGGCGCCGGCCGGCGTGTGGCGCAGCCCGCGGATGTCGGCGGCGCTTTCCTTGCCAGTGTCGATCAGGTCTTCGGTGAGTGCACCGAGGATGCCGTTGCGGCCTGCATAGACCTTGCCGATCTTCTGCGGATGCTTGCGCGCAGTCTCGATGACGCCGCACGCCGAGGCATTGATGACGGCGGTGACGCCGCCGGACTGGGCGTAAAACGCATTGCGCGGGCCGGACTTCTGCTGCATCGGGGCTCCCGGTAAAAATTGCTCAACAATCGTGGACTTACGTACAAATGTAAGCCGTCAAGGATACCTTTCCGTGGGCAACCGTTCTAACTTTTTGAGTGACAGGCGTGCGGGCATTGCGCCAGCTCGGTCTGGCCCCGACCGGGCAATTTCGGTAACGTGCGGGCCACACGAAACCGACCCCGAGCGGCCATTTATCATGAGAATCGTTCTACTAGGCGCGCCCGGCTCCGGGAAAGGCACCCAGGCCCAGCGCCTGCGTGACCTGAAAGGCATTCCCCAGGTCTCCTCGGGCGACTTGCTGCGTGACGCTGTCGCGCGCGGCACCGAGCTCGGCGTGCGTGCGAAAGCCGCGATGGACGCAGGCGAGCTGGTCACCGACGACATCGTGCTCGGACTGATACGCGAGCGGCTGGGCCGTGCCGATACCGCCAAGGGGTTCATCCTCGATGGTTATCCGCGCAACGTTGCGCAGGCGGGCGCGCTCGATCAGTTGCTGGCCGACCTGGGCCAGCCGGTCGACTCGGTGGTGCTGATGAAGGTCGACGAGAAAGCGCTGTTCATGCGTCTCTCGGGTCGGCGCAGCTGTCCCGCCTGCGGCAAGGTGTTCAACGTGTACTCCTCGCCATCGCAGAAGGGCGCCCGCTGCGACAACGCGGCGCACGGCGCGGACGCGCCCGAACTCATCCAGCGCGCGGACGACAAGGAAGACGTGATCGAAAACCGCTTGAAGGTCTACAACGCGCAGACCGCTCCACTGATCGAGCACTACAGCGGTCGTAGCTTGCTCAAGGTCGTGAACGCGGATCAGCCGATGGATCGCGTGTACGCGGAGTTCGTGAAGGCCATCGGCGCGTAACTCCTGCACCTCCGTTCACCTCTCCCGCTTTTGCGGGAGAGGTCGGCCGTGAGGCCGAGTGAGGGTCTTGGCGTCCAATCCTGCATGTCCCGTCGCGCTCGGAAAGGCAGACGCGCGCGCCGGGAGCTTTCGGCCCAGCTAAGCGAGCGCGGCCAGCAGCTTCGCGCCTACCACGTCCCTGCGCCATCCGCGCAGCAGCGGACTCGCCTCGGGCTCGACCGACCCGTATGCGATCGCCTCGATCTCCTTGCGTGTCGCGAGCAGTTCCGCGCCCAACTGCAGTTCCGTCGCGACCTCCCGCACCACGTTCAGCAGCTTCGTCGCCAGTGCCATCTGTGCGGGTTCCGGCCGCTTGGGCGCGGTGAGGGCTACGCCGGATTCATCAGCGCGAGCTGCGCGCAGCAATTCACACAACTCGTCACCGCGCTTGCGGATCACGCCGGGCGGCAGTCCCGCAACGGATTCGAGCGCTTCGACAGACACGGGCTCGCGTGTCGCCAGCCCGTACAACGCTTCGTCGGCGAGGATCCAGCCTCGCGGCTTGTCCGATTCGAGCGCGCGGCGTTCGCGCCAGTCGGCCAGCGCGCGGGCTGCCGATTGCTCGGCTGGACGCAATCGGTTCAGTCCCTTGAGCCGCCGCCATGCCTGCGCCGGATCGGTGCGATACAACGCCGGGTTCTCACAGGCGCTGACCTCGTCCGCAACCCAGCCGGCGCGACCTTTCGCCACCAGTTCGGTCTGCAGATCGGTGTGCAGCGTGAGCAGATGCTTGACGTCGTCTGCCGCATAAGCGAGCTGGGCCGGCGTGAGCGGCCGTCGCGACCAGTCGGTGCGCGTCTGGCCCTTGTCGATCGACGCGCCAAGTTGACGCGCGACCAGTTCCGCGTACCCCACCTGCGGCGGATAGCCGAGGAATGCCGCCGCGACCTGTGTATCGAAAAGAGGACCCGGCACCGTGCCGCCCGACAACAACAGCACCTCGATATCCTGTCTCGCAGCGTGCAGGATCTTCAACTTCGAGCGGTCCCGCAGCAGTTCGTGCAGGGGCGCGAGGTCGAGGCCGACGAGCGGATCGATCAGGTGGCAGTCCGACTCGCTGCCTATCTGCACCAGGCAAAGCTGGGGGTGATACGTGCGCTCACGCATGAACTCCGTGTCGATCGCCAGCCGGTCCGCGCCGCGCAGGCGAAATACCGCCGCCTCGAGTTCACCGGGGTTCTGGATCAGCCTCGCTTCGCGCATCGGGTCGGTCACCTGCGTGTAGAATCGCCGCTCCTCAGGCCGCCGCTTTTAGCCACGTGCTGCACTTCCTGAAGGCATTTTTCGACATCGTACTCTGGCGGCGCGGTCCACAGGACCTCCCAGCGTCGACATTGCTGCTATGGCTGACCGCCGCGGGCTACGTCGCAGTCTCGATCCTGCAGTTGCTGCTCACCGACGAACCTGGGGCGGCGTGGCTCGTGTTCGTGCTGCTCGACCCCGTCATGCTCACGACAGGCGTCTACCTGCTGCTCAAGCTGTTCGGCAAATCCGATCGCTTCCTGCAGACCACGACGGCCGTACTGGGTACCAGCGTTGTCCTTGGCCTCAGCCTGTTCCTGCCTGTCCAGTTCCTGTCGAGCCAGGCTGGGTTGCCGCCCGAATCGACCATTGCCGGGCTGATCGCGCTCGCGATGATCGTGATCTTTTCCCTGGTGACGGGTCGCATTCTCAAGCTCGCGACGGATTCCAACCTCTTTACCGGCGTGACGATTTCGCTGACTTATGTCCTGTTGATCAACCTGCTGCTCGGACTTGTGCGCGGCGGAGGGGGCTGACCTTGCACCTGCATATCCTCGGCGTCTGCGGCACGTTCATGGGCGGCATCGCGGCCATTGCCCGCACGGCCGGCCATCGCGTGACTGGCTCCGACCGCAACGTCTATCCGCCGATGAGCACGCAGCTTGCCGCGCTCGGCATCGACGTCATCGAAGGCTACGAGCCAGACCAGCTCAAGCTCAATCCAGACGTGTTCGTGGTGGGCAACGTCATGAGCCGCGGCAATGCACTGGTCGAAGCGTTGCTCAACAGTGGCAAGCGGTACGAATCCGGACCCGAATGGCTGGCGCGCAACGTGCTGCAGGTGAACGAGCGCTGGGTGCTCGGCGTGGCGGGCACGCATGGCAAGACGACGACCTGCAGCCTGCTCGCCTTCATCCTCGAGCACGCCGGGCTCGAGCCGGGTTTTTTGATCGGCGGCGTGCCGCTCGATTTCAATGTCAGCGCACGGCTCGGCGACGGCCGGCACTTCGTGATCGAGGCCGACGAGTACGACACGGCGTTCTTCGACAAGCGCGCCAAGTTCGTGCACTACCGGCCGCGCACCGCCGTGCTCAACAACCTCGAGCACGATCATGCGGACATCTACCCGGACGTCGCCGCGATCCAGAAGCAGTTTCACCTGCTGCTGCGTACTGTGCCGAGCAATGGCCGATTGCTGGTCAACGCCGACGAGCCGAATCTCGACACCGTGTTGCAGATGGGCTGCTGGACCCCGGTCGAACGATTCTCGAGCGCGGGCGCGACGCAAGCCGAGTGGCGCGTTGCCGCTGCGGGCGCGGATGCAAGCTATGCGAGCTTCGAGATTTTCCGCGGCGAGCGCAGCCTGGGTAGCGTGGACTGGGACATGCTCGGCCGGCACAACGCAGCCAACGCGCTCGCGGCCGTCGCGGCGGCCTGTCACGCGGGCGTTGCAGAAGATATCGCGCTCGAGGCTTTGCGTCGTTTTGGCGGCGTCAAGCGCAGGCTCGAAGTCCGCGGCGTCGTGCGCGACATCACCGTCTACGACGACTTTGCACACCACCCCACCGCCATTGCCACGACGCTCGATGGGGTGCGACGCCGGGCAGGGCACGGCCGCGTGATCGCCGTGCTCGAGCCGCGCTCGAACACTATGAAACTCGGCACCCACAAGCTGGCACTCGCTCACTCGCTGACCGGCGCCGACCGTGTGTACATATACCAGTCGCCCGAGGTGAAGTGGGACGTCACCGACGCGATGCAGCCACTGGGCTCGCTCGCAAGCGTGCAGGCGGACTTGTCGCACCTGGTTGCCACGCTCGCCGCCGAGGCCAGGCCGGGCGACCACCTCGTCCTGATGAGCAACGGCTCGTTCGGCGGCATGCACGACAAGCTGCTGCAGGCCCTGCGCGCCGCCGCGCCACCGGCCTGAGGAAGCGGCATAATCAGCACATGCCCGACGAAACGGCCAGCGCGCGCGCGGAGATTCCGCTGTTTCCCCTTGGCTCCGTCCTGTTCCCGGGCGGACCATTGCCGTTGCGTATTTTCGAGGCACGTTACATCGACCTCGTGCGGCGCTGCATGCGCGAAAACACAGGGTTTGGCGTCGTGCTGCTGAAGGAGGGCAGTGAAGCGGGCGCGGGCCCCACCGCAACCAACGACGTAGGAACCTACGCGCGCATCGTCGATTTCTCGGGGCAGCCGGATGGTCTGCTCGGCGTCGAAGCCCGCGGGGAACGCCGTTTTCGCATCCTCTCGCGCAGCCGCGCACGCGACGGCCTGAACATGGCCGAAGTGGAATGGATGCCGGACGAGATCAGCGTACCCGTGCCTGACGAATTTTCGGAACTCGGCCCGGCGCTGGATTACGTCCTCGACCAGGTCGGCGACCCCTACGAATCGCTCGAGCGGCACCTGGACGACGCAGGGTGGGTGGCGGGCCGGCTCGCAGAAATCCTGCCGCTGTCTCCAGCGCACAAGCAGCACTGCCTGGAACTGGACGATCCAATCGAGCGGCTGCGATTCCTGCGGCCCTTGTTTGAAATCACGACGGAGCCGCCGACGACGGACGACGACGCGCAAGTCGACGAACCCGACGAGCCCAACGATCCCGACGATCCCAAGTCCTGACCTGGTCGCGTTTCCGCAGCATCCCGGCAAAAATTCGGTTCGCCACGCGCTCCCCACTCGCGTCGAATGACGCACCGCCGTTCGTGGCGGCAGTCTCAATTGTCGAGGAGCATCGAACATGGACGAAACCAAGGCGGCGGAAACGCTCAAGAGCCTGGCAGCGGGCCTTGATCCCGCCAGCGGCGAAGCGCTGGCGTGCGTCACTTCGCTGCAGACGCCGGACGTCGCCCGCGCATTGTTTCTTGGCGCGGATGCGCTGGAACTCCGCTCGCGACAGGGGCGGCGCCAGTCAACGTTGCCGCGCAACGCGGGCAAGCCGTGGTCGGCCGAAGAAGACGCGCGCCTGCTGGCCGGCTTTGATGCAGGCCATAAGGTCGATGAGCTGGTGGCCACGCACGAGCGCACCCGTGCCGGCATCGAGGCGCGGCTGGTCAAGCATGGCCGGCTCACTGCCGATCAGGCGCCGGCTGCACGGATTCGCTGAATCAGGGAGGGGCACTGACCGCCGGGCTACAATCCGGGTATGGAAACAGCCCCGCTGCACGCCAGCGACAAGGATGTAAAGGCGACCGCACCTGCGCAAGGTGGCCGCTTGCGTGTGATGAACGTGATCCTGTCCCGCGGTTTTGCGGGCTCGGAGCGCGCGGCGATCGAGTCGTGCGCGGCGCTCTCGCAACGGCACGACGTGGCGCTGGTCGTGCGCAGCGATCATCGCGACCCACGTGGAGTCAGCCTGCTGGATCAACTCGAGCCAGGCATCACGGTGTTCGAAGTGCCCGCGTACTGGCGCACCGCGAAGCGCCTGGCCGAGATCGTCGATCAGTGGCGACCGGACATCATCCACACGCACCTGCGTCGCGGCACGCGCTACGTCTCGCGCATCCAGCGCCCGGCTCGGCACGTGAGCACGCTGCACCTGCACCTGAATGGTCCGCACTATCTCCGGACGGATGCGCTGTTCTGCATCTCGGAGTGGCAATTGGCGACCGTGCCGGCCGGTTATCACGGCAAGGTGTTCCTGGTGCCAAATTCACTGGTACCGCATGCACGATTATCGCCCGAGCGCATCCGGCAATTGCGAGCAGACTTCGGCGCCGGCGATGACGATTTCCTGATCGGGGCCGTCGGCAGGCTCGTGCCGCGCAAGGGGTTCGATGCGCTGTTGCAGGCGTTCGAGCTCGCACGGCTGCCGCGGTCGCGACTCGTCGTCGTCGGCGATGGCAGCGAGCGCGCGGAGCTCCAGCGCATGGCCACTGCTGGCGTCCGATTCGCAGGATTCCGGCGCGACGTCAAGGATCTGTATCAGGCCTTCGATCTCTTTGTCTGTCCCTCGCGCTACGAACCGTTCGGACGCGTGATCGCCGAGGCGCTCGATTCGGGCGTGCCGGTCATCGCAGCGGATTCGGAGGGCCCGCGCGACCTGGCGCGGAGTTATCCGCTGCAACTCGTTCCTGTCGACGACATTGCGCAACTCGCGGAGGCCCTGGCGCGTAATCACGCCGCAGGGCGCCGGCGTATCGCGTGCGACCTCTCGCATTTCGATCTCGAGCACACGGCCGCACGCCTCGAGCAGGCGTACGCACAGGTGCTCGGCACCGAATCCTCGATCGCGGCCACGGCGTCCGGGTTCGCCCCGCCTCCCCCGGCGATTCCACAGCAGCCCGACGCGAGACCTGTGCGTATTCTGTTCTCGCCGGTCTCGGGGCCGGGCGGCGCGGGCGAATTGATGCGTTGCCTGATTATTGCGCGCGAACTCGCGAAAGCGGACCCCGCCGCCGACATCCGCTTTCTCGTCAACCGCCAGGCGGTCTTCCGCGAGTCCGTGAATTTTCCGATCATTGATTGCGACGCGTCGCCCACCAACAGCACGGCGCAGGTGTTGCAGACGATCGAGTCGTTTCGACCCGACGTCATGGTTTTCGACAACTCGGGCCGCACGGCGCAGTTGCGCGCTGCCAGGCGCGCAGGCGCTCGGCTGGTTTTTTCAAGCCGCGCGCCGAAGTTGCGCTGGAAAGCTTTCCGCCCAAAGTGGATGCGTTTGCTCGACGAACACTGGATCGTGTTTCCCGCTTTCGTGACGGGTGGCCTCTCGCGCATCGAGCGGCTCAAGTTGCGTTTTTTCCCGCATTACGGGGTGCGCCAGTTTGACACTCTGTTCACGCCGTCCGAGCCTGAGGCGCGCACCGCATGGCTGCAAACGCATGGACTCGCGCCAGGTGAATTCGTGGTGTTCGTGCCGGGTGGGCGCGGCGAGGCCACGCGTGTTGCCGAACCCGCGGAGCTGTTCATTGCGGCCGCGCGTGAGTTCGCTGCTGCAACGGGTCAGCGCACTGTCGTGCTCACGGGTCGGAAAAGCGTAACGCCCACTGACGACCCGAACCTGCTGCTGCTGTCGCGCGTCGAGCCGGACCATGTGCAGTTCCTGCTGGCCGAAGCGTCGATCGTGGTGAGCAACGGCGGCTCGACGATGATCCACGTGCTGGCGCACGGGCGGCCGATCATTTCAATTCCGCTTGCGGGCGACCAGGATCGCCGCATCCGTCGCGCCGTGCGTCTCGAGATTGCCGAGACGGCCGAGAGGAATCCACAAGCGATCGCGCAAGCAGCTGCACGGCTATTGCGGGAGCCCGAACGGCGCAGCGCATTGACGCGGCGCACGGCCGAACTCGGCATTGCCAATGGCGTGGGCGAGGCTGTCGCAGCGCTGCTTGCGCTGGCGCGGCGGGGCAGATAGCGGCAGGAAGGGCAGGAAGCGCAGGAAGCGCAGGAAGGGCGGGAAGCGCAGGAAGCGCAGGAAGGGCGGGAAGCGCAGGAAGCGCAGGAAGGGCGGGAAGGGCAGGAAGGGCAGGAAGGGCAGGAAGGGCAGGAAGATCAGACGGCGCGCAGGACTTGCGTAAGGTCGGCCACGTACACGCGCCGTTTGCCATCCGGGCACGCATTGAACGCGATGCGTGTGTAGCTGCGATCCCAGGCGGGATGCGGATCGACGCGCAGCGCACCCGTCGAGCGCTCGGCCAGCGGCTGGATTCCAA
Source organism: Gammaproteobacteria bacterium (assembly GCA_031404015.1). Taxonomy (GTDB): domain Bacteria; phylum Pseudomonadota; class Gammaproteobacteria; order Steroidobacterales; family Steroidobacteraceae; genus RPQJ01. The sequence goes on along the minus strand of JANNGT010000373.1, from coordinate 3,102 downwards.
TGCGCACCAGTTGCGTTTCGTGTGCATTGCGCAGATCGATCAACCGGATCGGCGCTGTGCCGTCGCCAAAGGCCAGCGGCTCGTCGACGTACGCGTCGGTCAGCAAATGGTATCCATCGGGATGCAGGGTCGGATGGCCCGAGCCGCGCACAGCGGGTACCAGTGTTTCGCACGTCGATCCGTCGAGTGTCAGCCGCGCGAAACGCAATCCGTCGCCCTGGGTCGCCAGGTTCATGAGCACGTGCTCGCCGTCTGGACACCAGTTTGGATGGTGTCCACCCTTGGCCCATCGCTCTGCGGAAACGGTCACTTGCACGTTGCTGCCGTCCGCGTTCATCGTGACGACGTGCTTGGCGCCGTAACGGCGCTTGCGCCGCCACGGGAATATGCTGCGCGGCAACCACCGCAATGCCAGCATCAAGCGCGTGCCCTGCGGATTCCACTTCACGTGGAACGCATAAAAATCGCCGCGTTTGCGCGCCACTGGCAGCGCGGAACCGACCCGCTCGACGATCTCAGCCAGTGATATGACGAGACGCGATGTTCCCGTCTGCAGATCGGTAATCCAGATGCCGTCGTCGGGGCTTGCCCCGCGGTTCTGCGGAATCTCGCCTTTTGGCACAACGACGCCGTAGCCGCGCTGCGTGACGGCCATGCGCCGCAGGCACGGGCTCGCCGCCTGGGACCCGTCGGGCGAAACGCTGTAAATCGTGCCGCCAAGACGGCGCGCCTCGCCGGTGCGCAGGTCGTGCCGTACGCCGTACGGCATCCAATCCTGCAATTCCAGGTCGTTGTACAGCAGCGTGTGATCATCCGCGCCCCACTGCAGCTGCGCGCCGAGTTGCACATCCCAGCCGCGCGTCTCGGCGACCGAGCGTGTTTCGCCGGTCTCGAGGTCGATGACGACAATCTGCGCGACGTCGCCGGGCTTCGGCAGCCGGTCCTCGAATGGCAGTCGCGTCACCGCCATGAATCGGCCCGACGGGCTGAAAGGTGAGCTGTCGTAATAGCGATGAATGAACCCCGTCGCATTGGGCGTCACGCACCACACCGGGATGCGCGGTTCGAAACCGGTGTACGGGGGGAACGGGCCGGGGGTTGAAGGCAGCATGCGGATCGCTGGTGCTACGGTGACCCGCATCGTACGCTGCACGCGCGTGCCGCGTGTAAAGTGCGCGCATCAATACTCGGGTGTTACATGCTTCGGTCCCTGCTCGGCGGCCTCACAGACCTGACCCGCGGCAAGCGCATCGTCTTCCTGGCCATCAACAAGACCGGCTCGAGCAGCCTGTGGACCTGGCTGGACGAGCAACACGTGCCGTACCTCATGAACCGCTATCGCGAGGACGAGGCACGCAAGTTGCGGATCATCGCCGAGGTCAAGCGCAAGGGCATCCCGTGCTTCACCGTCGTGCGCAACCCGTGGGGGCGCGCGGTGTCCAGCTGGAAGTGGAACATGCAGGAGAAAAGGCTCGCGCCGTGCAGCTTCGAGCAGTTCCTGCGCCTGCCGCTCGAATCAATGACGGAGCAGCAGCGCTTTCACACGCTCCCGCAGTGGCGGCATGTGGCGGATGAGAATGGCGCGGTGATTTACCTCGCACACGTCGGTCGCCTCGAGAACATCGAGGCGACGCGCGATTGGCTGGCCAGCACGCTGGGGCTGCCCCGTGGCGAGTCGCTGCCGCACCTCAAAAGAAGTGGCAGCAGCGACGATTACCGCCAACATTACACACCAGTGACTCGCGCGCTGGTCGCCGAGACGTTTCGCCGCGACTTTGAGTTGTTCGGCTACCCGCTCGACGAAACCTAAAGCCGCGCGAACACCCGCGCGGCTGCCGCAATCGTGGCGTCGACGTCGGCCTCGGTGTGCGCAATGGAAATGAAACCGGCCTCGAATGCGGAAGGCGCAAGGTAGACCCCTTCCTCGAGCATGCCGTGGAAAAACTTCTTGAAACGCTCGACATCACAGCTCGTGGCGTCGGCATAGCTGTTCACGTGCATGGCCGACGTGAAGAAAAAGCCGAACATGCCGCAGACGTGGTTCGTCGCGAGCGCCACGCCCGCTTGCTCCGCCGCTTGCCTGAGGCCACGGACAAGCCTGTCAGTGAGCTCTCCCAGGCGCGCGTGAAACCCGGGCGCGTCGATGCCGGTCAGCGTCGCGAGACCTGCGGCCATCGCCACCGGATTTCCGGACAGGGTGCCGGCCTGATACACGGGGCCGAGCGGGGCGATGTGCGACATGATGTCGCGCCGCCCGCCGAACACGCCCACCGGCATGCCGCCGCCGACGATCTTGCCGAGCGTCGTCAGGTCCGGCTTGACGCCGTACAACGCCTGCGCGCCGCCCTTGGCGACGCGGAAGCCGGTCATGACTTCGTCGAAGATCAGCACGGCCTGGTGCTTCGTGCATTCCTCGCGCAGAGCTTCGAGGAACCCAGGCACCGGCAGGATGCAGTTCATGTTGCCAGCGACGGGCTCGACGATCACGCAGGCGATTTCCTTGCCAAGCTCGCCGAACAATTGCCGCACCTGGTCGATGTCGTTGTAAGACAGCGTCAGCGTGTGCGCCGCGAGTTCGGGCGGCACGCCGGGTGACGTCGGCACGCCCAGCGTCAACATGCCCGAGCCCGCCTTCACCAGCAGCGAGTCCGAGTGACCGTGATAGCAGCCTTCGAACTTGACGATCTTCTGCCGCCCGGTGAACCCCCGCGCGAGGCGGATCGCGCTCATGGTGGCTTCGGTGCCCGAGCTGCACATGCGCACGAGTTCGATCGACGGCACCAGCTCTATGATCTTGCGCGCGACCACTGTCTCGATTTCGGTCGGCGCGCCGAACGACAAGCCGTTGACTGCCGTTTCCTGCACGGCGCGGATCACGTCGGGGTGCGCGTGGCCCAGGATCATTGGCCCCCAGGAACCCACGTAATCGATGAATTCACGGCCGTCTGCCGCCCAGACCCGGGAGCCCTTGGCACGGGCTTCCGTCACCGGCACCTGCACGTACGATGTGAAGACAGCACAACCGCTGTAGTCATCGTTGCACGCATGAATCGTGTCGAGGTTGCAGGGGTAGAGGTAGCCATTGATCGTGTATCCGCAACC
>JANNGT010000372.1:0-31462 GCA_031404015.1 Gammaproteobacteria bacterium | reverse complement strand
CGATCATCAGCCATCGCGACACTGCCTATCAGCGCGGCCGCGAGCTGGTGGACAAGATGCAGGAACTGATTCCCCGGCAGATGTTCGAGGTGGCCATCCAGGCTGCGATCGGGGCGCACGTCATCGCCCGCTCTACCGTCAAGGCCTTGCGCAAGAACGTGCTGGCCAAGTGCTACGGCGGCGACCTCTCGCGCAAGCGCAAGCTGCTCGACAAGCAGAAGGAGGGCAAGAAGCGCATGAAGAACATCGGGCAGGTCGAGATCCCGCAGGAGGCATTCCTGGCCGTGCTGCAGGTGGGGCGCAAGGAGTGATTTTACCCGCGCTTGTGGAATGTGATGCAAAGCATTGATTTAGCGAGATAATTGCCCAATACTCCGCTCCGTTCCGAGAGGTGCCGCTTGGTCTTCGACTTTTCGTTTTTCCTGGTTCTTGCCGCGCTCATCACAGGCCTCGTGTGGCTTGTGGACACGCGCTTCTTCCGTCCGCGCCGCATGGCGGCTGCCAGCGGCAGCGTGGCAGGCGGCGCGCCGGAGCCGGTCCTGGTCGAGTACGCGCGCTCGTTCTTCCCGATCATCCTGCTGGTGCTGGTGATCCGCTCGTTCCTCTACGAGCCGTTCCGCATTCACTCGGACTCGATGATGCCAACGCTGCTCGACGGCGACTTCATCTTCGTCAACAAGTTCACGTACGGCCTGCGGCTGCCGGTGGTCAACACCGAGATCGTGCCGCTGGGCGAGCCGCAGCGCGGCGACGTCGTCGTGTTCCGTCTGCCGTCCGATCCTTCCACGAACTACATCAAGCGGCTCGTCGGCATGCCGGGTGATCACGTGGTGGTGCGCGAAAAACGCGTGTACCTCAACGACGTCCTGCAGGACGTGCAGCTGGGCGACTACTCCGCGCCTTTCAACAGCACGCCCCGCGCGCAGAACGGGCTCGAAACGCTAGGCACGGCGCCGCACCAGACGCTCTACATCGACGAGCGTCCTTCGGTCGATTTCGACGACGTGGTGCCCGCCGGGCACTACTTCTTCATGGGCGACAATCGCGACAACAGCCGCGACAGTCGGTTCCCCGAGGTAGGCTACGTGCCGGTCGACCACGTTGTCGGCAAGGCTGTCCGCATCTGGTTGAACTGGAACCTGCCGCACGCGCCCTTGTGGGACCGCGTCGGCAAGGCGATCCGCTGAGACATTCAAGGGAGAATATTGGATGAAGCATAGCCAACGCGGAATGACGTTCCTGGGGATGGTCATCATCATCCTGATCGTGGGGTCGGCGCTGTACGCCGGCATCCGCCTCGTGCCGGTCTATATCGAGTATTCGAAGCTGGTGCGCTCGATGAACCAGGTTCGCGACGAGCATGCGGCCATCGATACCAACCCGAACCTGATCCGGCGGTCGCTCGAACGCCGTTGGGACGTCGAGGACATCGGCAGGATCGGCTGGAAGGAAATCGTCATCAAGAAGTCGGAGAACGGCTTCGACATGAACGCAAATTACCAGGCCGAGCAGCCTTTTGCCGCCAACGTCTACCTGCTGGTGAAGTTCGACTACACCGTCTCGATTCCACAGTGATGGCGGGTTTTGCTGCAGGCTGACGCATGGTCCGCGCAGCGGCTCGGGTATCGCTTCCGTGATCCCGCGCTGCTCGAGGCGGCGCTGACCCATCGCAGCGCCAGCCGCACGAACTACGAGCGGCTCGAATTCCTCGGCGATTCGGTGCTCAATTTCGCGATCGCGCTGCTCGCGTTTCGCGAGTTTCCGGCCGCGCCAGAGGGTGACTTGAGCCGGTTCCGCGCCGCCCTGGTCAGCAGCCAGTCGCTCGCCGCGATCGGGGCCGAGCTCGAACTGGGCGACCAATTGCGCCTCGGCGGCGGCGAACTCAAGTCCGGTGGCTTCAGGCGGGACTCGATTCTCGCAGACAGCCTAGAGGCTCTGCTCGGGGCGGTTTACCTCGACGGCGGCATCGAGGCCGCCCGTGACGTCATCGAGCGACTGCTGGGTGCACGCTTGCGCGACCTGCCTTCGGCCGAGACGCTGAAGGATCCCAAGACGCGGTTGCAGGAAGAGCTGCAAGCACGCGGGCTCGCGCTGCCCAGATACGCACTCGAGGAAGTAGGCGGCGAACCCCACGAGCAATGGTTCGTCGCCAGCTGCGAGGCACCGGACCTCGCGCGACGCGCGACGGGCCGCGGTTCGAGTCGACGCCGTGCCGAGCAGGAAGCTGCGCAACGCGTGCTGGAGGCCCTGGGCCACGCGCAGGAGAAATCATGACCGACGCTACGACCATCCTTCCCCCGCCCGGCGACGAGCCCGTCATCCGCTGCGGCTTCGCGGCGCTCGCAGGACGGCCGAACGTGGGCAAGTCCACGCTGCTGAACGCCCTTATCGGGCAGAAAGTCAGCATCGTCAGCCCCAAGCCGCAGACCACGCGCACCCGCATCCACGGCGTGCTCAACCAGCCGGGCCTGCAGATCGCCTTCGTCGACTTGCCTGGTATCCATGCGAAGCAGACGCGTGCGATGAACCGCTACATGAATCGCACGGCGATCTCGTCGCTGACGGACGTCGACGTGAACCTGTTCGTCGTCGAGGCACTGCGTTGGACGGACGAGGACGAGCGCGTGCTCGAGGAGCTGAAACGCGTCGGGCTGCCGATCGTCCTGCTGATCAACAAGGTCGACCGCGCGCATCCCAAGGAACGGCTGTTGCCGTTCATCCAGGATTTATCTGCAAAAGCCGAGTTCGCCGAAGTCGTGCCGATCTCGGCCACGCGCACGACGACGCTCGAGCGGCTGCCCGAAGTGATCTCCAGGTACCTGCCGGAGCAGCCACGCATCTTCCCCGAGGGGCAGGTGACTGACTCGCCAGACCACTTCATGGCCGCCGAACTCATCCGCGAAAAGCTGATGCTGCGGCTGCAGGAAGAATTGCCTTACGGTCTCGTCGTCGAGATCGAGGGCATGGGCCCGTCCGAGGACGAGCCGGGCAAGCTGGTCGTGCAGGCCGTGATCTGGGTCGAACGCGTGGGACAGAAGGCCATCGTGATCGGCAAGGGTGGCTCGCTGCTCAAGGAAGTGGGGCGGCAGTCGCGCCTGGACTTGAACCGCCACTTCAATCAGGCGGTGCACCTGGAACTCTGGGTCAAGGTCAAGGAAGGCTGGTCCGACGATGAAAACGCCATGCGCAAGTTCGGGTACGAACTGTGAGCAGCACGCGGCGGGTTCACCTCGAACCTGCCTTCCTGCTGCACCACTATCCCTGGCGCGACACGAGCCGCATCCTCGAACTCATGACGCGCACGCACGGACGGGTTGCAGTCTTTTCGCGCGCGTCGCGACAGAACGGCTCGACCGGCGCAGGTGGCGCCCTGCAGCCCTTTACCGAATCACTGGTCTCGTGGAGCGGTCGCGGTGAAACGGGGCATCTGACCTCGGCCGAGCGCGTGCGGCCGCCCGCGACTCTGGGCGGTGATCGCCTCATGAGCGGTTTCTATGCCAATGAACTGCTGTTGAAGCTGCTGCAGCGGAACGATCCCCATCCGGCATTGTTCGATGCGTATGCGGCGCTGATCGAGCGGTTGTATACCCTCGACCACGATCCCGGCCGCGCTTTGCGGCTGTTCGAAAAGCGGCTCCTCGATGAGCTCGGCTGGGGCCTCAATCTCGAGCAGGAGGCGGCGAGCGGCAATCCGCTCCAGCCCGACCGCAGTTACCGTTACGGCATCGAGGGCGGTGCGGAGCCCGTCGATGGAGTGGCGGAGGGAACCCTGATATTTTGCGGCGCGTCGCTGCTCTCGCTCGCACGCGACGACCTGGACGATCCGCGCACCCTGGCGGACGCGCGCCGGCTGTTGCGGGCGGCGCTCGATCGCGTGCTCGACGGCCGGCCGTTGCGCACGCGCGAGGTGCTGCTCGAGATGCGCGCGCACGCGGGCAAGGCCGACGGAGGTTGATCCATTGCAACTGACCCATCCCATCAGGCTCGGCGTGAACATAGACCATGTCGCGACGCTGCGACAGGCCCGGCGCGCGCCGTACCCCGATCCACTGCATGCGGCGCTGGTCGCCGAGCAAGCGGGTGCGGACAGCATCACCCTGCACCTGCGCGAGGACCGTCGCCACATCCAGGACGCAGACGTACTCCGCATGCGCGCATCGTTGCAGACGCGCATGAACCTGGAGATGGCTGCCACCGACGAGATGATCGCGATCGCGCGCCAGGTGCGGCCGCAGGACGTCTGTCTGGTGCCCGAGAAGCGCACGGAGGTCACGACGGAGGGCGGCCTCGACGTCGCGGGCCAGAAGTCGCGCCTTAAAGACTGCTGCGCCGCGCTGCGTGAATGTGGCATCCGCGTCTCGATGTTCATCGACCCGGACCCGGCACAGATCGAAGCGTCGCTCGAGATCGGCGCGCCGGTCGTCGAGCTGCACACCGGCGCGTATGCAGAAGCAACGGGCGAACAGCAGGCGCGGGAACTCATGCGGCTGTTGCAGGGCTCGCGCCATGGGTCGCAGATCGGCCTGACCGTGCACGCAGGGCACGGGCTGCACTATCACAACGTGCAGCCGGTCGCGGCGATCGCGGAGATCGTCGAACTGAACATCGGCCACGCATTGATTGCGCGTGCGGTCTTCGACGGGCTGCCCGAGGCCGTGCGCGAGATGCGCCGGCTCATGGTCGAGGCCCGTCGCGGCCTGCCCACCAGCAAGGGCTGAGCTCAGACCATGATCTTCGGCATCGGCACCGACGTCGTTCAGCTGGCGCGCATCGAGCAGGTCTTTGCGCGGCACGGCGAGCACTTCGTGCGACGCCTGCTGATGCCAGAGGAAGCAGCCGGGTTTCGCAACTACAAGCGTCCGGTGCGGTTCCTCGCGATGCGCTTCGCCGCCAAGGAGGCGATCGTGAAGGCGCTCGGCACGGGCTTTGCGCACGGCATCTGGATTCGGGATGTCGGTATCGCGCCGAACTCCTGGGGTCGTCCCGAAGTGATCTGGTCCGAGCGGGGGCGCGCGTTGCGTGACCGGCTCGGCGCGGGTGAAGGCCACGTGACGCTCACCGACGAGGCAGGCCTGGTCGTGGCGGTGGCGGTGCTGATGAAGCAGGAGCAGGCAGGATGAGCATGATCAACAACGTGTTTGCGTTCGACATCGAGACGGTGCCGGACGTCGAGTTCGGCCGCCGGCTGCACGGCCTCGAGACTCTCACGGACAAGCAGGCCGGTTACGTGATGCACACGCGGCAGCGCGAGCAGACAGGCAGTGAGTTCCTCTCGCTCGAGCAGCAACGCATCGTCGCGATCTCGATCGCCATGCGTTCGCGTGACGGTTTCAAGGTCTGGAGCATCGGCGAGCCCGACTCGTCGGAACAGGAACTGGTCCGGCGCTTTTTTGATGGGATCGAGCGACTGGCGCCAACGCTGGTCAGCTGGAACGGTTCCGGCTTCGACCTGCCTGTGCTGCACTACCGCGCACTGCGCCACAAGGTCCAGGCGCATCGCTACTGGGAGATGGGCGAGATGGACCAGTCGTTCAAGTGGAACAACTACATCAGCCGCTTCCACTGGCGGCACGTCGATCTCATGGACGTGCTGTCCGGCTTTCAGGGGCGCGGGCGCGTGGGCCTCGACAAGATGTCGCAGCTGCTGGGCTTTCCCGGCAAGCTCGGCATGTCCGGTGAGGGCGTCTGGGATGCGCACCTCGAGGGCCGCAGCGTCGACATCCGCAACTATTGCGAGACCGACGTCATCAACACGTACCTGATTTACCTGCGCTTCGAACTCATGCGCGGGCGCCTCACCCACGAAGAGCACGACCGCGAAGTCGAAATCGTCAGGTCGAGCCTGCTCGCGGCGCGGCAGCCGCACCTGCAGCAGTACGCGGACGCCTGGGCCAAGTGCTCGAGCTGACGCACCGATGAAGCGCTTGCAGATGGCGCCCGAGGAGGCCGACATCGTCGACCTCACGCACGAGGCGGCGGGCGTCGCCCGCATCGACGGCAAGACCGTGTTCGTCGCGGATTCGCTGCCGGGAGAACGTGTCGTGCTGCGACGCACGCACCGCCAGCGCAAGCTCGATTACGCGATCACTGAGCAGGTACTGCGCGCGAGTCCCGACCGCGTCCAGCCAAAGTGCCCGCACTTCGGACTCTGCGGCGGCTGTGCCTTGCAGCACCTGGCGCCCGAGGCGCAGTTGGCGTTCAAGCAGACGCAACTTGTCGAGAACCTCGCGCGGCTCGGCAACGTGCAGGCCGCGCAGTTGCTCGAACCGCTGCGCGGCCCGGTCTGGAATTACCGGCGTCGCGCGCGCCTCGGCATCAAGCTCGTGCCGCGCAAGGGCAAGGTGCTCGTGGGCTTTCGGGAGCGGGGGTCGCCGTACGTGGCGGACCTGAGTGAATGTCACGTGCTGGTCGAGCCCGTCGGTGCGCTGATCACGCCGCTCGGCCAGATGGTAGAGCGGCTGTCCATCGCGAGTCGCGTGCCACAGGCGGAGGTCGCCGTCGCCGATGACGCCGTCGTGCTCGTCTTGCGCGTGCTGGACCCGCCGACACCGGCAGACCTGGAGCACATGGTCGCGTTCGAGCGTGAGCATGCGGTGCGCATCCACCTGCAGCCGGGCGGACCCGATACGATCGCGCCGCTCGACCCGGCAACCGTTGCAACGCCGCTCAGCTACCGCCTGCCCGGGCACGACGTCACGATCGAGTTCGAGCCGACGGATTTCGTGCAGATCAACGCCACGCTCAACCAGGCGATGATCCAGCGCGCGCTCGAGATGCTCGAGCCCGCACCGACCGACACCGTCCTTGACCTGTTCTGCGGCCTCGGCAACTTCTCGCTGCCGCTTGCGCGGCGTGCGGCGCAGGTCGTGGCGGTCGAAGGTGATGCGGCGCTGGTGCGTCGGGCGCGCGGCAATGCTGGGCGGAACGGCATCACGAATGCGGAGTTTCACGTCGCCGACCTGTTCAAAGACGTGGTAGGTCAGGCCTGGACACGGCGCTCATTTGATTGCGTTCTGCTCGATCCCCCGCGCGCGGGTGCGAAGGAGATCCTGCCGCTCGTCGCAGGCAGCGGGGCCAGGCGCGTCGTGTATATTTCCTGCCATTCAGGCAGCCTCGCGCGCGACGCGGGGCTGCTGGTCCGGGAGCATGGCTTCCGGCTGACGGCGGCAGGGGTCATGGACATGTTCCCGCACACGGCGCATGTCGAGGCGATGGCGGTGTTCGACCGGTGAGGCACGCACGGCAAATGACGGGCAGCAGGACACACGGAGCGGCGCGATGACGCTGGGTCCCCTGATGGTGGACGTAGCGGGCTTCGCGTTGACCGACGAGGACCGCCGCGTGCTGGCCCATCCGCTCGTCGGCGCCGCAATACTGTTTACACGCAATTTCGAGAGCTACCCGCAGCTCGAGGCGCTGGTTGCCGAAATCCGCGCAGTCCGCAATCCGCCGCTGCTCGTCACCGTCGATCACGAGGGCGGCCGCGTGCAGCGATTCCGCCAGGAATTCACCGTGCTGCCGCCCCAACGCGCGATCGGTTACGCGTACGACATCGACGCGGAAGCGGGGCGCAAGCTGGCGTGGCAGAGCGGCTGGCTGCTCGCAGCCGAGCTGCGCTCCGTTGGCATCGACATGAGCTTTGCGCCCTGCATCGATCTCGACTATGGCGTCAGCGAAGTCATCGGCGATCGCGCCTACCATCGCGATCCGGAAGCGGTCTCGCGCCTGGCCGTAGCCTGCCTGCAAGGCATGCGCGAAGCCGGCATGGCGGCGACAGCCAAGCACTTCCCGGGCCACGGCGCCGTCGTTGCCGATTCGCACAAGGCGTTGCCGGTGGATCGTCGTCCACTCATCGAGCTGACCGACGACCTGTTGCCATACCGGCGCCTGATCGCGAACGGGCTCGCGTCGGTGATGGTGGCGCACGTGCTGTTTCCCGAAGTCGACGCGGCGCCTGCCGGTTTCTCGGCGCGCTGGATCGAGCAGGTCCTGCGCGGCGATCTCGGCTTCACCGGCGCTGTGTTTTCGGACGACCTGAGCATGGGCGGCGCTGCCTTTGCAGGCACCGTGCCCGAACGGGCGCGCCGCGCGATCGACGCGGGCTGCGACCTGCTGCCCATCTGCAATGACCGGCCAGCGGTGCTCGCGACCCTTGCCGAACTGGAAGGTGCCGCGGATCCATTGAGCCAGGTGCGCCTCGTGCGGCTGCATGGCAAGCCGATGCCGCCGCGCATCGAACTGCTGCAAAGCGCGCAATGGAGCGAATGCCGACGCGCCATCGACCATTGCCGCGACGCGCCGAGCCTGCAACTGAACGCCTGAACGAGCTACTCGGGGAGCCGGACGATGAACGACAAAGCGAACGTCGCGCCTGGGGCAGACGCCAGCCTGCTCGAGGAGGTGTTGCAGCACGCGCTCGATGGCATTGCCGTCGTCGAATCCCACGGCGCGGCGACGCACGTGGTGTACGGCAACGCGACTCTCGCTGCGCTGCTGCGGCGTTCCGACGATTGGCTGGTCGGCCGCAAGCTCGACGAAGTCGAAGTGGAGGCGCCCGCAGACCCGAACCTGACAGCAACCGGCATCGGCTCACGCGTGCGGCTCAAGCGCGTGGACGGCACTTTGCTCGACTGCGAACGCTGGGCCGTGATGCTGTCGGGCACGCGCGTCGCGCTGTATTACCGGCCGCTGCCGCGCACTTCGCCGGGCGCGCTGGCGGCGGCGCTCGAGCGCAGCAGCGGGCTCAGCACTGAAGAGCAGCTGTTGGAGATGCTTGGGCGCGACTGGTCGATCGGCCAGCGCGATGGCCGTTGCGTCACGCTGATGCACTTCGAGATCGACTCCTGGCCCGAATACCTCGAGATCTTCGGTCGCAGCGCAGCCGACAACGTGCTGCGCCAGGTGGGCCGCACCATCGCCGCAATCATGAAACGTGCAAGCGACGTCGTGGCCCGCTCAGGGCAAGGCGGCTTCCTGGTGCTGGGTGTGGGCATGGAGCCGGGCGCCGCGCATGGCTTCACTGAGCAGATCGTCGCGCGCGTCCGCTCGCTCGCGATCCACCATCCACGGTCCGCCACGGGTCGCTTCCTCACCGTGAGCGCAGGTGTCGTCACGGTCGAGCCGCCGCGCGGAGTGAGTCACGTGGCGTTGGTGGAGGCGAGTCACGCGGCCGTGAGCGACGCCAAGGGGGTTGGCGGCAATCGTGCCGTGCGGCGCGAGCTGGTGACCTGACGGAAGGGCAGGAAGTGCAGGAAGGGCCGGAAGGCCGGAATTGCACTTCCTGCACTTCCTGCACTTCCTGCGTTCAGTGCCGGATCACGCAGCGCGTCAGCTCGTCGAGCAGCTTCTGGGCCGCAAGGAAACGTTCTTCCGGGTCGTCCCATTTACCCGTGACACGAATCTTTTTCGGCCCGTCGAAGCGCATGGTCCGGTTGCTCTTCTGCAGCAGGAGGATGAGCGAGCCCGGGTCGAGCGGCGTGTCGTCGCCGAAGGCGACCGACCCGCTGCCGTTGCCGAGGTCCATCCGCTCGATCACGAGGGGATTTGCCGTGACGCGCAGGCGCGCGATGCGGAACAGGTTCTTCGCCGGATCCGGCAGCGGGCCGAAGCGGTCCATTGTCTCAGCCTGCAGGTCGTCGAGCTCGGTGACGCTCTGCACGGACGAGATGCGCTTGTAGAGCACGAGCCGGGCGTGCACGTCGGGCAGGTAGCTTTCCGGCAGCAATGACGGCACGTGCAGGTCGATCTCCGGGCCATGGTGCAAGGGTTTCTCGAGTTCGGGCGTCTTGCCGGCCTGCATGGCCTTCACCGCCCGCTCGAGCAGCTCCATGTACAGCGCGAAGCCCACTTCCTGGATCTGTCCGCTCTGGCCTTCCCCAAGCAGCTCGCCCGCGCCGCGAATCTCGAGGTCGTGGGTTGCCAGCACGAAACCTGCGCCCAGATCCTCGAGTGACTCGATGGCTTCGAGGCGGCGGGCGGCATCGGCGGTCATCGCATTTTTTGGCGGCGTCACCAGGTACGCGTAGGCCTGGTGGTGCGAGCGGCCGACGCGGCCGCGCAACTGGTGCAGCTGTGCGAGTCCGAAGCGGTCCGCGCGGTTGATGACGATCGTGTTGGCGGTCGGCACGTCGATGCCGCTTTCGATGATCGTCGTGCAGAGCAGCAGGTTGGCGCGCTTGTGGTAGAAATCGAGCATGACCTGCTCGAGGTCGCGCTCGCGCATCTGTCCGTGACCGATCGCGATGCGCGCCTCTGGCACCAGCTCGGTCAATTGCTGCGCCATCCTGTCGATGGTCTCGACGCTGTTGTGGACGAAGTACACCTGCCCGCCGCGACGCAGTTCGCGCAGGCAGGCCTCGCGCACCGTGGGATCGCTCCATTCGGCAACGAATGTCTTGATTGAAAGCCGCGCCGCGGGCGGCGTGGTGATCAACGAAAGATCGCGCAGTCCGCCGAGCGCCATGTTGAGCGTGCGCGGAATCGGCGTTGCGGTGAGCGTGAGCACGTCGACCTCGGCGCGCAGTGACTTGAGCCGCTCCTTGTCACGCACGCCGAAACGATGCTCCTCGTCGATGACGACGAGTCCCAGGTCCTTGAACTTGACGCCCGGCTGCAGCAACCGGTGCGTGCCGACGACGATGTCGACTTTGCCCGAGGCGAGGCCATCGAGGGCCACCTTCGATTGCGCCCCCGCGCGGAAGCGCGACAGCAGCTCGATCTTGACTGGCCAGTCCGCGAAGCGATCGGCGAACGTTTCGTAATGCTGCTGCGCAAGCAACGTTGTCGGCACCAGCACGGCCACCTGCTTGCCGCCCTGCACGGCGACGAAGGCCGCGCGCAATGCCACTTCGGTCTTGCCAAAGCCGACGTCGCCGCAGATGACGCGGTCCATCGGTTTTCCAGACCGCAGGTCTTCGATCACCGCCTGGATCGCGGTCATCTGGTCGACGGTTTCCTCGAACGGGAAGCCGGACTCGAACGCACGGACCTGCTGGTCGTCGACCTTGAAGGCATGGCCCTCGCGGGCGGCGCGGCGCGCGTACACGTCGAGCAGCTCGGCCGCGGCGTCGCGAATCTTCGCGGCTGCGCGCGCGCGTGCCTTGGTCCACTGGTCGCCGCCGAGCTTGTGCAGCGGCGCGGACTCCGCGGGTGCTCCCGTGTAGCGGCTGATGCGTTCCAGCGCCTGCACTGGCACGTACAGCTTGTCGCCGCCAGCGTATTCCAACACCAGGAACTCGGCCGTCATGCCGCCGGCATCCATCGTCTGCATGCCCGTGTAGCGACCCACGCCGTAGTCTTCGTGGACGACGGGCGCGCCAGGACGGAGGTCCGCGAGTTGCTGGATGATCCTGGCGGGATCGCGGTCCGAGCGACGGCGCCGGCGTTCCTGTCGCGCGCGCTCGCCGAACAACTGTTCTTCGGCGTAGATCGTGACTGCTGGATCGCGCAACGTGACGCCCGAGGCGAGCGGGGCGACGGCCAGCGCTATTCGTGCATCGCTCACGAGGAATTCCTGCCAGCTGCCGACAACCTTCGCAGCGATGTCGTATGGGCGCAGCAGGTCGAGCAGCAATTCGCGCCGGCCCGCAGACTCTGCGGCCAGCAGCACGCGGCCGGGCGTCGTGCGCAACTGGTCTGCGAAGGCATGCAGCGTTTCCTCGCGGCGCTGGTCGATGCGCGCGGACGGTGCCGGCTGCGTGCCGAAATCCACGTGGGGAATCGTCGGCGGCGGTTCGACCATGATGGTCTGCGGGACATCGACCGCCACCGCGAGGGCATCAGGCGCGGGGCCAAGCAGCACGTGCGGCCGTGCAGTGGCAGCAACCAGCCACTCGTCGGCTGGCAGACAAATCTCTGCGGGGTCGAGCACCGGGTGCTCGATGTCGAAACGACGCTCTTCGTGCCGTTCGACGAGCGCACGCCAGGCATCGCGTAATGCAGCGTCATACGCGGCAGGCAGGAGCATGATGGTGCGGGCCGGCAGGTAGTCGAGCAGCGTGGCGGTCTGTTCGAAAAAAAGCGGCAGGTAGTACTCAATGCCAGCCGGAGCAAGGCCTTCGCCGACGTCCCGATACAGCGGCATGCGCGTGAGATCGCCCTGGAAGCGCGTGCGAAACCGACGCCTGAAATCCTTGATCGCCTCGGGCGACAGGCTGAACTCGCGCGCAGGCAGCAGGTTGAGTTGTGCCAGCTTCTCGAGCGAGCGCTGCGACTCCGCGTCGAAACTGCGGATGCTGTCGATCACGTCGTCGAACAGGTCGATGCGGAACGGCGACTCACTGCCCATCGGGTACACGTCGAACAACGACCCGCGGATGGCAAAGTCGCCGGGCTCCGCCACCTGCGGCACGCTCGCGTAGCCTGCGCTGGTCAGGCGCAGCCGGAACTGCTCGAGGTCGAGCGCCTCGCCGGCCTTCAGGCTCAAGGCGTGCCCGTCGATGAACGTGCGCGGGGGGAGGCGCTGCAGGGCCGTCTGCACGTCGACGATCACGATGCCGCGCTTCAGCGCGGGCAACCTTGCCAGCGTGCTCAATCGTTGCGAAATGATGTCGGGGTGCGGTGAGAACTGGTCGTATGGCAGGGTTTCGTAGCCCGGAAAGCTGCACACGGGCACGTCGCCTGCGCAGAAGAACGCGAGTTCTTCCTCGAGGCGCGCGGCGGTGGCGGCGTCGGCGGTGACCAGCAGGACCGGGCCGGGCGCTTGCTTCGCGGCCAGGCCCACCTGCAGCGCGGTGGCGGCCCCGGTCAGGCCGGTCCAGCGCAGGCTCAGGCGGTCGGCCGAGGGCAGCGTCAAGTTGGCAACGGCAAGGTGGGTCTGCGGCACGGTCTGCGGTTCCAACGGGCAATAGCAGGCACCCTCCCACGCCGAAGCGGGGGAGAGGTTAAGAGAAGCCAGTGATTCTAGCCTGACCGCTCAGGCCGCGCGGTTCACGCGCGGTTCACGCCCAGTTCAGGGACGCAGCGTCACCGTGTGCACGACGTGGTCGTACTCGAAGTACACGATCATCGTGGGGTAAACCCAGCGAGTGATCGGCGGATTGCCCACTGCTGCGAAGCGCTCGGTGGGCGCACCGTGCTGGCGCTCGACCGCGCCCATGGCCTGGCCGCGCGAGGGTGTGGCGACGATTACCGTCTCCGCCGGGGCCGCAGGCGTCCCGAAGGTCTGTGCGAGTGCGACCGGTGCCGTGGCAAGCCCGGCCAGGCAGAGGCTGAATGCCGTCAATGTGTGCTTGCGCATGCTTTCGTCGTCTCCAGTGAGGCCCCGCGCACTATAACATTGGCCGGGAAAGTGCCGGAGGCTGGTGGCCTAATTCCTTGTTCCAGTTCACTATCTGGCCAGCCGGTAAACGTGCAATCCGGGCCACCGCCCGGTAGCCTTGCGCCCTCCCGACCCACCCGAGCCCCGTCACCGGTGTTTCACCCGCTGCCCGTCTTCGTCGGCTTGCGCTACGTCCGGACCCGCAGGCAGGGGTTCTTCGTCTCGTTCATTTCGTGGATATCGATGGCAGGCGTTTGCCTGGGCGTGGCAGCGCTGATCACGATCATCTCGGTCATGAATGGATTCGAAGGCGAACTGCGCGACCGGCTGGTCTCGCTGACCGCCCATGCGACGGTGTCCGGGCCACCCGACCGCCTCGAGCACTGGCAGGACGTCGCGCAGAAGGTGCACGCCGTTCCGGGTGTAGTCGGCATCGCACCCTTCATCGACGTGCAGGCCATGCTCGGTCGCAACGGCACGCTGCAACCCGTGTTGCTGCACGGCGTCGACCCCGCGGCCGAGGCCAGGGTGTCTTCAATCCAAAGCAACTTGCTGCAGGGCCGCCTCGCTGACCTGACGCCCGGTTCGCGTGGCATGTTCATCGGGCGAGTGCTCGCCTGGCAGATCGGGGCCGAAGTGGGCGATGAGCTCACGGTCATGGTTCCAGGTCGCGACATGCTGGCGGCAGGTGGCCGGCCGATGCTGCAGACGTTCACCGTGACTGGCATTTTCGAAGTCGGGCTGCAGGATCATGACGCGTCCTTCGCTTTGGTTGCGCTCAGCGACGCGGCCGACCTCACCGGCGCGTCAGGCGCAATACCGGCTGGCTTGCGCGTCCGCTTCAGCGACGTGATGCAGGCGCCCGCGCGCAGCGGAGACCTGCGACGCGCGGTGGGCGAGGGGCTGCAGGTCAAGGACTGGAGCCAGGAGCACTCGGCGTATTTCCGCGCGATCCGCATCGAAAAGACCATGATGAGCCTGATCCTGTTGCTCGTCGTCGCGGTCGCTGCGTTCAACATCGTGGCCGCACTGGTCATGGTCGTGAACGAGAAGCGTTCGGACATCGCGATCCTGCGCACACTCGGCATGACGCCACGCGGCGTCGTCGGCGTGTTCCTGACCCAGGGGCTCGTGATCGGCACGGTGGGCACGTTGTTCGGCCTGCTGCTGGGCGTGCTCATCGCATCGAACGTGGACGTGATCGTGCCCGCACTCGAGCGGTTGTTCGGGTTCCACGTCATGGACCCGTCCGTGTACTACATCACGCAGATTCCCTCCGAACTGCGCCTCGGCCAGATCGCCACGATCACCCTGGTGGCCTTCACGCTCACCGTCGTTGCGACGATTTATCCCGCGATTCGCGGCGCGGCCACCGAGCCCGCGGAAGCGTTGCGGTACGAGTGACGATGGGCCGCGGCACGACACCTTTCGAACTCACGATCGGTCGGCGCTACCTGCGCTCGACCGGCAACCGGTTCCTGTCGTTCATCTCGCTGATCTCGATGGTGGGCGTCGCGATCGGTGTCGCTGTGCTCATCGTCGTGCTTTCAGTCATGAACGGTTTCGAGCATGAGCTGCGCTCGCGCATCCTGAGCCTGACGTCCCATGCCACGCTCACGGCATTTGGCGAAGGTCTCGTCGGCTGGGAGTCGCTGCGCGCGCAAGCCATGCAGAATCCGCGCGTCACGGCCGCTGCGCCGTTTGTCGAAGCTGAGACGCTGTTGATCGCCGATCACGCCGCCGGCACCTCGAGCGCGGCCACGCTGCGCGGCATCGAGCCAGCCCTCGAGGCCGAAGTCTCTGCGCTCGGCGAGCGGTTGACGGCGGGTTCGATGGGGACGCTGCAGCCTGGCGGCTTCACGGTGATCCTGGGCGAGGAACTGGCGACGACACTGGGCGTTGGTGTCGGCGATGCCGTGGTCGTCGCGGTGGCGAAGGGCAACGTGACGCCGGCCGGCGTGCTGCCACGCCTGCGGCGATTCAAGGTCGGCGGCATTTTCCGCTCTGGCATGTACGAGATCGACGCCACGCTCGCGATCGTGCACATTGCCGACGCGGCGCGCCTGCTGCGGCTCGGCGATCGCGCGACGGGATTACGACTCGAAGTCGAGGATCCGTACGAGGCGCCGCTCGCCGTGCGCGAAGTCGCCGCCACGCTGGGCGGCGGGCTGTATGTCGAGGACTGGACCCAGCGCAATGCAAATTTCTTCCGCTCCATCGAGCTGACCAAGCGCATGCTGTTTTTCATCCTGCTGCTGGTCGTGGCAGTTGCCGCATTCAACATCATCTCGACGCTCGTGATGGCCGTGAAGGACAAGCAGCCGGACATCGCGATCCTGCGCACCATCGGCGCGCGTCCCTCGAGCATCCTCGCGATCTTCACGACGCAGGGCACGGTGATCGGGTTGCTCGGCACGCTGGGCGGTGTCGCGCTCGGGGTGCTGCTGTCGCTCAACCTGGAATCGATCGTGCACTCGGTCGAGCGCGTGTTCGGTGTGCACTTCATGGACGCGAGCGTTTACCTGATGAGCGACCTGCCGGCACGGGTCGAGCCCCGTGACGTGCTGCTCATCGCAGGCATTGCGTTCGCGCTGTGCTGTCTTTCAACGTTGTACCCCGCGTGGCGCGCAGCGACCACCGACCCGGCGAGGGCCCTGCGGCATGACTGAAAAATCGATCCTGTCCTGCCAGGGTGTCCACAAGCATTTCGTGGAAGCAGGGCATCGGCTCGACGTGCTGTGTGGCGTCGAACTGCAAGTGCTGGATGGCGACACGCTGGCGATCATCGGCGCTTCGGGCTCCGGCAAGACGACGTTGCTGCAGATCCTGGGCGGCCTGGACCTGCCGGCGAGCGGCACGGTGCGACTGACCGGCCATGCGTTTGCGGAACTGTCCGACGCGGCGCGCGGCGACCTGCGCAATCGCGCGCTTGGGTTCGTTTACCAGTTTCATCACCTCTTGCCGGAGTTCAGCGCGCTCGAGAACGTGGCGATGCCATTGCTGGTGCGACGCACGCCTGCGGCCGAGGCGCGCCGCGAGGCGCAGTGGTTCCTCGAGCGGGTGGGACTGGGCGAGCGCCTGACCCACCGGCCGTCCCAGTTGTCCGGCGGCGAGCGACAGCGCGCGGCGGTGGCCCGGGCGCTCGTGACGCGCCCGAAACTCGTGCTGGCCGACGAGCCCACGGGCAACCTCGACGGCCGCAATGCGAACGCAGTGCTCGAACTGATGCTGGAGTTGAATCGTGAGCTCGGCACGAGCCTGGTGCTCGTGACCCACTCCAACGCAATCGCCGCGCGCATGCAGCGCGTGCTGACGCTGCAGGACGGACGGCTCATCGCCTCCTGAATCGGGCGAAACTCGCCGCTAAATCACAGCGCGCGGCAGGCGCGCCAGCGCGCAGCCTGAGCGTCTCGTGGCCCGCGTGACGTGCTCAGATGTGGCGATTGGCGGCAGGCCTGCTGGCCGGTTCGTGTGCGGTGCTGTGCCTGCCGGAGGTGTTGCCCGCGCCATTCGTCTGGGGGGTACTCGGCGGCAGCCTCGTCATCGCCATCCTCGCCCGCAAGGGCTGGATGCTCGGACCAGGCCTGGGGTTCTGGCTCACCGCAACGCAATTGCAGGCTGGCCTCGACCAGCGACTCGACCCGTCACTGGAGGGCCAGCCTTTGCGCATGCGCGGCGTGGTCTCGAGCGTGCCGCAGGGCACGCTGGCAGTACTCAAGTTCCGCTTTGCGCCAGAGCCGGACACAGCCGGCCCGGCGTTGCCACCGCTGATCGAGCTGACCTGGTACAACGCGCCTGCGCGTGTGGATGCCGCCGAGTGGCTTGAACTCGAGGTGAAGCTGCGGCGGCCGCGTGGCTTCGCCAACCCGGGTGGGCGCGACAACGAGGCCCGCATGCTGCGCGACGGTGTCGGTGCCAGCGGGTACGTGCGCTTCGGCGAGCGTCTCGGCCGCGATTCCGAACAGCCATTTTTCTACCCCGTGTTGCGCACCCGCGCGCACATTGCGTCACTGATCGATGACGCGCTCGGCCGTCGGCCGGCAGCGGGAATCGTTGCTGGCCTGTCAGTGGGCCTGCAGGACGCGTTGAGCCGCGAGCAATGGCAGACGCTCGCGCGCAGCGGCACGAGCCACCTGATGGCGATTTCGGGCCTGCACATCGCGATGGTCGGGGCCGTGTTCGCGTGGCTCGGCGCGGCAGTGCAACGCGCACGCCAGCGGCACGGCGCGAGCGGCGCGCAGCGCGATGCCGCAGTCATCGCGGCATTGATTGCATCGCTCGCCTACAGCTTGCTGGCGGGCTGGTCCGTGCCAACCCAGCGCACGATGGTGATGATTGCCTGCGGTGCCGCCGCCTTGTTGCTGCGTCGGCGTGTCGGCGTCGCGGATGGCTTGGGCCTGTGCGTCGTCGCGGTGCTGCTGCTCGATCCACTCGCGCCGCTCGCACCGGGCTTCTGGTTGTCTTTCGGTGCGGTCGCAGTGATTCTTTACGGCGCAACGGGACACGTGCAGCGGCAGGGCGCCGTACGCAGTTATCTACTCGTGCAAGGGGTCGTCACGCTGGGTTTGCTGCCCGTGCTGGCGGGCAGCTTCGGGGCCGTGTCGCTGGTGTCGGCATTCGTGAACCTGTATGCCATACCGCTCTACACCCTGGTGATCGTGCCGGCGGTACTCGTGTCGTGCGCGGTGGCTGCGCTGTCACCTGGGTTCGGCGCGACCTTGCTCAACTGGACCGCGTGGTTCATCGAGCGTTCGTGGCCGTTGCTCGAGGTGCCGGCATCGTGGCCGCTCGCCACGTGGTCGATGCCGGCGCTCGATCCAGTGGCATGGATTGCGCTGGTTGCAGGCACGCTCGCCGCCATCTCGCCGTTGTCCCGCAGTGGACGCATGGCCGGTGTCGTACTTATCGCCGCGGCGTGCCTGTGGCGTCCTGCGCCCATCGCCATGGGTGCGGCGCGCCTCACGGTGCTCGACGTCGGGCAGGGACTCGCTGTCGTCATCGAGACCCGCCAGCACACGCTGGTCTACGACGCAGGGCCGTCGTTTCGTACGGGCAGCGACACGGGTCAACTCGTCGTGGCGCCGTACCTGAAGGCTCGCGCCATCCGCCGTCTCGATCGCCTGGCCGTCAGTCACGACGATGACGACCACAAGGGCGGTGCCGGAAGTGTGCTCGCCCTGGTGCCGACCAGCGTGCTGACGACCGGCCCGAGCCTGCGCGAGACCTTCGCAGCGGACAGTGCAGTCGGCTCGCGCGAGACGTGTCACGCCTCGGACAGCTGGATTTGGGATGGGGTGACGTTCCAGTGGCTGCATCCGGGCCTGCAACGATACGAACGCGATAACGACAGCTCCTGTGTGCTGTTGGTCAGTGCTGGAGGCCATACGGCATTGATTACGGGCGACATCGAAGCCGCGGCAGAGCGCGACCTCGTGCGCAGTGGCGCGCTGCCTCCCATCGACATCGTGGTCGTGCCGCACCACGGCAGCCGCACGTCGTCGACCGCAGCTTTCGTGGCGGCCGCACGACCACGCTGGGCGGTTTATGCCGTCGGCTACCGTAATCGCTGGAACTTCCCTGTGCAGCACGTGCAGGAGCGCTGGGAGCAACAAGGCGCGCACGGGCTGCGGACGAGCCACAGCGGGGCCATCACCTTTACGCTCGTCCCGGGGCAGGCCCTGGCGCTGCCGACAGAATGGCGGCGCATGCAAGCCCGTCCGTGGCGTGATCCTTGAACCATGCCCGTCGCCGCGGGGGAGGGGTTCCAGTATCATCCCGCGGTCATCCACTGCGCGCAGGGACCCGAGCAAGCCCCATGTTCGAAATCGTGAAGGCCGGTGGCATCGTCATGGTGCCGCTCATCCTCTGCTCGATACTGGCTGCTGCCATCACCCTCGAACGTCTGTGGACGTTGCGGAGCCAACGCGTCGTGCCGGAGGAACTGGTCGACAAGGTGTGGCGCTGGGTCGAAAACCGCACCCTCTCCGACAAGCAGATCAACGCGCTGCAGCAGCATTCCCCGCTGGGCCGGGTACTGGCGGCAGGACTGGCCAACCGCAACCGCGACCGGTCGCTCATGATCGAGGCCATCGAGGACGCTGGCCGGCACGTCGCGCACGAACTGGACCGGTACCTGAACGGGCTCGGCACGATCGCCGTGATCTCCCCGTTGCTCGGGTTGCTCGGCACCGTCACCGGCATGATGAGCACGTTCAGGGCCATCACGATCGCAGGTGTCGGCAATCCGACCGCGATGGCATCCGGCATCGCCGAAGCGCTGATCACGACGGCCGCCGGTCTCATCATCGCCATCCCCGCGATGGTGGCCTATCGCTACCTGCGTGCCAGGGTCGAGGGCCACACCATCGAGATGGAAAAAGAAGCATTGAAGCTGGTGCAGGCCATCGACCGGGCGAGCTTGCTGCGGCCTGCGTCTGCCGTCGAGATCGGTGCAGCGCTGTCACAGGCGAGCGAACAGCAGCAGGAAGCCGTGGCTTGAGGTTCCAGCAGAAGCACCGCGAGGAACTCGAGATCAACATGACGTCGCTGATCGACGTCGTCCTGCTGCTGCTGATCTTTTTCATGATGTCGACCAAGTTCATCGACGAAGGTCGCCTGCAGGTGCGGTTGCCCGAAGCAGGCATCCAGCCCGATGCAGCCTCGGTCAAGGAGACGGTGGAGATCGAGGTCACGGCCGAAGGCGGCTACCGCGTGGCGGGACGCGACCTCGTCAACAACAGCCCAGACACGCTCGCAACCGCCATCGGCCGCGAGTCCAAGGGCAATCGCGCGCAACCCATCACGATCCGCGCAGATGCACGGGCGACACACCAGTCCGTCGTCACCGCCATGGACGTCGTCGGGCGCCTCGGTTACGCCCGGATCAACATCGCCACGGTTCACGATGGCTCGGAAAGCAGATAAGCGCGTAGACCTCAAGATGCCGCTGGGCGCCTGGCAGACGTACAAGCGCCTGCTCGGCTACCTGCGTCCGCACAAGGCGATGTTTGGCGTGGGCGTCGTCGGCATGACGATCTTCGCCGCCACGGATGCCGGGTGGGCAGCCTTCGTCAAGTTTTTCCTCGATGGCACGTTCGTCGACAAAGACTCGCGCATGGTCTGGCTGGTGCCCCTCGCGCTGATCGGCCTGTTCCTGCTGCGCGGCATCGGCGACTTCATGCAGACCTATTGTCCCGGTTTCGTCGGCCGGCACATCGTCAAGACGCTGCGCGGCCAGATCTTCGAGCGCTACGTGCACTTGCCGATCGCGTACTTCGACGTGAATGCGTCGGGCGTGCTGCTCTCCAAATTGACGTACAACACCGAGCAGGTGGCGACGGCCACCACCGATTCCGTCACGGTGTTCATCCGCGACACGCTCACTATCCTGGGTCTCATCGGCTACCTGCTGTACCTGAACCCCAAACTGACCTTGATCAGCTTGATCGTGGGTCCGGCGATCGCCGTGTTGATCCGCAAGATCAATCTGCTGTTCCGCCGCTACAGTCGGCGCATCCAGAACTCGATGGGCGACGTGACCCGGGTGGCCAAGGAAGCGATCGAGGCGCCGCGCGTGGTGCGCGTGTTCAACGCGCAAGCGTACGAAGCGCAGATGTTCGAAGAGGTGACCGAGCACAACCGCCGCTCGCACATGAAGCTCATGCTGACCAAGGGTATGAGCAACCCGATCGTGCAGTCGCTTGCGGCCATTGCGCTCGCTGGCGTGCTGCATCTCGCGACCGTCGACGCCATTGCGGGTCGCATGACGGTGGGAGAATTCACCTCGTTCATCGCGGCCCTGATGCTGATCACGGCGCCGTTGCGGCGTCTCGTCAGCGTGGCAGGCCCGTTGCAGCAGGGCATTGCCGCGGCCCAGAGCATCTTCGAGGTGCTCGACATGCCGCTCGAGAACCGCGGCGGCGACCTGCGCCTGGCCCGTGCGCGCGGCGAAATCGAGTATCGCAGCGTCGAGTTCCAGTACCCGACGGCAGCCGCACCCGTGCTGCATGGCGTGAGCTTTCATGCGCAGCCCGGCGAAAAGATCGCCATCGTGGGCCGCTCGGGCAGCGGCAAGTCGACGCTCGTCGGCCTGTTGCCCCGGTTCTACGATGCCTCGGCGGGACAGGTGCTGGTGGACGGCCACGACGTGCGCGAGTTTGCGCTCGACGCCCTGCGCTCGCAGGTCAGCCTGGTGAGCCAGGATGTGGTGCTGTTCAACGACACGGTCAAGAGCAACATCGCGTTCGGTTTCCCGGCCTCGGATGCAGAAATCGCGGCTGCCGCGGCAGCCGCGCGTGTCACGGAATTCACGGACCAGATGCCACTGGGGCTCGACTCGATCGTCGGCGATCGAGGCACGCTGCTCTCGGGCGGACAGCGGCAGCGCATCGCGATCGCCCGCGCGCTGTTGCGCAACACGCCCATCCTGATCCTCGACGAGGCCACCTCGGCGCTCGATACCGAACTGGAGCGACAGATCCAGGATCAGCTCGAGGCGCTGATGGCGAATCGCACGACGCTCATGATCGCGCACCGGCTTTCGACCGTGGAGAAAGCGGACCGTATCCTCGTCATGGAGCAAGGCCGCGTGGTGGAGTCGGGCACGCACGCCGAGTTGATGTCGCTCGACGGCCAGTACGCGATCCTGCACCGACTGCAGTTCAACGATTGATCGCATGTCGCTCGACGCGCGACTGCAGAGCGTCTGGTACGGGCCCGCCTGGCGCAGCCTGCCGCTGTGGCCGCTCGCACTCCTGTTCCGGTTGCTGATTGCAGCGCGCGCGGCGCTGTACCGTGCTGGCTTTCTGGCCACCCTGCATGTCGACGTGCCAGTCATCGTCGTGGGCAACCTGACTGTCGGCGGCACCGGCAAGACGCCCGTGGCGGCCTGGCTGGCGCGGCAGCTGAGCGCACGTGGCCGACGCGTGGGCGTGGTGTTGCGTGGTTATGGCGGCTCGCACCGCGGCGCGCCCAGGCAGGTGCAGGCGGACGACGATCCAGCGCAGGTAGGCGACGAGGCCGTGTTGCATGCGCAGGGTGGCGTGCACGTCGTGGTCGTCGGCGCCGACCGTGTCGCGGCCGCGCGGATGGCCGCGGCACTGGGCGCGGAGGTCGTCGTGTGTGACGACGGACTGCAGCACACGCGTCTGGCCCGGGATTACGAAATTGCGGTCGTGGATGGCGAACGCGGCCTCGGCAACGGCTGGATGCTGCCGGCTGGCCCGTTGCGCGAGCCGGCGAGTGAGCTGGAGTCGGTCCATGCTGTCATCGTGACGGACCGCGGAGGCCAGCCGCGCAAGGCACCCGTCCTGCACGACCCGCTGCTCATTGCGGCGAAGTTACGGCTGGGGGTCGCCGTCAACCTGAAGACTGGCGAAGCGCGTCCGCTGGAACTTTTTGCGCCACTGGATGGTTTGCACGCGATCGCCGGTATTGGTCATCCAGCGGCATTTTTCCAGGGCTTGATGGAGCGTGGACTGCGAGTCCAGATGCACGCTTTGCCTGACCATGCAGTGCTCGATGCGGCCTCCTGGCCGTTTCCGGCAGATGCGACAGTCCTGATGACGCAGAAAGATGCCGTAAAATGCGCAGCCGTGGCACGGCCCAACTGGTGGTGGGTCGAACTCGAAGTGAGTGTCGATCGAACTGATGCGGCGGCGTTGCTCGAATCCATTCTCGATCGCACCGGCTTGACCGGCGCCGGAGTCACCCTTGGATAACAAACTGCTCGATATCCTGGCCTGTCCTGTCTGCAAGGGCCCGCTGCAATGGCATCGCGAGGAGCAGTGCCTGGTCTGCCGGGCCGACCGGCTGGCATTCCCCGTCGTGGACGGCGTCCCCGCAATGCTCGAGGACGAAGCGCGGCGCCTCAGTTCCGACGATCCGCTGCTGCAGGACTGAATGCCCGTGACGTACCACGTGGTCATCCCTGCGCGCCATGCTTCGACGCGGCTGCCGGGCAAGCCACTGCTCGACATTGGCGGGATGCCGATGATCCAGCGTGTCGTGGAGCAGGCGGCAGCCAGTCACGCGGACGAAATATGGGTCGCCACTGACGATGCCCGCATCGCCGCTGCCGTGCGTGATCCGCGCGGACGACGCGGCACGTTTGCCTTGATCACCGATCCTTCGCTGCCCTCCGGCACCGATCGCGTGGCTGTCGTTGCGCGCCAGCGCGGCTGGAGCGACGACACGATCGTCGTCAACGTGCAGGGCGACGAACCGTTCGTGCCGCCGCAACTGATCGATCAAGTGGCGGAGCTGCTCGCCGGTGATCCGGCGGCGTCGATCGCGACGCTGGCCACTCCCATTGAATCGCTGCAAGAGTTCCTGGACATCAATGTCGTGAAGGTCGTGCGTTCTGACGATGGCGCCGCGCTTTATTTCAGTCGTGCGCCGATTCCGTGGTCACGCGACGGTGCCACGGATGGGCTGGCGACCCAGACGGACTTCACCGGCGCGCTGCGGCACGTGGGTCTGTATGCGTATCGCGTGGGCGCGCTGCAGCGCATCACGACCATGCCGCCGTCCAGTTATGAAAACGGCGAGAAGCTCGAACAATTGCGCGCACTGCAGGCCGGTCTGCGGATTTCGGTGGCAGTCTGCATCGAGCCGCCGGGCCCAGGCATCGATACCGCTGCGGACTTGCAGCGCGCACGCGCTCGGTTCGCAACCAACGAACATGGAGCGCCACGCCGATGAACGAACCTTTGCTCGTAGCCTATGGCCTCACGATCACCACTTGGAAGCTGGTGGGTTACCTCGGCGTCACCCTGTTCGCGGGCCGCTGGTTCGTGCAGATGTACTTTTCGCGCAAGCTCCAGCGCCCCGTGGTCCCGACCGTCTTCTGGTTGATGAGCATCAGCGGCAGCCTGCTGCTGCTGTCGTACTTCACGTTTGGCAAGAACGACTCGGTCGGGATCCTCTCGAACCTGTTTCCGGCCGGCGTGGCCGGATACAACCTGATGCTGGACCTGCGCAACAGGAAGGTGAAGCGGGAAGAGGAAAGCGTCGCCGATCTTTAGTCAGTGCATGCGCACCCTGGGATCGAGCAGCGACTGCGCGACGTCCACGAAGATGTTCGCGGTCACCACCATGGCTGACGAAAGGATCGTCACGCCGATGATGACCGGCAGGTCCTGGTTGATGATCGCCTGCACCACCTCGCGACCCAGTCCTGGCAGGCCGAAGACCACTTCCGTCACGATCGCGCCGCCCATCAGGGTGCCCAGGTCGATGCCGAACTGCGAGGTCACGGGCGTGAGTGAACTGCGCAGGGCGTGGCGCAGGACCACGCGCCGCTCGCTCAATCCCTTCGAGCGCGCAGTGCGGATGTAGTCCTCGCCGAGCGCATCGAGCATGGCACCGCGAGTGAGGCGGGCATAGGCGGCACCCGTCACCAGCGCGATCGTGAACCAGGGAAGGATCAGGAATCGCGCCCATTGCAGCGGGCTCTCCGTGAACGGAACGTACGAGCCCGGCGGAAAGAACTCGAACCCCGCTTGGTACAGCTGGAAAAACAGGAAGAAGAGCAGCAGCTGCCCGACGAGGAAGGTGGGCATGGAATAGAAGAACAACGCGACCGCCGTGATGGACCGGTCTGTCCGCGACCGGGGCCGTGTGGCTGCCACGACGCCTGCGCTGACGCCCATCAACAGCCACAACATCGCACCCCCCAACGCAAGCGAGGCGCTGACGGGAATGTCACGCACCACGATCGACAGCACCGATTCCTGCGTGATGAATGACTCGCCCAGATCGCCCCTGGAGAGCCGGCCGAGGAAGCGCCCGTATTGCACGAGGATGGGCTGGTCGAGCCCGAGTCGCGCGCGGACGACGACCAGGGTCTCCTCGCTTGCCTGGCGCCCGGCGATCAGTCGTGCCACGTCGCGCGGGACGGCGAAATACACAATGAAAACCAGCGTAGCCACCAGCCAGACGACGAGTGCGCCCCACGCGATACGCCGCAGCAGGAAGCCGCTCACCCCGCACCCCGGCGGATGGTCTGGTCGTGGCGGGGATCGAGCGCGTCGCGGACGCTGTCACCCAGCACGTTGAATGCGTAGGTGATGCCGAGCAGGGCAGCACCCGGGAACAGGAGCAGCCACCAGGCAACCTTGTAATAGGCCATCGCGTCGCCAAGCATGTTGCCCCACGTCGGCGTCGGTGGCGGCACGCCGAGGCCGAGAAACGAAAGCGTGGCTTCGAATGCGATCGCCGAAGGGATCAGCAGCGTGGCGTAAACAATGACGGTGGCGCTCACCACCGGCAACACTTCGACGAACATGATGCGGACACTGCCGGCGCCAATTGCCCGGGCTGCCTGCACGTACTCACGTTCGCGCACCGAGCGCGCCTCCGCGCGAATGACGCGGCCGACCGATGCCCAACTGAAGAACGCGATCAGGAAGACGCTCACGCCGAGCCCAGGCCCCACCAGTGCCGCCAGTGCAAGGGCGAGCACGAGGAATGGCAGCGAGAGCACCACGTCCATGAAGCGGGACAGCACGGTGTCGATTGTGCCGCCATGCCAGCCGGCAGCAATGCCTACGATTGCGCCGATCAGGACTGCAAGCGAACTCGCCACTACGCCGACGAGCAACGAGGTTCGTGTGCCGTAAGCGATGCGCACCAGCACATCGCGCCCCAGGGCGTCGGTGCCGAGCCAGAACTCCGGGCCTGGTCCAACAGGGATGCCTGCCGGTGACAGGCCGGTTTCGCTGAACTGTTCGATCGGTGAATGACCGGTCAACAACGCGAGCAGCGGCGCGCAAAGCGCGACCAGGACGGCGAACAGGATGGTGATGGCCGAGGCGATGGCGGCCTTGTCGTGCCTGAGTCGTTCAAAAGCCAGCGCCCACGGGCCGCGGGCGCGAATGGCTGGCGCCGTGCTCATGGGAAGACCTCTGCTGCAGTGCGCGTCGTCAATAGTTCGCCATCGGCGAGCGGGAAATGACAGGCCGTTGCGTGCTCCGCCCCGTCGCCGTGCCGCGGTACCAGGTTCGGTTCTTCAGTCGCGCAACGGGCTTGTGCGCGCGGGCAACGGGGATGGAACCGGCATCCGTGCGGCGGATCGAGCGGCGAGGGCGGATCACCGGTCAGGACGACGGCGGCTTGCGCGCAGCTGGCATCGGGCGCGAAGGCTGGGACGGCCGACAGCAGCGCACGCGTGTAAGGGTGACGGGCGTGGTCGTACAGGGCCTCCGACGGTGCTGTCTCCACGATCTTGCCGAGGTACATCACGGCCACGCGATCGCTCACATGCCGCACGACGGACAGGTCGTGCGAGATGAAGAGGTAGGTCAGTCCCAGCTCGCCCTGCAACTCGTGCAGCAGGTTGAGGATCTGCGCCTGGATCGACACATCGAGCGCCGAGACGGGTTCGTCGCAGACGATGAACTCCGGACGCAGCGCAATCGCTCGCGCGATGCCGATGCGCTGGCGCTGGCCCCCCGAGAAATCACCGGGAAACCGGTTGTAATGCTCCGGGTTGAGCCCGACCAGTGCCATCAAATCCTGCACCTTGACCTTGCGCTCGCGGGCGGTGCCGATGCCGTGAATGACGAATGGATCGCTGATGATCGATCCCACGCGCCGGCGCGGGTTGAGCGAGCCGTACGGGTCCTGGAACACCATCTGCATGCGGCGACGGAACGGTCGCAGCTTTGCGTGTGACGCGGTCGAGATGTCTTCGCCGTCAAAGATGACATGGCCGGCACTCAGGTCCATCAGACGCACGACGCAACGGGCCAGCGTCGATTTGCCGCAGCCTGTCTCGCCGACCAGTCCCAGCGTTTCGCCGCGGCGCAGTTCGAGACTGACGCCCGCGACCGCCTGCAGTTTGTCGCCGCGCGAGCCGAACAGCGACCTCGACTTGACTGGAAATTCCTTGACGATGCCGCGCAGCTGCACGAGTGCGTCAGTGGTCATGGCGCCGCCCCTTGTGCCGGGAACCAGCACGCGGACCGATGCGTCGATGCCCTGCCGGGAACGGCATCCAATGACGGCTGGTTCGAGGTGCAACGCTCCATCGAACTGTCGCAGCGCGCGTGGAACGGGCAGCCGGCGGGTGGTGCGATCAGGCTGGGCGGCTGGCCGCGAATCGGGGTGAGCCGGCCACCGACCGCATCGAGCCGCGGTCGCGAGTGCAGCAGCCCCTGCGTGTACGGATGGCTCGGCGCGTGCAGAAGCTCATGGCGCGGCGCCTGTTCCATGACTCGTCCCGCGTACATCACGAGCACGTCGTGCGCCATCTCGGCGACGACGCCAAGGTCGTGCGTGATCATGATGATCGCGGTGCCGTGCTCCTCCTGCAGGCGGCGCAACAGCCGGAGGATCTGCGCCTGCACCGTGACGTCGAGCGCCGTCGTCGGTTCATCGGCGACGAGGATGCGCGGGTTCAGTGCGATGGCCATGGCGATCATCGCCCGCTGCTGCATGCCGCCGGAGTACTGGTGCGGATAGTCGTGCACGCGCTTTTCCGGCCGTGGTATGCCCACGTGTCCAAGCAGTTCGATGGCGCGGGCCTGCGCCCTGGCGCGCGTCACGGGCTCGTGCGCCTGGATCATCTCGACGATCTGCCAGCCGATCGGGTAGAGCGGGTGGAGGCTCGACATGGGGTTCTGGAAAATCATCGCGATGCCGCGCCCACGGACGTCGCGCAGTTGCGCTTCCGGCATCACCAGGAGTTCGCGCCCTTCGAAGCGGGCCTGCCCGGTGATGCGCGCCCCGCGCGTGAGTCCGACCATGGCCTGCGTCGTGACGCTCTTGCCAGAGCCCGATTCCCCGACGATGCCGAGCGTCCTGCCGACTTCGATGTCAAAGGACACGCCGCGGACCGCTTCCACGGCACCGTCCGGCGTGGCGAACGATACAGCGAGGTTACGCACCTCAAGCAGCTTGCCGCCTGCCTCACGCTGGATCTGCGTCACTGCCGCGGCCCGGGTCCAGCCGGCACCGCATCGGCGAGCCAGACCGTCGTCAGGTCGCATTGCGAACCCACGATGGTCCAGGTGCAGTTGCGAACCCGCGCCGAGCGCATCCAGCTCGACTTCTTTTCGATCACCGGGACAATGGCCAGGTCTTGCATGACCCGCGTCGTGGCGTCGAACCATGCAGACTCGGCTGCAGCGAGCTCGGGCGCAGCGATCGCCCGGTCGATGGCTGCATTGACGCGCGGGTTGTCGTATCCACCGTAGTTCTGCGTGATGGTGCCGAGCTGTCGCCCATCGAACAGGGGGACGATCACGGAGCGGCCGTTGTTGCTGCCAAACCAGTCCGGGAGCCAACCGGCCAGGGCGATGTCCCATTCGCCGCGCCGCGCGTTCTGGGTATTTGCCAGCAAGCGTCCCCATAGGTCGCCCGCACTGAAGGGAAAGAGCTGCACGTCGATACCCGCGCGTTTCAGGCTGGCCTGCACGGACTGGGCTTCGATCGGGTAGGTCGAGTTGGTGGCATAGGCGAAGCGCAGACTGATGCCGTCCGGAAAACCAGCCTCCGCCAGCAGACGGCGCGCCGTCGATGGGTCGCCCTGGTCGTTGGTCGTCGTGAAATGGTCTGCACCAGGCCGGAAGCCGGACACTGAACTCGTAACGGCCTGGTGCAACGGGCGCGACACCCCGGGACCCCCAGCGACCTGCGCGACGGCACGTTTGTTCACGGCCAGTGCGATAGCCTGGCGCACCTTTAAATCGCGCAGCGCGCCACCGTTGTTCGGACCGACCTGGTTGATGGCCAGGTAGTGCATCGAGTCGTAGCGGTCGCCGTACGGCATCAGGGTGACGCGAGGATCGTTGATCGCCCGCAGCGAAGCCATGTCGGCCGTCAGCATCGAGAGGTCCATCGTCAGGTCGGCCGTCCCGGCTTCGAGCTGCAACTGGCACAGCTCGCCATCGACGCCGAGCCGGATGCTGATTCCGTCAACGTACGCGGGACGGTGAGGATCGGTGCGCGAATCCCAGGCCGGATTTCGCGCCAGCTCGATCTGGCGGTTCTGCACATAGCGCGTGATGGCATAGGGGCCATTCGAGAGCGTATTCCGCCGGAAATCCGGGCTGTCCGGCAGATAGTCGAGGTATTCCTCCGGTACCGCCGAGGCGAAGGGCATCGCGAGCAGGTTCAGGAAGTCCGTCGCGGGAGCGCGGAGCGTGAAGACCAGCGTCGTTGCATCGACGGCGCGCACGCCCTCGATCTCGTGAGTGGTCATGAATCGGCGGATGTCGGTCGTGTTGGCGGGTACTCGCATGAATTCGGCACAGTACTGGGTCATCCCGATGATCGTGCTGGTGTAGTAGCCGGGGGCACCGACCGGGGACACTGGATTGCAGAAATACTTGAATGCCCGCACGAAATCGTGCGAGGTCACGGCGCGCGGTGGGGAAGAGTTCCAGCGGATGCCGTTTTGCAGGTGGAACGTATAGGTAAGGCCGTCGGCGCTGATGCCGCCATTTGCCTGCGTCGGCAGTTCCCTCGCAACGTCAGGTACGAGCGAGATGGCGGTGTCGAAGTCGGTGGCGGGCGGGTAGGTGACGAGTTGTCGGGCGAAGGTGCGCGTCAGCCACATCGAGCCAGTGACGTATCCGCTCACAGTGGCGAGATGATCGACGTCCGAGTTGCCGACGACCTGCAGCGTGCCACCGCGGATGGGGGTGGCTGATTCGTCAACGCCGCCAGGTTGCGGCATCTGCGCCTCACCACAGGCGGTGCAAAACGCTGCGGCAGCCATCAGCACGACGAACGTCGCGCAACACGTGTTGCTCAATTAAACGTCCTTTTTCTGCAGCGAAAGCTTGGCCCGTTTTCGCTGCGGCGGCACCAGCAGCGGCTGCACTTCCTGCGCGGTGAGGTTGCGCCACTCGCCCAGCGGCAGTGAACCGAGCTGGATGTGCATGATCCGCACACGCTGCAATCCCCGCACGCGGTATTCGAAGTATTCGCACATGCGGCGGATCTGTCGGTTCAAGCCCTGCGTCAGCACGATGCGGAACGTGTTGCGTCCCACCTGCGTCACGCGACACGGATTGGTGATGGTGTCGAGGATTGGCACGCCACGCGACAACCCACCGATGAACTCAGGCGTGAGTGGCCGATCGACGGACACGAGGTATTCCTTCTCGTGCTCGTGCTCCGCGCGCAGCACGCGATTGACGATGTCGCCATCGTTGGTCAGCAGGATCAGGCCTTCCGACTCCTTGTCGAGGCGGCCGATCGGAAACACGCGCTCACGATGCCCGACGAAGTCGACGATGTTGTTCGGCACGTCGCGGTCGGTCGTGCATTCCACGCCCATCGGCTTGTTCAGCGCCAGATAGACGCGCGCCGGCTTGAAGTCCAGCGGTCGTCCATCGAGTGTGACGGCGTCGCCCGGAGCGACCTTGGTGCCGAGCACCGCGGTCACGCCATTCACGCCGACGCGTCCAGCCTCGATCCATTGGTCGGCCTGCCGTCGCGAGCAGACGCCGGTCTCGCTCAGGAACTTGTTGATCCGCAGCGTCGCCGGTGTATCAGCCACCGGACTTGCGCACCGTGTAGCCGAGCTTGCCGAGTTCATCCACCAGCAGGTCGCGGTGGTCGCCCTGGATTTCGATGACGCCTGCGTCCACCGTGCCACCGCAGCCGCAGCGCCTCTTGAGCTTGGTGGCCAGCGCGTCCAGCTCGTCGCCTGCGAGGGGGACGCCCTTGATGACCGTGACGCCCTTGCCCTTGCGCCCCTTGGTCTCGCGGCCGACGCGCACGATGCCGTCGCCCGCCGGCGTGGCCGGCGCCTGGGCAGGCTTGCTGCGCCTGCAGCGACACTCGGTCAGGGGGCGAGTGCACTCGGGACACAAGCGGCCCGCGCCGGTGGAATAGACGAGACGGCTCGACGACATGATGCTCGGCATTGTAGGGCAAGGTTGCGGTCGTCGCCGGCTCGCACGAATGGCCCCTGCACCGGCACAATCGGCCACTGCGTCCCGGGAGCACTGCAATGATCGAACTGGAAACCAAACGCCTGCGCCTGCGGCGCCTGCTGCTGGATGACGCGCCGTTCATCCTGCGTCTGGTCAACGAGCCCTCCTGGTTGCGTTACATCGGCGATCGCGGCGTGCACGACCTGGACGGGGCTCGTCAATACATCATCGGCGGCCCGCAGCAGCTGTACGACAAGTACGGCTTCGGCCTGTTCCTGGTCGAGCGCCGTGAGGACGGGCAACCTCTGGGGCTTTG
>JANNGT010000371.1:0-5607 GCA_031404015.1 Gammaproteobacteria bacterium | reverse complement strand
GCTGCCGCTGCAGGCGGGCGACGTGCCGGATACGTGGGCCGACATAGAGGATCTGCAGCGGGACGTCGATTACACGCCGAGGACGCCGGTGTCGGTGGGGATTCGCAACTTCGTGGATTGGTACCGGAGCTACTACGCCTGACTCACCTCTCCCGCTTCAGCGGGAGAGGTCGCGCGGAGCGCGGGTGAGGGTCTTGGCGTCAGGGAGAGGGCGCCAGATGCGCTAAGCTTCTCGCATGAGCACATCACGCACCGAACTGCACGCCTGGCAGGCACTGGAATCCCACGCGCAGCAGTTGTCGAGCCAGCACCTCAAGGATCTTTTCGCCGCTGACGCAACGGGCCGTTTCGACGCGCTCAGCGTGCAGGCCCTCGATTTTCTCTACGACTTCTCGCGCCAGCGTGTCACCAGCGAGACGCTGCAACTCCTGCTGTCCCTCGCGGGCGCCTGCGAGCTGCCGGCACGCATCGCCGCGCTGTTTGCGGGTGAGCCCGTCAACAACACGGAAGGTCGCGCCGCCATGCACATGGCGTTGCGCAATCGCTCGGATCGCCCGATGAACGATGACGGCCAGGACGTCATGCCCGAAGTGCACGCGCAGCTTGAGAAAATGCAGGAGTTCGTCAAAGGCGTGCACCAGGGTCGCGTCCTCGGGTTCACGGGCGCGCGCTTCACGGACGTGGTCAATATCGGCATCGGCGGCTCGGATCTAGGCATCGTGATGGTGACCGAGGCGCTGGGACGTTTCCGCAATCGCGGCATCCGTCTGCACTGCGTGTCGAACGTCGACGGCGTCGAGCTGGCCGACACGCTCGAGCAGATAAACCCCGCGACGACGCTGTTCGTAATCTGCTCCAAGACGTTCACCACGCAGGAGACTCTCGCGAATGCGAACGCCGCACGCGCATGGCTGATCGGCGAACTCGGCGAGAAAGCCATTGGCAGTCATTTCGTCGCGGTATCGACCAATCACAAAGCGATGGACGCGTTCGGTATCGCAGCGGGGTCGCGCTTCACGATGTGGGACTGGGTCGGCGGCCGCTATTCGTTGTGGTCGACCGTGGGGCTGTCGATCGCGCTGGCGCTGGGCATGGACCAGTTCGAGCTTGTCCTGCAAGGCGGCTACGAGATGGACGAACATTTCCGCAGCGAGCCGCCCCCACGCAACCTGCCCGTGCTGATGGGCCTGCTTGGCGTATGGAACAGCAATTTCCTCGGGCTCGATTCCCTGGCCGTGCTGCCATACGACCGACGATTGCACCGGTTTCCGGCGTACCTGCAACAGCTCGAGATGGAGTCGAACGGCAAGCACGTGACGCGCGCGGGCGTGCCAATTGATTACGCCTCGGGCAACGTCGTCTGGGGCGAACCCGGCAACAACGCGCAGCATTCATTCTTCCAGTTGCTGCACCAGGGCACGGCGTGCGTCGCGCTGGACTTCATCGTCCCGGTGAATGGCTCAAGTCGGTTTTCCTCGCACCAGGACATGGCGCTCGCAAACTGTTTTGCGCAGGCCGAGGCCTTCGCGTTCGGCCAGACCGAGGAGCAGGTTCGGGAAGATCTCAAGGCCAAGGGCACGGCCGCCGCCGAGATCGATCGGCTCGCCCCGCACAAGGTGCACGCAGGCAATCGGCCGAGCAGCCTGATCGTGTTACCGCGCCTCACGCCTCTGGCACTGGGCAGGCTGATCGCGTGGTACGAGCACAAGGTATTCGTGCAGTCGGTCATCTGGGACATCAACCCATTCGACCAGTGGGGCGTGGAACTCGGCAAAAAGCTGGCAACGTCGATGACCGAGCCGGTGCGCACGGGCCAGTGGGAACAGGGCCCTGTCCACATGCAGCGGCTGCTGGCGCAGGTGCAAAGGTGGCGCGGGGAGTGACCGGGCCGGTAAACTGGCTCGATGCACGTCACCCCGTCACGGATCGACCGGATCGTCTTCGCCCTCTTGGGCGTTTTCGTCCTGGCACCCTGCGCGACGGCCGGCGAGCCTTGGATCGCACCGGGCAACACGCAGGTTCGACACGACGTCCAGTTGCTGGTCGATACCGGTGTCATCGATCTGCCGATGTCCACTTGGCCGATCGCGGCCTCTGATCTCGCTAACGCGCTGAGTCAAATTCCGACTTCTACTCCCTCTCCCACGCCAATGGGAGAGGGCCGGGGTGAGAGCCTCTCCGCAGCCCAGCTCGCCGCCATTGCGCGTCTACGCAGGCTCGCGAGCGCAGGCAACGCCACCCTGGGTGTTGAAGTCGGTGCCGCTGCGCGACCAACGCAACTGCGCACCTTTGCCGACACGCCGCGCGAGGAAGGCGAATTGACCTTGTACGCCGCGAGCTTCGTCGGCCAACGCTTCGGCGGACGCCTGGAATTGACCGGCGCGGCAGACCCTCAGGACGACCGTCCCGCGCGCCTCGACGGCTCCTATGTTGCAGGCAAATTCGGCAACTGGATTTTCACGCTTGGACAGCAGGATCGGTGGTGGGGCTCGGGCTGGGAGGGCAGCCTGATCCTCTCCAACAACGCGCGTCCCGTGCCGGCGTTTTCAATCGACCGCGCTGTGTCGAATCCGTTCGAGACCAAGTGGCTGAGCTGGATCGGCCCGTGGCGGCTCACGACCTTCTTTGGTCGCATGGAAGGTTCGCGCGACGACTACGCTCACCCAATGTTCTGGGGCATGCGCATTTCTGCGCGCCCTGCGGATGGGCTCGAGCTCAGCGTAGAGCGCACCGCCCAGCTTTGCGGTGAAGGCCGATCGTGCACGCTGGATGATTTCTGGAACATGTTCTCGGGCAACGACAACGCGGGCGAGAACGTCGATCCAGAAGACGAGCCTGGCAACCAACTTGCGAGCTATGAAATTCGCTGGGCCTCGCCGTACGGTGACTGGAACTACGCGCCGTATTACCAGCACACGGGCGAGAGCATCGACAACAAGATCCCGCGGCCCTATCGCAGCATGGACCTCGTCGGAGTCGAGACGTGGGGTGAGGGGTCCGGCGACGGCAGTTCGTGGCGGGCCGGGATCGAGTGGGCGAACACGCGATGCGGAGGAACCGAGAATGAGCAGAAGCTTTGGGACTGCGCGTACACCAACGGCATCTTCACGGACGGATACCGTTACTACGATCAGGTAATGGGCCACCCGATGGATGGCGATGGCACCATGTATTCAGCCCGTTTCATCCGGCTGGACAGCGCGGCCAATACGCTCACCGTGCTTGCCCGCTATACCAAGGTCAATGAGGCCCTTAACGAACCCGAAATATTGCATTCGGTGGCCGCGGGTGCCGAGGACTGGATCAGCCTCGACGTCAGCTACCGCTACGTGCTGAGCACAGGATGGATCGAGGGAGGTGTCGGCGTCGACAGCCAGGACCGTGTGTGGCGGGACGAGCAGGCTGTGCTGCCGCGGGCCTATGTCAGCTGGCACTACCCGCTCCGATGAACCCCCGCGGAAGGCTTGGGGTAACATTGTGGTCTCGGCCCGCAATCCTTGCGATGGGACACAGATCGAATGGCTAGATTGAACTGGGCGCGCCTGCTCAGCAGGGGTGCCTTAGCGGCGATGCTGGTATTGACGGCCGGATTGGCCTTGGGCCAGACCCCGACAGCCGCGCAGATGGAAGCGTTCCGCAATCTGACGCCGGAACAACAGCAGGCCATTCTCGAGCAAATGGGCGGCTCCGGTCAGGCGGGTACAGTACGGAGAGACCGCGACCTCGCCAACCCCGAAACCATGGGTCCCAGGCCCAAGACCGACGGCGACACCGACGCCGCGGACGCGCGTGCTGAAGACGGCGAATGGCCCGACTCCATGACGACCAGGATGCCGCGCGAACCCCGTATCCGGGCGAGCGACACCGTGCTGATCGAGGCCAGGCTTAGGACTGCGGAGGACGCCGAGGACAAAAGCCGAAGCGCAGTGGCTATCAGGCAGCGGAGCGAGGACGACACCCAGCGACTGGAGGCCGTCCTGGATCGAGTGCTGCGGGGCAATCCTTACAAGCTCGATTTGAGCGGTGTGTTGCGACTGCCGGGAGTGTCTCCGATCGCCCTGGCAGGCTTGACCGAAAAGCAGGCAAGCGAACGCCTCAACCTCGATCCGGCGTTGGCCGCTTTCGAAGCAAAACTGAAGCTGCTGCCCCTCGAGAAAACGGACGTCGACGCGCTGAAGCCGTTTGGCTATGACCTGTTTTCCGGCGTTCCGTCCACCTTTGCACCGGTCAACGACGTCCCTCTGCCCTCCGAATACGTCGTGGGTCCGGGCGACCGCTTCGAAGTGCAGTTGATCGGCAACACGAAGTCGCGCCAGTCGCTGGTCGTCAACCGCGACGGGCGCATCATGTTCCCGGAACTCGGCCCCATCGCCGTCGCCGGCATGAGGTTCGAGGCCGCAAAAGCCCGCATCGAAGCGCGCGTCGCCGAGCAGATGATCGGGACGCAGGCCACCGTATCGATAAGCGACCTGCGTTCCATCCGCATCTTCGTGCTGGGCGAAGCTGAGCGGCCGGGGTCCTACACCGTCGGTGGGCTCGCTACGATCACCAATGCCCTGTTCGCCAGCGGCGGTGTGAAGAAGATCGGCTCTCTGCGCAATATCCAGTTGAAGCGCGGCGGCACGCTGGTCACACGGCTTGACCTCTACGACCTGCTCCTGAATGGCGACACATCGAACGATGTCCGACTGCTGCCAGGCGACGTGATTTTTATCCCACCCGTGGGCGCCACCGTCGGTGTCGCCGGCGCGATCCGCCGCCCGGCTATCTATGAGCTGCGCGGCGAGAGCAAGGCGTCCGACCTGCTTTACCTCGGTGGCGGCTTGCTGCCGGACGCGGACCCGAAACTGGCGACGATCCAACGCATCGACGAAAATCGCGAGCGCACCGTTCTCAACGTGAACCTCGGATCAGCGACCGAACGCACTACGGGGTTACGCAGTGGCGATGTGATGCGGATCCCGGCGGTACGCTCTACGCTGGCCAATTCCGTGCAGCTGAAAGGACACGTCCAACGCCCAAGTTCTTTCCAGTTCCGCAGGGGTATGCGTCTTGCCGACGTGATTCCCACAGTCGACGACCTCAAGCCCAACGCAGACGCGCGCTACATCATGATCCGTCGCGAAATGCCGGGCAGCCAGCGCATAGCGGTCATATCGGCCGACTTGGAAGAAGCCTGGCGTAATCGTGCTACGGACGCGAATCCATTGCTCGAGCCGCGCGACCAGGTCTTCGTTTTCGATTCCGAGACCGGTCGATCCCAGTACCTGGATCCCGTGCTGCAGGAACTCAAGCTCCAGGCGAATAGCGGCCAGCCGTCGCAGATCGTGCGCATCTCGGGACGCGTACGTGCGGAGGGCGAGTTTCCGCTGGAACCGGGGATGACGATCAGCGATCTCATCCGCGCAGGTGGCGGGCTCGACGAAGAGGCGTTCGAGGGCGACGCCGAACTCGCACGATACGAGGTACGCGACGGACAGACGCGTCGCACGGACGTCATCAAGGTCGACCTCGCGCGCGCCTTGGCGGGTGACAGCGCAGCCGACATTCCGTTGGCTCCCTTCGACATGCTGGTGATCAAGCGCGTCTCCGAATGGACCGAGCAGG
>JANNGT010000370.1:0-2126 GCA_031404015.1 Gammaproteobacteria bacterium | reverse complement strand
GCTTGCGCGCAGGGAACCCGAAATATTGATGCAATTCAGGCATTTAGTCCAGACACACCGCGTCTCGGGGCGACTGTTCAGGCAGACGTCGGGATTTCGGCGAGCGCGGCGCGGGCTCGCGCGGAATCAACGTGCATCTGGTCGACCAGCTCGGGCAGCGAATCGAATTTCTGCTCGGCCCGCAGCCAGCGCAGGAAGTCCACGCTGAGGTATTCGCCGTAGAGGTCGCCGTCGAAATCGAACAGGTGCACCTCGAGCAAGGGATCCACGCCATTGACCGTCGGTCGCGTCCCCAGGCTGACGACGGCGGGATGGTGCTGCAGCCCTGCTCCGCTCACCCGCACCGCGAGGATGCCCCACAGCGGCACGACCTTGCGGTGCAGGGCCAGGTTGGCAGTGGGATAGCCGAGCGTGCGGCCCAGTTGTGCCCCACGCCGCACGCGTCCCGTCATGCGATAGGGCCGGCCGAGCAACAGCGCTGCGCGCTCGAGGTCGTTGCGACCTAGCGCGTCGCGCACCAGCGAGCTGCTCACGCGCTCGCCGTCGACGAGGAACTCGCCAACTTCCTCGACGGTGAAGCCGTGCTGCTCACCTGCAGTCCGCAGCGAATCGATGTTGCCTTCACGCTTGCGTGCGTAATGAAAGTCGTGACCCACCACGATGTGGCGCACGCCGAGTCCTGCGACGAGCAATTGCTGCTCGAACGCAGCTGCGCTGAAGTTGCGCATGGCGTCGTCGAAGCGCAGCACCACGACGCGATCGACGCCGTAATACGACAACGCCTCGAGCTTCTCGCGCAGCCGCATGAGCCGCGCCGGGGCGGCCGCGGCTTCGAAGAACTCGCGCGGCGTCGGTTCAAACGTGATCACCGTCGCGGGCAACCCGAGTGCATCCGCCTTGCGACGCACCGCCTCGAGCATGTGCTGATGGCCGCGGTGCACGCCGTCGTAATTGCCGATGGTGGCGACACACCCGCGATGCGCCGGGCGCAGGCTGTGCAGCCCACGGACGAGTTCCACGCTGCGGCGCAGGGCGGTCACTGGTCCGAGCCCTGCGATCGCGGCGGTACGACGATCGTCTGATGACGCAGGTCGCGGATGCGCATGCCCAGCACGTACAGCGTGCCGAAGTAGATGCCCGCTCCGCCCACGACCAGCAGCCCCATCCACGCCACGCGGTGCAGCGCGCTCATGTCCAACCAGCGCTGCGTATCGCCGGCGAGGTACCAGAGGAAAAGCCCCAGCAGCACGTTGCCCGCCAGCACCTGCCATAGCGTGCGGCCCCATCCCGCCGAGTGATGCAGCACGTTCTGCCGGCGCAGGCCGCGATACAGCATCGTGGCGTTGTACCAGGCACCGATGCCCGTGTTCAGCGCCAACAGTGCATGCAGGCCCGGCCTGTCGGGGTAGACGAAGGCAAGTGGCAGCACGATCAGGAGATTCAAGCTGATGCCGAGCAGCAGCGACTGCACGCCGATCTTTACCGGCGTCCTGGTGTCCTGCCGCGCGAAAAAGCCGGGCGCCAGCACCTTGACCATGCTGAATCCCATCAGGCCGCCCGAATACGCCATCAACGCCAGCGTCGACATGCGCACGTCCTGTTCGTCGAACTTGCCGTAATGGAAGATCACGACCGTGAGCGGACCCGCGAGCAGCAGCAACGCGACGGTCGCAGGCAGCACGACGATGGTCGTGAGCTTCACCGCCCAGTCGAGCGTGGAGGCAAAGCGCTCCGGGGACTGCGCAGCGTGGTGCGCAGCCAGCCCCGGCAGGATCACCGTCGCGAGTGCGATGCTGAAGACCCCGAGCGGAAACTCGACCAGCCGGTCTGCGTAGTAGAGCCAAGCGATGCTGCCCGTTGCAAGGAACGACGCGATCAGCGTGTCGAGCAGCAGCGCCACTTGCGACACGGACGAACCGAAGATCGCCGGCAGCATCAACCGCCCGATCTTGCGCACGCCTTCATGGCCCCAGTTCCAGCGCGGACGCCGCAGCAGGCCCAGCTTCAGCATGAAGGGCAGCTGGAACCCCAGTTGCACGAGGCCGGAAACGAACACGCCGATTGCCAACACGATGCCGGGCTGCGCGAAGTGCGGCGCGATGAACGCTGCAAACACGATCATGACC
>JANNGT010000369.1:0-6448 GCA_031404015.1 Gammaproteobacteria bacterium | reverse complement strand
ACTTGAGCCGTGCCTCCATCGACGCCGCGGCACTGCGATTCTCGAACCAGACGACCGCGGCCAGGGACTGCGGCGGATTGGCTCGCGTGAAAGCCGCTCCCTTTCCCGCCTGGTGCGCCACGTAGCGTTCATGCGGCGCCGGGCTGATGCCGATGTAGCTCTTGCCTCCAGCGCAATGCAGCAGGTAGACAGCCCAGGGTTGCAACTAACCCAGGACCTGGTCGATCGTCACGAGATCGACCAGGCCATGCGCGCCATACAACGCGGGAATGATCGTCTCCGGCGGGTGACGCTTGCGCAGTGCCGCGACCTTGACCGTGCCTGCGCGATAGGCCGGCAGATACATGCGCCCGAGCAGGGGGTGCCGACCCCACGCGCCGGACAACTTGTCGGCGCGTTCGTCCGAGCAGAGGAATTCATTGCGCAGGGTGCCGCGTACCTTGTCCTGGCTCGACTGCTTCTGCCACGTCAGGAACGACGACTGATTCTTGGCGTCGTCCTGCAGCAGCGCCAGCAATGTGCCGATCTGCAGGTCGACGTCGGGCAGGTCCTCGATCTCCGTGACGCCAAAGGCCAGCAGCACTGCGTTGTTGGCAATCCCTTCCGACAAGGCGGCGCCACGCGTGTTCATGGTCAGCACGGTCGACTCGAAGCCCAGCTTGCGGCGGGCATACAGCGCCTGGATCCACGCAAAGTTGGTCACGTGGCCTGGCACGACTTCGTGGGACACCAGTTGCATGAACTCGGGGACCGAGATCTGCAGGGCCGCGTTGATCTCGTAAGTCGCCTCGTATTCAGGCGAGCCATCCCGTCTACGGGCGCGCCCGATGTAATTCATCGAGCCCGAAAACCAGGCGTCCTCGATCGCAAGAAACTCGATGTTGGCACGCGGCACGTTTCGCAACGCCTTGGGCAGGTACGGCACGAGATGCAGGGCCGTGCCGGCATCGAGCTGCGCGATGCAGGCAGCAGCCAGCATGGCGATCGATTTCTTCGGCACCATCCGTTCGTGCCGCCATGCATCCACGGCGGCGAGAAGCTTTGCGCGCGTGCCGGCGCGATAGCCCTGCTGCGCCAGCAGTTCCGCGACGCGCTCGCGCTTGTCCGCAGGCTCGGAGGGTCCAGGAGGCGCACCCGTCGAAGCCGTCACGCAGCGTTCGTAAGGTACCGCCGGTCCACGCTCGAGCCGCTCCTGCCCCAGGTCCCACATCACGCCCAGGCACTCGCACAGGCCTTGCAGGTACGAGCCCCGCAAGCGGTCGAGCTTGCCCGCTGCTTCACTCACCGCGCCGATTGCGGCTGGAATATCGATGGAGCCGAGGTACGCGTCGACCGCGGCTCTGTCGACCTTCTGTGCCGCGACGCCGCCGCTTTGGCGAAGTCGCGCGGCGGCCGGGTGCTTGTACGCCCTGGGCAGCGGTTCGTCGGAGAACCAGGAATCGGCGATGAAGCGCCCGGTGCCGGAAGGCTGCATCACGTCGCCGCCCCACAGCGTGTCGATGCCGAGGATGGCCGTGGCGGTGGCCCGTGCCAGGTT
Source organism: Gammaproteobacteria bacterium (assembly GCA_031404015.1). Lineage (GTDB taxonomy): Bacteria > Pseudomonadota > Gammaproteobacteria > Steroidobacterales > Steroidobacteraceae > RPQJ01. The sequence continues at coordinate 4,911 of JANNGT010000369.1, read as the reverse complement.
GCGGTCACTGGGTTTCATTCTTGATCAGTCCTGCAGGATGGCGCGCGCGGCATTGCGACCCGCATGGCCGCTGATGCCGCCACCACCGTGCATGCCAGAGCCGCACAGGTACAACCCGTCAATCGGCGTGCGGTGATTCGACCAGCCCGGCAGCGGCCGCATGAAGAACACCTGGTCCAGGATCAGCTGGCCGTGATTGAGGTCGCCCTCAGTGAGGCCCCAAGCCTGTTCCAGGTCGACGGGCGTGACGGACTGCATCGAGCGCACCGATCCCTTGAACGCGGGGTAGTACGTCGCGAGCGTCTCGACAGCGCGTTGCTCCAGCACGGGCCGTGCAGCTTCCCAATCCGTGCCACGCAGCGCATGGGGCGCGCACTGGAAATGAATGTGGACGTGGTCGCCGGCCGTCGTCACCTCGAGGTACGGTTGCGCCGATATTTCGCCGTATTTCGCTGCGTCGTAAGCGCGCTCGAGATAACGCAACGACGGTGCGACAGCGATGGTGCCCTGCGGCAGGCCGTGCTGTCCGTCCGTCTCGACGAACACCTTGGCCACCGACCCGCGCATGCGGATCGATTGCGTCTGCCACACGAACTCCGGCGGCAGTTCGGGTGCGCCCACCAGGCCGAGCAGCGTGCTGCGCGGATCCGCCGATGACACGACCATTGCGGACTTGAGCGTCTCGCCAGAGGCCAGCCGCACGCCGGTGACGCGCTGCTGCTCGACGAGGATCTGCGCGACGCCTGCGTTCGTGCGCACTTCGCCGCCGTTCGCGCGCACGGCCTTGACCAGCGCGTCGGTCAACGCCTGCGGCCCGCCCGGCGTGCCGCGGTGCGCGAGACCACCGCGGTTCAGCCAGTTGTGAATCAGTGTAAAACCCGTGCCGGCCGACATCGAGCCGAGCGTAACGCCGTGGATCGCGACGCCGGCGATCGCCGCCTGCAACGCCTCGGATTCAAAAAACTCCTCGGCGAGTTCGATCGACGACATGGAAAAGCTGCGGATCACGCGGAACATGTCCTTGCCGCCGAGCCGTCGCAGCTTCAGCGCGAGCGACGCCAGCGGCAGGCCCTCCCCCAGCAATGCCACTTTTGGCAGTCGCGGCATCGACGTGCCGTACGCTGCGTCGAGGAAGCTCGTGGCCGTTGTCATGAAGGCGATGAACTCGGGCCAGCGCGCAGCGTCGCGCGCGGAATGATGGCGGATCGCGTCGAGCGTGGCCGCGTCGGTGGCGCTGGACATGAGTCGCAGCGATTCACCGTGGGCTGCTGCAGAAATGTACGCTGCGTCGGCCACGGCGCCGTTGAGCCCGTGCCGCGCAAGGCCGAGTTCCTGCACGATGACGGGGCGCAGGTGACCGGCCGGGTGCAGTGCCGGCACGGTGGCGCCCGCAGCGAGCCGGCGTCCGGCGAGCTGGCCGCCCGCGATCGCATGCTGCTCGAGCACGAGTACCTGCTTGCCTGCCTTGGCGAGATAAGCCGCGGCGACGAGCCCGTTGTGGCCAGCGCCGACGATCAGGATGTCCGGGTTCGTCATCGTGCTACTGCCAGTCCTTCAGGATCTCGGTGGCGGCCATCTTGCCGGCCGCGCCCATCACGCCGCCGCCGGGATGCGCGCCCGCTGCGCCGAAGTAATAGCCGGGCAATGGGGTGCGGAAATCGGCCCACTGCGGCGCCGGACGCAGGAAGAACAGCTGGTGCAGCAGCAGTTCGCCGTGGAAGATGTTGCCGCCCGTGATGCCCGCGATGCGCTCAATGTCGTGCGGCGTGATCACCTGCTTGCCGACCATGACCTGGCGTATGTTCGGCGCGTACTTCTCGATGGTCGAGATCACGGTTTCGCCGAACGCTTCTTTCTTGGCGTCGTCCCAGCCACCCTCGATGTCGTACGGCGCGTACTGCACGAAACACGACATCACGTGATGCCCTGGCGGCGCCATGTCGCGGTCGATCATCGACGGAATGATGATGTCCATGTACGGCTGGCGCGAGAACTGGCCGTACTTGGCTTCGTCGAAGGCGCGCTCGACGTACTCGATGCTGGGACTGATCGAGATCGCGCCGCGGTGCAGCGGGCCCTCGCCGGGCAGGCACGTAAAGTCCGGCAGGCCGGACAGTGCGATGTTGACCTTGCCTGACGAGCCACGCACTCGGAAGCGGCGGATCGCCTGCACGAAGTCTTCCGGGAAATGCTGCTGGTCGACGAACTGCAGGAAGCTGCGCTTCGGATCGGCCGCCGACATGACCACTTTCGCGCTGAGCTCATCGCCATTGGCCAATGCGACGCCTGCCGCGCGCCCGCCGCGAACGATCACCTTGTCGACGGCGGCACTGGTGCGGATCTCGACGCCGAGCGCGCGCGCGGACGATGCGATCGCCGCCGATACGCCGCCGGTACCGTTCTTGGCGAAGCCCCATGCGCGGAACGCGCCGTCGATCTCGCCCATGTAGTGGTGCAGCAGCACGTACGCCGTGCCCGGCGAACGCGGGCCCAGGTACGTGCCGATGATGCCGCTCGCCGCCTTCGTGCCCTTGAGCGCATCGAGCTCGAACCATTCCTCGAGCAGGTCGGCGGACGACTGCGTCACGAGTTTCGCGATGCGATAAAGCTCGTGCTCGCTCAAGGAGCGTCCGAACTGGGCCAGCTTGAGCAGGCCCTTCATGTCACGCCAGCTGAGCGACGACGGATCCGGCGGCACCAGCCCGATGATCGGCTTGATCGCCTTCGCTGCGCGCGCCATGACTCGCGAGTATTCGTCGTAGGCTTCCGCGTCGCGGGGTGAATGCCGGTAGATCTCGCGCCGAGTCAGGTCGTGGTCGTCCCAGCCCGCCAGGTAATCGCCGTTGTCGAACGGCGTGACGGTGCTCGGCAGCGGCAGGATCTTGAGGCCGTGTTTTGGCAACTGCAGGTCGCGAATGATTTCCGGTCGCAGCAGGCTCACGACGTACGAGAATTCCGAGAAGCGATAGCCCGGGAAGATTTCCTCGGTGACGGCCGCGCCGCCGACGATTTCCCGCCGCTCGAGCACGCAGACCTTCTTGCCGGCGCGCGCAAGGTACGCGGCCGCGATCATGCCGTTGTGACCGGCGCCGATGACGAGCGCATCGTAGGTATTGCTGGCCACGGCTACTTCTTCTTCCACTCGGGTTCGTAGAACGGCAGCGTCACTGCGGTCGCAGGCGCCCTGCGGCGATGGTGTTCGACGGTCACCTCGATCTCGAGCCTGGTGCCTGGCGTGTAATACGGCCGCTGCAGATGGACCAGCGCGATGTATTTCTTGAGCACGGGCGACCAGGTGCTGGTGGAGGCGTAACCGACCTGCCGTGGACCCGAGTAGAGCGGGATGCTGCCGCGCACGGCCGCTGCGGGAATCTGCGGCGGCATGCCGACCGCGGCGTATTCACGCTCGAGGCCTTCCCAGTCGATTTCGAGACCGACCATCTTCCAGCTGGTCCCTTCGCGGTGCTCGCGCTCGAGCGCGCGGCGGCCCACGAAATAACCCTGCTTGTCGAGGCTCACGGTCCAGCCCAGCCCCATCTCATACGGTGACGAGCGCTGGCCCGGGATCCATGCATGGCTGGCCGGGGTGTAGTCGACGTCGAGCATGAAGAGTCCCGCCTCGACGCGCGCCATGTCCATCGCGAGGATGCCTGTCGGCGTGATGCCGTAGTCGTGGCCCGCGGCCATCAGTGCGTCCCAGACAGGCAGCGCATCCGCTGCGTCCATCCAGATTTCAAACCCTAGGTCGCCGGTGTACCCCGTGCGCGAGACCGACACCGCCTTGCCCGCAATGGAGTTGAACGCCATGCGGAAATACTTGAGCGAGTCGACCGGTTGCGCGCACGCCAGGTTCAGGATGGTGCGCGACTTGGGGCCCTGCAGGCTCAGGGCCGCCATGCGTTCCGTGACTTCCGTGATCTGCACGTCCATGCCCACGGCGTTCATCGCGAGCCAGCGCAGTTGCGGCTCCGCGGCAGTCAGGCGATAGGCTTGTTCGGCCACACGCGTGACCGTGCCGTCGTCCAGCAGCTTGCCGTCGTCGTCGCACCAGCCGGTGTAGTAGACCTGACCGACCTGCAGCTTGTGGATGTCGCGCGGGGTCAGGCGGTGCAGCAAACGCGCCGCATCGCGGCCCGTGATCTCGTATTTGATCAGCGGCGAGATGTCGATGAGCGCGGCGTGGTTGCGGATCGCCCAGTACTCCCGGTCCAGGCCAAGATCGTACGAGCCGACGGCGAGGCAGCCACCCCAGCGGCGCCAGTTGTGCGGCAGGCAGAGTTCCGCGGTGCGCGCGTGGAACGGCGTCCGGCGCAGCTGGTACAGCGGATGGTGAACGGAGGAAAGTGCAGGCACGAGACGCTCCCGGCGCTCTGTCGTCCTGGCGCAGGGGCTCCGGCGCCGACCCGGTCGCTGTCGGATTGATCCGGGGCCGGGCGCGACAATATGCCGCACTGGGCCCGTCCGGGCCAGTCTTTCAGCGGCGATCGCGGATTTCGATGAAGGTCAGGAACTCGTTGCGGGTGCGCGCATCCGAACGGAACGAGCCGAGCATCTTCGACGTGATCATCGACACGCCGCGCTTGTGGATGCCGCGTGTGGTCATGCATTCGTGGGCGGCTTCAATCACCACGCCCACGCCCTGCGGCTTGAGCACGTCGTTGATGCAGCGCGCGATCTCGGCCGTCATTTTTTCCTGCACCTGGAAGCGGCGTGCGAACACGTCGACCACGCGGGCCAGCTTGCTGATGCCCACGACCTTGCCCGTGGGCAGGTAACCCACGTGCGCACGCCCGATGATCGGCGCCATGTGGTGTTCGCAGTGCGACTCGAATTCGATGTCGCGCAGCACGACCATCTCGTCATAGCCGGCGGTCTCCTCGAACGTGCGGAGCAGGTATTCGCGCGGGTCGA
>JANNGT010000368.1:0-2693 GCA_031404015.1 Gammaproteobacteria bacterium | reverse complement strand
CGCGCCCTGATAGAACGCAACGAAGATCTTCGGCCGTTCGACCAGCGGTATGCCGGGCCCGGTATCCGCCACGTCCAGAACCATGTTCTCGCCAGCGCCGTCATACGCCGCGCGCAGCGTGATCGTGCCGCCGTTCGGCGTGAACTTAACGGCATTTGAAATCAGGTTATCGAGGATCAGCTTCAGCTTCAGCTTCTCGCGGTCCGCGTTCAGCGTGAGGTCGGGCACCTGCAGGTCCAGGTGCAGGCCGTGCGTGTTGATCGGCAACTGGTACGTTTCTATTGCCGACTTCATGAGCGGCAGCAAGCGGATTTCGCCGATCTCCAAGTCACTGCGTTTTGCCTGCCATTCGCTGTACGAGAGCAGGTTCTCGATCAATCGCTGCAACCGCAGGCTGTTGTCGCGCAGGATGCCCGCGACCTCACGCTGCTCGACGCTCAGTGAGCCCACCGCGCCTTCCATCAGCAGTTCTGTGCCCTCGCGAATGTTCGCGAGCGGCGTTTTCAACTCGTGCGACATGTGGCGCAGGAAGCGATTGCGCTCCTCTGCGATGTCCTGCAAACGCACGCGCAGCCACTCGAGTTGCCGGCCTAGCGCCTTGAGGTCCGAAGGCCCACCCACCTGCACGGGCTCGTTGAGTTGCCCGTGACCGATTGCGCCGATCGCCGCGTCGATCTGCCGTATGGGCCGTGCCAGCACGACCGCAAAGACGAAGATCAAGCCTATGGTGATCGGAATCAGCGCGAGCGACTGCCAGTACAGCCGACGGCGCACGTCCTCGGTCTCGGCCTGCAGTTGCTTCAGTTCGCGGTCGGTCTGCGCGCTCGCTAAATTGGAGAGTGTCCCCGCATCGCGTGCGAGCGCCGTGAACTCACGCAGCGTGCTCGAGATGCGTCCCGGCGACTTCGTCGCGACGGCCTGCGAAATGCTGTCGATGGTGCCGTGCATCGTCGCGATCACGCGCGAACGCTCGCTGTCGCCGCCCGGCAGGGCCCCGAAACCCTCGAGTGTCTTGCGCAGCAGGTCGCGGTTCTGCTGGAACGTGTCCAGCAATCCGGGCCGCGGAATGATCTGGTACAGCCGCACCGTGCGCTCGAGCGACGACACCTGGCGCACCAGTGACTGCGTGTACTGCGTGGCAGCGACGCCATTGACGACGAGACGCTCGCTCGCCGTGGACAGGTTGCGCATCTCGATCGCCGCGCTGATCGTGCCGAGCAGGGCGGGCAGCGCAACGATCACGAACCCGAGCAGGATCAGGCCGGTGAGGGAGCGGGGGCGGAAGGAAAAGCGTTTCATGGGGCAGCCGGGACGAAGTGCCGGGAAGCGTACGTGACCCCGTACAATCGAAGCAATGAATGCCCCGCACCCGTATTCCGCACTGACCCCCGACGTCGTCGTCAGTGCGGTCGAGGCGCTGGGCCACGCCTGCGATGGGCGCATCCTGGCGCTGAACAGCTACGAAAACCGCGTCTACCAGGTGGGTCGCGAGGAAACGACACCGGTCGTGGTCAAGTTCTACCGGCCGGAGCGCTGGTCGGACGAGGCGATCCGCGAAGAACACGACTTCGCGCTGGAGCTCGCTCGCGCCGAGATCCCGGTGATTGCGCCCGATGTCTACGACGGCGAGACGCTGTTCTGGCACGACGGATTTCGCTACGCAATCTACAAACGCGCCGGCGGCCGCTGGCCCGAACTGGGCACCAAAGATGACCGGCAATGGATGGGGCGCTTCCTGGCGCGCATTCACGCGATCGGCCGCACGCGGACCTTTCGGTACCGTCCACGGCTTGATTGGCGCACGTTGGGTCAGGACACAGCCGACTACCTGCTCAACGAGGGCTGGATTCCGGAGCACATCGAGGCGGCGTACGAGTCGCTCGCGCAGGACGTCTTGAACCTCGTTGAGCAGCGCTTCGACGAAGCGCAACCGGTGCGCATGCTGCGCCTGCACGGCGATTGCCACCCGGGCAACGTGCTGTGGACCGATGCGGGCCCGCACTTTGTCGATCTGGATGACTGCATGACCGGTCCGGCCGTGCAGGACCTGTGGATGCTGCTCTCGGGACGTCCAGCGGAAATGCGCGAGCAACTGGACCACATCGTCGAGGGCTACCAGGAGTTCGGCGACTTCGAGCAGCACGAGGTGGCGCTGATCGAACCGCTGCGCACGCTGCGCATCATGCACTACGCCGGTTGGCTGGCGCGGCGTTGGGAAGACCCTGCATTTCCGCGCGCGTTTCCCTGGTTCCAGGAGCCGAAGTACTGGGAACAACACGTATTGAATTTGCGCGAGCAGCTCGCCGCGATGGAGGAGGGACCTTTCTGAAGGGCAGGAAGGGCAGGAAGGGCAGGAAGCGCAGGAAGCGCGGGGTGTAAAATTGGCTGGTCGGCCGAAGTGGTGGAACTTCAGCCTGGCGTCACGTTCTCAGCTCACGGATTGAGCAGGGATGCAACATGGCCAGCGTAGCGGTTCGTTACTCAACTCAAGGTTCGTGGTTCAGTCATTACGGCTGGACACGCGCTTTGCAGCACTTGAAAAAAGTGCAAGGCCTCGAGCTCCCTGATGCCACGGCCAACCAGCTGGTGCGGGGCTGGGGCGATGACGAGCCCACCGTTTCGCCGTTGCGCCTCCATCTTCATTGAGCTTGCGAGAAACCTCACCAATGACCCAATTTGCTACCCGTCTTACG
>JANNGT010000367.1:0-1517 GCA_031404015.1 Gammaproteobacteria bacterium | reverse complement strand
CGCCGCTCCGTGAGCTAAGCTGCACCGCTCGCAACCGGGGGAACATGCGAATGCTTGGTAACGTAGCCACACGTGCGGCGGCGCGACTTATCGCCGTGCTCTTTTGCCTGATCACACAGCCTGCGATTGCCGCAGTCGATATCGCTGAAGCCAAGGCATCCGACCCGGTCGCCCTCGGCTGGATGGTCGGCACTCCGCCCCCACCGGGCAAAACCATTCGCTTCGCGGACGGCACCTACTACAAGTTTCCGCAGATGCGCTGGTCGTTCTCGCACTGGCGCGAGTTATTCCCGACGAAGCTCGTGGCGCGCGGCACCGGGCCCGTCTCGCCTCTGCCCAAGGCAGCGCGCGAAGTCGACCTCGACGGCTTGACGTTCAAGACGCTCGATGACGGCCGCGCGATGACCTGGGCCGAATCGCTTCTGGTCAATCACACGGACGGCATCATCGTGCTGCACAAGGGCCGCGTCGTGTATGAGCGCTACTTCGGCTCCCTGGATGTCACGGGCCAGCACATCGCGTTCTCTGCCACCAAGTCCTTTATCGGCACGCTGGCGGGCACATTGGTTGTCGAAGGCGAGCTCGACCCGTCGGCGCGCGTGACACGCTATGTGCCTGAACTGGCCGACAGCGCGTTCGGCGACGCCACGGTGCAGCAGGTGCTCGACATGACCACGGCACTGGACCACTCCGAGAACTACGCGGACCCGAAATCTTCCGTGCCCACGTATGCCCGTGCGCTCGGGATGATGCCGCGCTCCCCAAGCGACACGGGCCCAGGCACTACGTACGACTACGCGCGCAGCCTGCGCAAGAACGGCACGCACGGCGAGCATTTCACGTATCGCTCACCCAACACGGATGTACTTGGATGGATCATCGCGCGCGCAGCGGGCCAACCGGTAGAGACGCTGCTGCAGGAGCGTCTCTGGAGCCGGCTGGGCACCGAAGGCGACGCGTACATGGCTGTTGATTCGGTAGGCACCGCGGTCGCGTCCGGAGGGCTCAACGCCCGGCTGCGCGACATGGCTCGCTTTGGCGAGATGATGCGCATGAACGGCAAATGGCAGGGCCAGCAGGTGGTGCCGCAGGCAGTCATCGACGAAATTCGTCGCGGGGCAAGCCGGGATGCATTCGTCCATGGCGGCTACACCACACTGCCCGGCTGGAGCTACCACAACCAGTGGTGGATCTCGCACGACGAGCATGGGGTTTACATGGCCCGCGGCGTCCATGGGCAAGCGATCTACATCGATCCGCGTGCGCAGATGGTGATCGCCCGCTTTGCATCGGATCGGCGCGCAAGCAATCTGCTGCTCGACCCCACATCGCTGCCCGCGTATCGCGCGGCGGCGGAGCAACTGCTGCATATGCACTGACCGAGTCCAGGCGACCGGCAGGTACGTGAGTGGTGGGCCGTGTAGGATTCGAACCTACGACCTACTGATTAAGAGTCAGCAGCTCTACCAACTGAGCTAACGGCCCATCATGATTGATAGTGATTGGGGTGGACGATG
>JANNGT010000366.1:0-10989 GCA_031404015.1 Gammaproteobacteria bacterium | reverse complement strand
GACGTGACGGCCCTCAAGATCGGGGCGGCATCGAATTTCGTGGTGCCGCTCAGCAGCTTCACGCTCAAGTTTGCGTGCAGCGGTGAAACGACTGTCGCGGAGGTCCTGGCGAAGGTGGCGCAGGTCAACTTCACGCTGGTGGGCACGAACATCCAGTACAGCGTCCCGGACACCAGCTCGCCTCCGGTCTATTCGAACGGCCTGAACGTCGGCCCGATATCGTTCCAGTGAGTCGAACCATGACGCACGCAATCGACTCCAATCTGTCCCTTCGGGAGACCGCTGTGAATACTTACGCTCTCAGTCGATCCCTTGCGGTCGCCTCGATGCTGCTCGCCAGCGCTGCGGCGTCTGCGGAGCAGTACGGTCCGCTCGAGGTCGTGGGCTTCCTCAAGAACGAATACAGCCTCTGCGACAACTGCTCGGAGGGCCTGGTGAATCGCTCAGCCTACGATCCGCGCGGCGTGCTTTCGCCGCCGGTGCCGATGGTCAATCAGGGCGGCGACTCGGAGAATACGGGGCGCAATCTCTTCCTCGCGCAGTTGACGCTCGGCCTTTCGCACGAGTTCGACAACGCCGTGAAGATCGAGGCGAAGACGAGCGGGCGCATGCGCAACTCGGACGCCGACATCTTCGACAACTGGATTACAGACCTCTACGCGGGCGTGTCGCACCCGACCTATGGTGCATTCCAGGTCGGCAAGATGACCTCGCGCGCCTGGACGCGGTCGGACGACTTCGCCTATCCGCTGGGCCTGTCTAGTCCGTGGGCCGAATCGGGCGCGGGCTACGGGATTTTTCCCGAGGCCGTGCGCTACGCAACGCGCGAATTCGAGATTCCGATCGGCAAGATCCGCTTCGAGGCGTCCTATGCCGAGGCCGACACGCGCAAGCCCCTCAACCGCTCCTCGCTGGTCGAGGATCCACCCGATCCGAGCCTGTATGAAGTCTTTGTCCAGTACTCGAACGAGAAGAACCTGGTCGAGCTGGTCTACCAGGACAGCGATGGTGGTCGCCAGAGCGCGTTCCAGAAGGGAGCGTTCTACGGGGCGCAGGGCAACACCAACGGCCCGGTCTCGTCGCCGGACTACAAGGCGCCGTCCCAGAACGTGCTTATTGTGCAGGGCAACCACTGGATGAACCCGAGCTGGAAGTTTTCCTACGGCCTCAGGCGCAGCGAATGGTCGGGCCAGGCGCAGCAGTGCGACTTCGGTCCTGTGTCGACCGTCCAGAACGCCTGTTTCTGGGACCAGCCTGGTTTCAACTACTCGGACGAGATCGACAAGGTGTATTCCGCCGTGTCCTGGGACGGGATGCTCGGCGCCGGCTACACTCGGGGCAAGTGGACCTATACGGCGGGCGGCGTCTTCATGGGCAAGGCCAGCACCGACAATCCGGTCGAGTGGGGCCAGGAGAATACCGCGCTGTTCCTTAACCTAGGCATCTACCGCAAGTTGCCCGAGATCTCCTTCGGCGGGTTGTTCAAGGCGGAAGTCTACGGGGGACTCGGTCGCGTCATGTTCGGGCGCGAGGGCCCGGCACCCTTGAGCATGCCCAACAACATCGCCTTCGGTGGCGTCGATCCGCGTACCAGCGAATCGGGCAACTTCTTCACTCTCGGGGCCAATCTCAACTTCTGAGGACGACGCCATGCGCGCGATCAACGCGATGCCCTGCAACCGGGCGACAGCTGTGCGGGGCAAAGTTGCGGGGGTCGCTGCGTGCTGGATGGCGCTGCTGGCGGTCGCCGGCGCCGCCACGGCCGCGACACCGGACGTCAAGCTCGGTCTCGGCGGCTACTACACCAAGCTCAAGAGCGGCGACGGCACCCTGCCCGTCGCCGAGTTCGTGACCGGCGAAGCCGCCGGCAAGGCCGCGCCCACGAACCAGTGGTATTCATCGGTGATGTTCCAGCGCTGGTCGCAGCCTCTGCACGCGCACCCGATGACCTACCGGGCGACCGAGCAGGGCTTCGAGCTCGGACTGCCGAGCAAGCGTCACGCGGACGTTAATGGCAGCATCGAGCTGAGCTATCCGCACGTGCCCGCCATCGTCGTGTCACCGATGGGATTCACGCCGAAGGATGCCCGGCTCTCGAAGTTCTCAGACTGGCTCGCCCAGATCAGCATGGCAGCGAGCGCCGATGAGGCGCTGACGGCCACCGTACTCCACGGCAGCCCCTTCAGCTTTTACGAGGTCAGCAAGGGGGACGTGCGCTTCCGCTTGTCGACCGTCGACAACGTGATCGCCGATCCGACCAAGGCGGGACAGGATCCGCGAGTGGCCGCGGTCAAAGTTGCAGGCCGGCCTTACGCGATCTTCGCGCCCACCGGCTCGAACTGGGAATGGAAGCAGCCGACCGAGCTCGTGCTGCGGCTGCCGGAGAACAGCCGGTTCTTCTCCGTGGCAGGGCTGCCGGATGCCAGTGAAGCCACGCTGCGTGATTTTCACGCCGTCGCTTACGCCTTTCCAACGGACACGCGTGTCGAATGGTCGTACGACGAGGCCGCGAGCAAGGTGCGCTCGACCTACCGCGTCGAGACCGCAGCCCGGGAAGGCGAAAACCGTGCGACGTTGATGGGCCTCTATCCGCATCACTGGTCGAGCGTCGTGTCCGACCATCCGTCCCAGTACGGATACGACACGGTGCGCGGTCGTATCCGCCTCGTGCCGGGCAACAGCTTCACGCTCGAGCGCACTTACAACGGCTTTGTCCCCATGTGGGCCAGCCTGCAGGACCCGGCCAGCAAGGACAGCGTGGGCAGCCTCCTCGTCGGTGACATGGCCAAGGCTCCTCAGCTTTTCAACAAGAATGGTCGCGGCACCTACTATGTCGGCAAGGGCCTCGGCGCGGCTGCGCAGCTGATGTGCGTGGCCGAGGTCGAGGGCAAGACCAAGATGCGCGACGACCTCCTCGCGCTGCTCAAGAGCCGCCTGGAATCATGGTTCGACGGGCAGCGTTCCACGTACTTCGCCCAGGACTCCAGGCTCGGGACCTTCGTTGGCGTGCCCGAGGAGTTCGGCAGCATCAAGGCCATGAACGACCATCACTTCCACTACGGCTACTGGGTGATGGGCGCCGCACAGGTCGCGCTCAGGGACCTCGCCTGGGCATCCGACGAGCAATGGGGTGGCATGGTCCGCAAGATCATCGCCGACATCGCGACCGACGAGCGTGGCCGGACGGACTTTCCATTCCTGCGCAACTTCGACCCGTACGAGGGGCATTCGTGGGCTTCGGGCGATGCGGACTTCGATGCCGGCAACAACCAGGAGTCCTCGTCCGAGGCGGTCAACGCGTGGGCGGGCCTGGTGCTGTGGGGCGAGGCGACGGGCGACCGCAGGCTGCGTGACCTGGGCATGTTCCTGCTCACATCCGAGGTCGCGTCCGTCAACCAGTACTGGTTCGACCTCGACCGGCAGGTGCTGGCGCCTGAGTACGGCAAGCCGTTCGCCAGCATGGTGTTCGGCGGCAAGTACGCCTACAACACCTGGTGGACGCAGGAACCGCGCCAGATCTTCGGCATCAACCTGCTGCCGATGACGACGGCCTCGACCTACCTCGGGGCCGACCCGAAGTACGTGAACAGCCTGGTCGCAGCGCTGCCTGCGGCGGTCAAAGCCTTTGAAGCGCGCGGCGGGGACGATGGCACGCCTGCGGATATCTGGCAGGACATCGTCGCCTCGTACGCCGCGCTCGGCGATCCCGAGGCTGGCTTCGCACTCTGGAATCGCAAAGGCAACATCGAATGGGGCGAGACACGCTCGCACACGGCCTACTGGCTTGCGAGTCTCAAGGAAATGGGCACGCCCGATTTGTCGGTCACGGCCGACACGCCGCTGTACGCGGTATTCAAGGACAAGAACGGCGCCAGGACGTACCTGGCGTACAACGCGCGCAGCACGCCCATCACGGTGAAGTTCAGCACGGGCACGTCGGTGGACGTCCCGCCGAAGTCACTGGTGCGCACCCGCTGAGACTCCAAGTTGACAGTGCAACACAGACGTCTCGGCGCGCACGGCGCGCTGGTGAGCAACCTTTGCCTGGGCACCATGAACTTCGGCTGGGTCACCAGCGAAGAGGATAGTTTCAGGATCATGGATCGTGCCCTGGAACTGGGCATCAATTTCTTCGACACCGCCGACGTCTACGGCTGGACCGTCGAGCACGGCACGACCGAGGAGATCATCGGTCGCTGGTTCGCGCAAGGCGGCGGGCGTCGCGACGCGGTGATTCTCGCCACCAAGGTCTATAACCCGGTGACGCGTAAAGGCAACCGGCCTGAGCCCAATGCCGATGGCAGCAGCCTCTCTGCCGTCAAGATCCGGAAGCATTGCGAAGGCAGCCTGCGACGCCTGCAGACCGACTGGATCGACCTCTATCAGATGCACCACGTCGATCGCGCCTGCCCGTGGGACGAAACGTGGCAGAGCTTCGGCGCCCTGGTGCAGCAGGGCAAGATCGTCTACGCGGGGTCGAGCAACTTCGCCGGCTGGGACATTGCCACAGCCTGCCAGGAAGCATCCCGGCGCGGGATGACCGGGCTGGTGAGCGAGCAGAGCATTTACAACCTCAACAGCCGCATGCTCGAGCTCGAGGTGATCCCGGCCTGTCGTCACTACGGGCTCGGCCTGATTCCGTGGAGCCCGCTGGCCGGTGGCCTGTTGGGCGGCGCGTTGCGCAAAGTGCAGGCGGGGCGGCGCATGGACGTCGATTTCGTCAAGCAGGTGGACAAGAACCGCTTCAAGCTCGAGCGCTACGAGGCGCTCTGCCAGGAACTGGGCGAGGAGCCTGGCACCGTGGCGCTGGCCTGGCTGCTGCACAACCCGGCGGTCACGGCGCCGATCATTGGCCCCCGGACCGTGGAGCAACTCGACAGCGCCGTGCGTGCCACGGAAGTCGTACTGGACGCCGACGTCCTGCAGCGGCTCGACGAGATCTTTCCGGGCCCCGGCGGCGAAGCGCCGCGGGCCTACGCCTGGTAGCAGAAACGCCTGGGATATTGATTGATCTGCCCTTGAGGCCTTGACTAAGCTGCGCCAGGCAGCGCAATCGCATTTTCCGATGTCCACTGGATTCACGCGATGGCGTGAGGATCGAGCACCGTGCCCAAGATCAAGAATGCCCTCTTCACGTTCATCGCGCTCTTTGTCATCCCTCTGCTGTTCTTCGTTTTGCTCGAGTTGGGCCTCACGGTCATGGGTGTCGGGAAATCGTTCGACTACTTCCACAAGATTGACATCAACGGCCGACCTCACTACCAGGAAAACCCTGATTTCGCTGACCAGTTCTATCCTCCGTCGCTGAATATCGGTCCCGTCGAAAATACCTTCGCCGCAGAGCGCAGCCCTGATTTGCTCAGGGTCTACATTTTGGGTGAATCTGCAGCACTGGGCTTCCCCCACAAGAACCACGGCCTTGACCGGCTACTGGCAGCCCAGCTTCGAGCCGCGCTACCTTCGCGCAAGATCGAAGTCATCAACACGGCCATGACGTCGGTCAATTCCCATGTGATTTACGCCGTTGCGAAGTCGATCCCGGACAACTCCGCCGACTTTGCCGTGATCCTGATGGGCAACAATGAGGTCGTCGGGCCGTACGGGCCCGGCACCTTCAACCAGACTTTTCTGGCAAACAACGCTCTCATCCGGGGAATTCAGGCGCTGAAGCGCACGCGGACATGGCAGGCCCTCAACAGCCTCATTCTGCAGGTCAGACCTACCGATGCGCAGCAGGAGCTCAAGTGGGAAGGCATGCAGATGTTCACCAATCACCGCGTGCCGCACGATGACCCTCGTATGGAAAGTGTCTATGGCCACTATGAGGACAACCTCGTCGGCATCATCGAGACGCTTCGCGGCAAGGGGATGCACGTGGTGCTGTCCTCGGTGCCGGTCAACCTCCGGCACTCCGCGCCTTTCTTGTCCATTCACCGCCGGGACCTGTCCGGCGATCAGCTGGATCAATGGCGCGAATCGACTCGCAAGGGCGCTCAGAGCGCTGCTCAAGGGGACTGGGATGACGCTATTGCGCACTTCCAGGCGGCATTGGCGATTGATCCTGGCTATGCCGACACCCACTTCCGGCTCGCCACCGCCTTCGAAAATGCCAGCCAGCACCAACAGGCCAGGACGCACTATCAGCGTGCCCTGGACCTGGACGCGTTACGATTTCGGGCCGACACAGGAATAAATCAGATCATCCAGCGGGTTGCCACCAGCATCGGCAATGACGCATTCAGCTTCGTCGACAGCGCCGCTGCTTTTGAGCAGGCCAGCCAACCGTACCAACCAGGCTGGAACCTGCTGCTCGAGCACGTTCATTACGATTTCGCCGGGACGCATATCATCGCAGCAGAGATAGCCCGCTCAATCGTCAGCAGCCTGACCGGGACTGATACTTACCAGCCTCTGCCAAGCGCCGAAGTCGCCAGGAGAGTCGGATTCCCGAGTTTCGACACCATCGAGGAGATCAGGAATCTGCAGGGCATGATCCAGCATCCGCCATTTCCAGGGCAGAGCAATTACGTCGAACTCCAGCAGTTTTTAAACGACAAATTGCAGAGCGTGACCGAGGAGGTCGGATCTTCGATGGCAGTGCTGCAAAGACGTCGGGAGGTTGCAGACGCAGGTCTTGCCGACTGGAAGGTTCATTTTGAACTGGCCGTCCTGAGCCAACGTCTGCGCAACACACCAGCGATGTATGACCACCTGAACAAGATCCTGGAACTCTACCCGCACAATCGTGAAAGCTACATGAAGATCGCCGAGGCGATGAGCAAGGAAGGCAAGTGGCGTGAAGTGGTGCCGTATCTCGAGCAGTCCCTCCACTACACGCGAGGCGATGAAACCAAGATTGCCGAGACCATAGGCTGGTTGGGCACGGCGTATCTCAGGACGGGGGAATACGAAAAGGCAACGGATCTGCTGCTGGAGGTGACCGAGGAATATCCGGAGCAGATTGCCTTGACGCTCAGGGCTTATGGCAACCTGATCAAGAGCTCACGGGAGCGTGGCCAGGCCAGGGACCTTGAACGCTATGTCGAAGATGCCCAACGGTATGCCAGATCGCTGATACGAAGCGGCAAGGACAAGGAATTCCCGTTGCTGCAGCAGAGGATGTCACAACTCATGGTCATGGCCGGCTACGACGAAGAGGCCGCGGAATGGGCCAAAGCGCCGGCTCAGTGATTTCGGCGACCAATATCCTCGGTATTTCCGCGTACTACCATGACAGTGCCGCCGCGTTGCTGCAGGACGGCGATTTGATCGCGGCCGCCCAGGAGGAGCGATTCTCCCGCAAGAAACATGACGCCCGGTTTCCAGGGCAAGCGATCCGCTATTGCCTGGACACGGCAGGTTTGCGCCTTGATGAGCTCGACCGCGTCGTGTTCTATGACAAACCACTGATCAAGTTCGAGCGGCTGCTCGAGACTTACATGAGCTATGCGCCGGGCGGATTTCGGTCCTTTGTCGCGGCGATGCCCGTCTGGCTCAAGGAAAAACTGTATCTCAAGAGTGTGCTCAGGAAGGAGCTGGCGCAGCTCGGTGCCTGCAAACCGACAGCGCTTCCCCCACTGCTCTTCGCCGAGCATCATCAATCGCACGCCGCCTCGGCGTTCTACTTCAGTCCTTTCGAGCGCGCGGCGGTGCTCTGCCTCGATGGTGTCGGTGAATGGGCGACAACCTCGACGTGGCTGGGCGACGGCGCGAGCCTGGAGCCGCTCTGGGAAATTGATTTCCCGCACTCGTTGGGGCTGCTCTACTCGGCGTTCACGTACTTCACGGGCTTCAAGGTCAATTCGGGCGAGTACAAGCTGATGGGGCTGGCACCCTACGGCCAGCCCAGGTATGCCGAACTGATTTTCGAGAAGCTTCTCGACCTCAAGGCGGACGGGACATTTCGCCTGGACATGCAGTACTTCAACTACTGCACTGGCCTTACGATGACCAACAGACGCTTCGACGAGATCTTCGGTGGGCCGCCACGCGAGCCAGAAGGCCAACTCACGCAGCGCGAGATGGACATCGCCGCTTCCATTCAGGTCGTCACGGAAGAGGTGGTGCTGCGGCTCGCCAGCACGCTCCACGAAGAGACGGGTCAGAAGAACCTCTGTCTCGCCGGGGGCGTCGCGCTCAATTGCGTTGCCAATGGCCGGTTGCTGCGAGAAGGGCCGTACGAGAATATATGGATTCAGCCGGCCGCCGGTGATGCGGGCGGCGCTGCGGGAGCAGCCGCGGTTGTCTGGCACGGCTACGACAAGCAGCCGCGCAAGCCAAACGGCAACAGCAACCCTGGCTCTGACCGGATGCATGGGTCTTACCTCGGACCCGCCTACGCGCCCGGGCAGATCCGCGCTGAGCTCGACGCGATGGGTGCGAAGTACTCAGTCCTGGACGACGACACGCTGTTTTCGAGGACGGCGCAGCTGCTCACCGAGGAGAACGTGATCGGCTGGTTCCAGGGCCGTATGGAGTTCGGGCCACGGGCCCTGGGCGGCCGTTCGATCATCGGTGACCCGCGCAGTTCGAATATGCAGTCGGTCATGAATCTCAAGATCAAGTACCGGGAGTCGTTCCGCCCGTTCGCGCCGTCCGTCCTGTGGGAGCGCGTCTCCGACTATTTCGAGCTGGAGGCTCCGAGCCCGTACATGCTGATCGTCGCGCCGCTGCGCCAGGAGCTGCGTCTGGCGCTGAGTGACGGGCAAGACCAGCTTTCTGGTATCGAGAAGCTCAAGCTCAGGCGTTCGGAGCTGCCCGCGATTACGCACGTGGATTACTCGGCGCGGGTGCAGACCGTTCATGCGGAAACCAACCCGCGCTACCATGAACTGCTCAAGGCGTTCGAGCGGCTCACCGGCTGCGGTGTCCTGGTGAATACGTCGTTCAACGTGCGCGGCGAACCTATTGTCTGCTCGCCGACCGATGCCTATCGGTGCTTCATGCGTACGGAGATGGACTATCTCGTTGTGGAGAATTTCTTCCTGGACAAGAAGGACCAGCCGGTCTGGCAGCACGACGCATCCTGGCAAGACGAGTTCGAGCTCGACTGAGATGGCCATCGACCACATGATCCCCGAGCTCGACCGGAAGGGCCTGCGTGAATTCGGCCTCGTGACCGGCGCGGCCGTCGTCGCACTCTTTGGTTTGTTCTTCCCCTGGATGCTCGAGCTGGACTGGCCGGTCTGGCCGTGGGCCATCGCCGCACCGCTCTGGTTGCTGGCCCTGATCCACCCGCCCTGGTTGCGCGGGATCTATCGGGCATGGATGCGGTTCGGTCTGCTCGCGAGCAGGGTGATGACGCCGCTCCTGCTCGGCATCGTCTTCTTCGTTATGATCTCGCCGATGGCAATGGTCAGGCGCCTCATGGGCAAGGACCCGATGCAGAGGGCGCTCGATCCGAACCAGAAGAGCTACCGCGTTCAGAGCAGCAAGAGCCCGACGGAAAAGCTGGAGAGACCTTTCTGATGCTGGAATTCCTGAACGATCTCTGGGCCTTCATGCGCGAGCGCAAGAAGTTCTGGCTGGCCCCGATCATCCTGGTAATGATCCTGCTCGGCGCCCTGGTCGTATTCGCGCAGGGCTCGTCGCTCGCGCCTTTTATCTACACCCTGTTCTAAAAAAATACCCGCAGCGAACTGCGGGTATTTTCTCAAGGGGCCCGGATAATTTGCACAGTCTGCATCCGGCCTGCTTCTATCTCAGGAGCAATCCATCCTTGCTATTCCTTTGTGAGTTTGTAGGTCCACCAGGCGCCCCCACCGACATCAATCGTCACCGTGAGCGCTCCGATATCGAAGCTGATCACGGTGTAAGTCACTGACTCGGGTACGGCCACGTTGGGAAGCTCCCCACCGTTCACGGTCTTTGGCAGCCCGAGGAAGGAGCCGGTACCGTTAAGTTGCAGGGTGCCGGCAGCCTCATCGTATTTCCAGACGCCAGCGGTGCTTCCGTCGTGCGGTGCGACCGGCGCGCCACAACTTTCGCCTGCAACACCCTGCCAGGTTTCCAGCCAGGTCTCCTCACCCTGATAGTTCTGGAACGAGCCATCGTCGCCAAAGTGGTAGATATCGTCAAACCAGCAGGCGCGTGCAGCGACAACACCATCGACGTCGGTACTCCACCAGGAAATGTCCCCTGCGGCCGGACCGACTCCGGCTCCGCCACTAACGTCCAGTTTCCAGTTACCCACCAGCGGTGAGTTGGAGACGCGAACATAACGGTATGTCCACCAGTTGCCGGGCAACGTCTCGATAGCAACCGTCATATCCTCACCATCGAGGGCAAGCACGTTGTAGGTGACTGACTCGGGCGCATCCGACGGGGTTGTCAGATCCGAGCCGTTCACTGTTCTCGGTAGGCCGAGATGGGCGCCCGTGCCTTGGATCGTCAGTGTGCCGGCAGCCTCATCGTAGGTGAATACGGCCCTGGCGCTGCCATCGTGCGGCGCTACCGGCGCGCCACAACTTTCACCAGCAACGCCCTGCCAGGTTTCGAGCCAGGTGTCTTCGCCCTGGACATTCTCGAACGAACCGTCAGAACCAAAATCGACCACGTCATCGAACCAGCAAGCACGTACATCGACAACACCCGCAATGTCAGTGCTCCACCAGGAAATGTCCCCAGCAGCTGGACCGACTCCGGCTCCGCCATTGGTGTTCAGTCTCCACTTGCCGGCCACGGCGGCGGTATCGGTGACGCGTTCAAGTGTGTAGGTCCACCAGGCGCCCCCACCGACGTCAATGGTAACCGTCATGGAATTTCCGTCCTGCGACAGTACCTGGTAGGTAACGGAATCAGGTACGGGCACATTGGGAAGCTCCCCACCGTTCACGGTCTTTGGCAGCCCGAGGATGGAGCCGGTACCGGCAAGTTGCAGGGTGCCGGCAGCCTCATCGTATTTCCAGACGCCAGCGGTGCTTCCGTCGTGCGGTGCGACCGGCGCGCCACAACTTTCGCCTGCAACACCCTGCCAGGTTTCCAGCCAGG
>JANNGT010000365.1:0-12432 GCA_031404015.1 Gammaproteobacteria bacterium | reverse complement strand
GGCGATGCTCAGGGAACATGGCGGTGTGTTGGGCGGGGAGACGTCGGGACACCTGCTGTGTCTCGACCGCACCACGACGGGCGACGGCCTGATCAGTGCGCTCGAGGTGCTGGCCGTCATGAAGCGCACGGGCCGTCCGCTCGCGGAACTGGTCGCAGCCATGCCGAAGTTTCCGCAGGTGATGATCAATGTGCGCGTCAAGGAGCGCATCGATCCCGCGCAGTCGCCGGTGATCCAGGCTGCGGTGAAACGCGTCGAAGCCGCGCTCGGTGCAACCGGGCGCGTCGTGCTACGAGCGTCGGGCACGGAACCCGTGATCCGCGTGATGATCGAGGCGCGGGACGAGGCCGTCGCGTCGCAGCAGGCCAACGCGCTTGCCGCTGTGGTGCGCACCGCCATCTGACCGGCCTGCGCGCGACCCGAATTGCATTAACCCGGACCCCCCGCTAAGATCGCGCGCCTCTCGCGGCCGGCCCCTTCGGGCCGGTACCGCTACGTTCTTGAGGAAAGATCAGCCATGCGTCAGCCGCTCGTTGCAGGCAACTGGAAAATGCACGGGTCGCGGGTCGAAAACGCGAACCTTGTCAGCGCGCTGCTGGATCTGCTGCAGCCAGGCAAGAACGCCGAGATCCTGGTCTGCCCGCCGTTCCCTTACCTCATGGAAACGGGCCGCTTGCTGAAGGACTCGGGCGTGGCACTGGGGGCCCAGTCGGTTTGCGCCGAGGCGCAGGGCGCCTTCACGGGCGAAGTCTCGGCCGCCATGCTGAAAGACGTCGGTTGCAGCCATGTCCTGGTCGGTCATTCCGAACGCCGACAGCTGTTCGGGGAAAACGACACGCTGGTTGCGCGCAAGTTCGTGGCAGCCCAGTCGCAGGGGCTGGTGCCCGTGCTGTGCGTGGGCGAGACGCTCGAGGAGCGGGAAGCAGACCAGACGACGGCCGTGGTTGCACGACAGCTGGAAGCGGTGCTTGCGGTGAGCGGGGTACAGTCCCTGGCCCGGGCCGTCATTGCCTACGAGCCGATCTGGGCGATTGGCACCGGGCGCACCGCCACGCCGGATCAGGCCCAGGCCGTCCACGCGATGATTCGTGCCATGGTGGCCGACCGGGATGATACGATAGGCGGATCGGTCAGGCTCCTGTACGGCGGCAGCGTCAAGGCTTCCAACGCCCGGGAACTGTTCGCGATGCCCGATATCGACGGCGGACTCGTCGGCGGGGCGTCGCTCAAGGCGGACGAATTCGCGCGGATCTGCGCTGGCGCAGGTTGACGGCGCAGCGTCGTCGCCAGAATGCATAAGGTTTCTTTGCGATGAATTGGCTGCAGACCCTCGCTGTCGTTTTTCACGTGCTGCTCGCGGTGGCAATCATAGCCATCGTGTTGCTACAGCGCGGCAAGGGCGCGGACGCCGGCGCCGGTTTTGGTGCGGGTGCATCCGGGACTGTGTTCGGCGCGCGCGGCTCGGCCAATTTCCTGTCGCGGACGACGGCAGTGATGGCCACTCTGTTCTTCCTCACCAGCCTGGGTTTGACGTACCTGTTCAGCCAGCAGAAGGCACCTACCAGCGTAGTGGATACGGTCAAGCAGGCAGCACCGGCGCCCGCGCCGGCCACGGACCCGACCGCGCTGCCGTCGCTGCCGTCCCTGCCCGCACCCCAACCGGCCGCCCCGGCGACAACGACGTCTGCACCGGCATCGGCGCCTGGCCCTGCGGCGCCAGCCGAGCTGCAGGCACCGCCCGCCGCAACGCCAGCCGGCAATTAATTCAACGAAGAATCGATCGACGATGCGGATGTGGTGGAATTGGTAGACACGCTATCTTGAGGGGGTAGTGCCGTAAGGCGTGAGAGTTCGAGTCTCTCCATCCGCACCAGGTTGTACAAGCACGAGGCGAGCACCAGCTCGCCTTTTTCGTTGGCGCTCTTACTGCGCTGCAATCGGTCCTGTTAGAATTGCGGGCTAGTCGCAACCACTTCGAGATCTTCCCTCGAGATGCTCGCCGAATACCTGCCGATCCTGATTTTTCTCGCAGTCGCAGGCGCTCTCGGCGTCCTCCTGCTGGTGCTCGGCTACCTGTTCGCGCCGCACCGCCCAGACGCGGCCAAGCTGTCGCCGTATGAGTGCGGCTTCGAAGCGTTCGAAGATTCGCGCATGAAATTCGACGTGCGCTACTACCTCGTGGCCATCCTGTTCATCGTGTTCGATCTCGAGATCGCGTTCCTGTTCCCGTGGGCCGTCGCGCTCGACTCCGTTGGCATTGTCGCGCTGGCGGCGATGGGCGTCTTCCTGCTGATCCTCGTGGTCGGTTTCATCTACGAATGGAAGAAAGGCGCGCTCGAATGGGATTAGACGCACCCAGCAGCACGGACGCGCCCGACCGTGGCGTATTCACGACGTCGGTCGACGCGCTCATGAACTGGGCGCGCACCGGCTCGATGTGGCCGATGACATTCGGCCTCGCCTGTTGCGCCGTCGAAATGATGCATGCAGGCGCGGCCCGTTACGACCTCGACCGCTTCGGCATCGTGTTCCGCCCGAGCCCGCGCCAGTCGGACGTGATGATCGTCGCGGGCACCCTCGTGAACAAGATGGCCCCGGCGCTGCGTAAGGTGTATGACCAGATGCCCGAGCCGCGCTGGGTCGTCTCGATGGGGTCGTGCGCCAATGGCGGCGGCTACTACCACTATTCATATTCCGTGGTTCGCGGCTGCGATCGGATCGTGCCAGTCGACGTGTACGTGCCGGGCTGTCCGCCGGCCGCCGAGACACTGATTTACGGCCTTATCCAGCTGCAGAAAAAAATCCACCGCACGCAGACGATTGCGCGCTGAGCACGTTCGAGCAGGTTGCATGAACCAGGCGTTGGTACAACTCGCCGAGACCATCTCGGCCCGCTTCGTCGAGCAGGTAGCGCGCGTCGAATCGCGTTGCGGCGAACTCACGTTCGAAGTCATGCCTGGCAGCATTCTCGCGGTGTGCCAGGCCTTGCGCGACGACGCCGGGTGGAGCTTCGAACAGCTCGTCGACCTGTGCGGCGTCGATTACTCGCTCTACGGGCTCGACGAATGGAACACAGAAACCGCGACATTCCGTGGCTTCAGTCGCGGCGCCATGCGCGCAGCAAGGGACGATGCTGCGGCCCTCTCCCGGACTTCGTCCGACCTCTCCCATCAAGATGGGAGAGGTGAGGAGCGAAGATTCGCGGTGGTCTACCACCTGCTCAGCGTGCAGCACAACCGGCGCCTGCGGCTACGCGTGTTCTGCGAGCCTGGTGAGCCGCCGATGATCGATTCGGTGATCGGCATCTGGAAGGCGGCCGACTGGTTCGAGCGCGAGGCCTTCGACCTGTTCGGCATCCTCTTTCGTGGCCACCCCGACCTGCGCCGTCTGCTCACCGACTATGGCTTCATCGGCCATCCGTTCCGCAAGGATTTCCCGCTGAGCGGCAACGTCGAAGTGCGCTACGACCCGTCGAAAGGACGCGTGGTGTACGAGCCCGTCAGCATCGAGCCCCGCACGCTGGTGCCGCGCGTCATCCGCGACGACAACCGCTACGAAGCCGCGCTCAAGGACAGGCCGCAGCATGGCCCGAAAGATGGCTGAGATCCGCAGCTATACGATGAATTTCGGCCCGCAGCATCCTGCGGCGCACGGCGTGCTGCGCCTGGTGCTCGAGATGGACGGCGAAGTCGTGCAGAAGGCCGACCCGCACATCGGCCTGCTGCATCGCGCGACCGAGAAGCTTGCCGAGAGCAAGCCCTACAACCAGTCGATCGGCTACATGGACCGGCTCGACTACGTCTCGATGATGTGCAACGAGCATGCGTACTGCATGGCTATCGAGAAGCTGCTCGGCGTGCAGGTGCCGGAGCGCGCGCAGTACATCCGCGTCATGTTCGACGAGATCACGCGCATCCTGAACCACCTGATGTGGCTCGGCGCGCACGGCCTCGACATCGGCGCGATGACGATGTTCCTGTACTGCTTCCGGGAGCGCGAAGACCTGATGGACTGCTACGAGGCTGTCTCGGGCACGCGCATGCACGCGACCTACTACCGGCCGGGCGGCGTCTACCGCGACCTGCCCGACACGCTGCCCAAGTACCAGCCGTCGCGCTTCCGCGGTGCGAAGGAAATCAACCGTCTGAACGAGGCGCGCTCCGGCACGCTGCTCGACTTCATCGAGGATTTCACGGCGCGGTTCCCGGCGGCGGTCGACGAGTACGAAACGCTGCTCACCGACAACCGCATCTGGAAGCAGCGCACGGTCAACATCGGCGTCGTGACGCCCGAGCGAGCGCTCAACCTCGGCTTCACCGGGCCGGTGCTGCGCGGATCCGGCATTGCCTGGGACCTGCGCATGAAGCAACCTTACGAGGTCTATGACCGCATGGATTTCGACATCCCGGTCGGCGTCAATGGCGATTGCTATGACCGCTACCTGGTGCGGGTCGAAGAACTGCGCCAGTCGAATCGAATCATCAAGCAGTGTGTCGACTGGCTGAAGAAGAATCCCGGGCCGGTGATGATCGACGACCACAAGGTCGTGCCGCCGCGTCGCGAGGAGATGAAGGGCGACATGGAATCGCTCATTCACCACTTCAAGCTGTTCACCGAAGGCTACTGCGTGCCGGCTGGCGAATCCTACGGCGCGGTCGAGGCGCCTAAAGGGGAGTTCGGCATCTACCTGATCTCCGACGGCGCCAACAAGCCTTACCGGCTCAAATGCCGCGCGCCGGGGTTCCCGCACCTCGCGGCGCTCGAGGAAATGACCACCGGCCACATGCTGGCCGACGTGGTCGCGGTGATCGGCACCCTCGACATCGTGTTCGGAGAAATCGACCGATGAGTGACGCACTGCATGCAGGCACGGGCGAGGCGCTCTCCGCGCACGTGCGCGAAGAAATCGATCACTGGCTCAAGAAATTCCCGGCCGACCGCAAGCGTTCGGCCGTGATCTCCGCGTTGCACGCCGTGCAGCATGAAAAAGGTCACCTGCCGCAGGCGTCGATGGATGCGGTGGCGGACTACCTCGGCATCCCGCCCATCCAGGTTTATGAAGTCGCGACGTTCTACTCGATGTTCGAGACGTCGCCCTGCGGCCGTCACCACATTTCAGTGTGCACGAACATTTCCTGCATGCTGCGCGGCGGCGAGGAGATGCTGTCGCATCTCGAGAAGCGACTCGGCGTCAAGGTCGGCGAAAGCACCGCAGACGGACGCTTTTATCTCAAGCAGGAAGAAGAGTGCCTCGCCGCGTGCAACGGCGCGCCGATGATGATGGTCAACCACGTGTACTTCGAGCACCTGACGCCTGCGAAGGTCGATCAGATCCTCGACGATCACAAATAGCGGATCAGCAGGAGATTGCGCGTGGCCGACTGGACAGATCGCCTGAACCTCGTGTGCTTCGAACCGCTCAAGCACGAGCGCTCGTGGGAACTCGAGACGTACCTGAAGATCGGGGGTTACGAGGCGTGGAAAAAGATCCTCGCGGAGAAGCCGCCGCGCGAACAGGTGATTGAAGCCATCAAGGCGTCGGGCCTCCGCGGCCGCGGTGGCGCGGGGTTCCCCACCGGCCTCAAGTGGTCGTTCATGCCGCGTAACTCGGCCGTGCAGAAATACATGGTCTGCAATTCGGACGAAAGCGAGCCCGGCACCTGCCACGATCGCGACATCCTGCGCTACAACCCGCACGCGCTGATCGAGGGCATGGCCATCGGCGGCTATTGCACCAATTCGTCGGTGGGTTACAACTACATTCGCGGCGAATTCATGGCCGAGCCGTTCCCGCGTTTCGACGCGGCGGTGCACGAGGCGTATGCCGACGGCCTGCTCGGCAGGAACATCCAGGGATCGGGGATTGATTTCGACCTGTATACCTTCATGGGCGCGGGCGCCTACATCTGCGGCGAAGAAACCGCGTTGCTGGAGTCGCTCGAGGGCAAGCAGGGCCGGCCGCGCTTCAAGCCGCCGTTCCCGGCCAACTTCGGCCTGTACGGCAAGCCGACTACGATCAACAACGCGCAGAGCTTTGCCTCGGTGCCGACCATCCTGCGCAAGGGCCCGGATTGGTTTGCGGGCCTGGGACCACCCAACTCGGGTGGCACGGTGATCTTTTCGGTGTCGGGGCACGTCGAAAAGCCCGGCAACTTCGAGGTGCCGCTCGGCATCCCCTTCACCGACCTGCTCGAACTCGCGGGGGGTGTCTGGCAAGGTCGCAAGCTCAAGGCCGTGATACCCGGCGGTTCGTCCGTGCCGGTGCTCAAGGCCGCAGCGATCATGGCCGCCAACATGGACTACGACTCGCTCAAGAAGGCGGGCTCGTCGCTCGGCTCGGCCGCCGTGATCGTCATGGACGAAACCACGTGCATGGTGCGCGTGCTCGAACGCCTCTCGCGCTTCTACCACGCGGAATCGTGCGGGCAGTGCACGCCGTGCCGTGAAGGCACCGGCTGGCTCAACCGCACGCTCAAGCGAATACTGGCGGGGCAGGGTAAACAGGCCGACATCGACATGCTCGTCGACGTTGCCAACAAGATCGAGGGCCACACGATCTGCGCGCTCGGCGACGCGGCCGCGTGGCCAGTGCAGAGTTTCATTCGTCATTTCCGGCACGAGTTCGAGTACTTCGTCGAACACGGCCACAGCATCGTCGAGGCGCGCGAGCGCGCGGCGTGATCAGGGCACCATGAGCGAAGAGCTGGTCAACATCGAAGTCGACGGCGTGCCGATGCAGGCGCGCAAGAATGCCATGCTCATCCAGGTGACGGATGCGAACGGCGTTTACGTCCCGCGTTTCTGCTACCACGACAAGCTGACCATCGCGGCCAACTGCCGCATGTGCCTGGTCGAGGTCGAGAAGGCTCCGAAGCCCATGCCGGCGTGCGCCACACCGGTGGCCGAAGGCATGAAGGTCTTCACCAAGTCGCCGAAGGCGATTTCGGCGCAGAAGGCGACGATGGAATTCCTGCTGATCAATCATCCGCTCGACTGCCCGATCTGCGACCAGGGCGGCGAGTGTGAGCTGCAGGACCTCGCGATGGGTTTCGGCCGCGACGTCTCGCGCTATTCCGAACGCAAGCGCGTCTTCAAGGACGAAGACCTCGGCCCGCTGATCTCCACCGACATGACGCGCTGCATCCACTGCACGCGCTGCGTGCGCTTCGGGCAGGAGATTGCCGGTAACCCAGCGCTCGGCACGATCGGCCGCGGTGAGCTCACGATGATCTCCACGTTCATCGAGCAGAGCATCGAGCACGAGCTGTCGGCGAACATCATCGACCTGTGCCCGGTCGGCGCGCTCAACAACAAGCCGTATCGTTACCGTGCGCGCGCCTGGGAGATGACGCAGGTGCCGCTCGTATCGCCGCACGACTGCGTCGGCACGAACCTCAACGCGCACGTGCTGCGTGGTCGCGTCATGCGCGTCGTGCCGCGCGCCAACGAGGACATCAACGAAACCTGGATCGCCGACCGCGACAGGTTCAGTTACGAGGGTTTCTATTCAGCCGACCGCGCCGTGTCGCCCATGCTCAAGCAGGGCGGCGAGTGGCGCGAAGTGGATTGGGAAACCGCGCTCGAGGCGGCGGCCAAGGGGCTGCAGCAAGTCGTGCGCGAGCACGGACCCGCCCAGCTCGGCGTGCTGGCCTCGCCGATCTCCTCGCTCGAGGAACTGACCCTCACGGCGAAGATCGCGCGTGGGCTTGGCAGCGCCAACCTCGACCACCGGCTGCGCCGCGTGGATTTTCGCGACCAGGCGAATGATCCGGTCGCGCCGACGCTCGGTTGTTCGATCGCCGCGCTCGAGCAGGCCGCTGCCGTGCTGGTCGTCGGTTCGAACCTGCGCAAGGAAGTGCCGCTGATCGCGCATCGCATCCGCCAGGCGGCCGTGCGCCGTGGCGCCAGGATTGCGTTCATCAACCCGCGTGCATACGACGTGCGCTTCCCGGTCACGGCCAACCTCACGAGCAACGGGCTTGGCATGGCCCAGCACCTCGCTGCTGCCCTCGGCGCGGTGCTGCGTCTGCAGGGCAAGGCCGTGCCCGCACACCTTGCAGCTGCGGTCGACGGCGTCGTGCCTGCAGCGCAGCACGAGGTCGTTGCGGAGATGCTCGCCCTGGGCGAGCAGCGCGTGATCCTGCTTGGGGCGCTCGCGCAGCACCATGCGTCATACGCCGAGATCCGTGCCCTCGCCAGTGCACTGGCCGCGGCAACCGGTTCGAGCCTCGGCTACCTGCCCGACGGTGGCAACGCCGTGGGCGCTGCGTTGGCCGGTGTACTGCCGCACCGCTCTGCGGGCGGTCGCGCCGTGGCGCAACCCGGACTCAATGCCGTGGAAATGCTGGCGGCGCGGCTCAAGGCCTACGTCCTGGTCGGCGGCATCGAAGCGGCCGATCTTGCCCCGTCTGGTGCGATCGAGGCTTCGTTCCGCGGTGCCGAATGCGTCGTGGCGATCACGCCGTACGCGAGCGAGGAAATCCGCGCCAACGCCACAGTGATCCTGCCGAGCGCCGTGTTCGCGGAAACCTCGGGCACGTGGGTCAATGTCGAAGGCCGCTGGCAGAGCGTGGCCGGTGTCACCAAACCTGCCGGCAGTGCGCGCCCCGCGTGGAAGATCCTGCGCGTGCTCGGCAACCTGCTGGGATTGACGGGGTTCGATTACGCCAGCTCGGAAGACGTGCGCGACGAACTGCGGCGCGAACTCGAAGCCAGCAAGGCTGGCGTGACCAGCGGTCCAGGCTTTGCGCCAGGTCGTCTCGCGGCGATGGACGTGACGCGTGAAACAGCGATTTACGCAGTCGACGCCATCGTGCGGCGATCCGGGCCGCTGCAGGCCACGGCGGATGGCCAGGTTGGCGCGGCGGGAGGGGCGGCGTGATGGATACGATCGCCACCCTCTGGCTTGCCCAGCCTGAAGGACTGCGCACCGCGTTGATCGCGCTGGCGCAGATCCTTGCGGTCACCATCACCGTGATCCTGTGCGTTGCGTACACCACGCTCGCCGAGCGCAAGGTCATCGGCTTCATGCAGGTGCGCATCGGGCCCAACCGGGTCGGGCCGTTCGGCTTGCTGCAACCCTTTGCGGACGTCATCAAGCTGCTGCTCAAGGAAGTCGTCATCCCGACGCGCTCCAACCGCTACCTGTTCGTCCTGGCCCCGTTGCTCACGCTGACGCCGGCCTTCGCGGCGTGGGCCGTGATGTCGCTGTGGCCGGGCTTCGCGATTTCGCACATCGATGCTGGCGTGCTCTACATCCTGGCGCTCGCGGGCTTCGGCGCCTACGGCATCATCCTCGCGGGCTGGGCCACGAATTCCAAGTACGCGTTCCTCGGCGCGATGCGCTCGGCGGCGCAGATCGTCGCGTACGAGATCGCGATGGGTTTCGCGCTGGTAGGCGTCGTGATGGCGGCTGGCACGCTCAACATCGGCAAGATCGTCGAGGCGCAGTCGGGTGGTCCGGGCAGCTGGTACTGGCTGTGGCTGTTTCCGCTGATGGTCGTGTACTTCATCTCGGGCGTGGCTGAGACCAACCGTGCGCCGTTCGACGTCGCGGAAGGCGAGTCCGAGATCGTTGCCGGCTTCCACGTCGAGTATTCAGGCATCGCGTTCGCGCTGTTCTTCCTGGCCGAATATGCCAACATGATCCTGATCTCGGCGTTGTCGGCGACGTTCTTCCTCGGCGGGTGGCTGTCGCCATTCGAAGGCTACCCGGTAGTGGGTGACATCGCCGTGCTCGCGGCGCCGGGCCTGCATTGGTTCCTGCTAAAGGCCGGCTTCTTCCTGTTCTGCTTCCTGTGGTTCCGCGCGACGTTCCCGCGGTACCGCTACGACCAGATCATGCGGCTGGGCTGGAAGGTGTTCATACCCGTCACGCTGGTCTGGCTGTGCGCCGAGGCGGCCATGTGGTTCTACAAGATCGGTCCGTGGGCCGCCTGAGGTAGTGACAAGCATGCGCAGCCTCATCAAGACATTCTTCCTCTGGGAACTGCTGCAGGGCCTGCGGGTGACGTTGCGCGCGTTCTTCGCGCCGAAGTTTACGATCCAGTATCCGGAAGAAAAGACGCCGCAGTCGCCGCGCTATCGCGGCCTGCATGCGCTGCGCCGCTACGCCAACGGGCAGGAACGCTGCATTGCCTGCAAGCTCTGCGAGGCAGTGTGTCCGGCGCTGGCCATCACCATCGAATCCGACGTGAGCGGCGACGGTACGCGCCGCACCACCCGCTACGACATCGACCTGTTCAAGTGCATCTATTGCGGCTTCTGCGAAGAGGCATGCCCCGTCGATGCGATCGTGGAAACCCGCATCCACGAGTACCACATGGAAAACCGCGGCGAGAACATCTTCACCAAGGACAAGCTGCTGGCGATGGGCGAGCGCTACGAAGCCATGATCGCGGCCGACAAGGCCGCCGACGCGCGCTACCGCTGACCAAGGCGACACCGGCAAATGATGGTCAACCTCCTGTTTTATGTCTTCGGCGCGATCCTCGTGCTGACTGCGATTGGCGTCATCACGGCGCGCAATCCCGTGCACTGCGCGCTGTTCCTGGTTGCCGCGTTCCTCAACAGCGCCGTGATCTGGCTGCTGCTCGAGGCTGAGTTCCTCGCGCTCACGCTGGTCGTGGTCTACGTGGGCGCGGTCATGGTGCTGTGGCTGTTCGTCGTCATGATGATGGACGTCGACGTTGCGAAATTGCGGCAGGGCTTCACGCGCTATGCGCCGCTCGGTGCACTGATCGCGCTGATCGTGGTTGCGCAGATCGCACTCTTCGTCTACGTGCGCAAGCTTGGCCTCGACGAAAGCGCTGCGGTCGTGACGGCTCGGCCGGAAGGCTATTCCAATACGCATGAGCTCGGGTATCTGCTTTATACGCAATACCTGTACCCGTTCGAGATCGCGGCGGTGATCCTGCTGGTGGCAATCGTCGCGGCGATCACGCTGACGATGCGCGACCGGCCGGGCCAGAAGATCCAGGACATCAACGCGCAGGTGGCGGTTCGGGCGAAGGACCGCGTGCGGATCGTCAAGATGGACGCGGAGCCGAAGCAATGATCCCGCTTTCCCACGTCCTGATGCTCTCCGGTATCCTGTTCAGCCTTGCGGTGGCCGGCATCTTCATCAATCGCAAGAACGTGCTGCTGCTGCTGATGTGCATCGAGCTCATGCTGCTGTCGGTCAATTTCAACTTCATCGCGTTCTCGCAGTACCTCGGCGACCTGGCAGGACAGGTGTTCGTCTTTTTCATACTCACCGTGGCCGCAGCCGAATCCGCGATCGGCCTGGCGATCCTGGTCGTACTGTTCCGCGAGCGGAAGAGCATCAACGTCGAAGACCTCGACGCGATGCGGGGCTGAGCCGTGGAGCAAACGCTGCTTACCATCGTCCTGGCGCCGCTGATCGCCTCTATCGTCGCGGGATTTTTCGGTAATCGAATCGGCCGCGGCGCGACTCACACCATCACGATCGCCGGCGTAGCGCTCTCGTGCGCGCTTTCGGCCAAGGTCCTTTACGGCCTGCTGCATGGCGCGCCCGCGTTCGACGGCCCGGTCTACACCTGGCTCGTCAGCGACGGCATGCAGATGCAGGTGGGGTTCCTGGTCGACCGGCTGTCGGCCCTGATGATGGTCATCGTGACTTTCGTCTCGCTGATGGTCCATATCTACACCATCGGTTACATGCACGACGATCCGGGCTACACCCGGTTCTTCAGCTACATCTCGCTGTTCACGTTCTCGATGCTGATGCTGGTGATGGCGAACAACCTGGTGCAGTTGTTCTTCGGCTGGGAGGCGGTCGGCCTGGTGTCCTACCTGCTGATCGGCTTCTGGTACACGAAGCCCTCAGCCATCTTCGCGAACATGAAGGCCTTCCTGGTCAACCGGGTCGGCGACTTTGGTTTCCTGCTCGGCATTGCCGGCATCGTCCACCTGACTGGCTCGGTGCACTATGCCGACATCTTTGCCCAGGCCGACAAGATCGCCGGCAGCACGTTCGAGTTGATTCCCGGGCAGACGTGGCAGGCCGCCACGGTCATCTGCATCTGCCTGTTCATCGGCGCGATGGGCAAGTCGGCGCAGGTGCCGCTGCACGTCTGGCTGCCGGACTCGATGGAAGGCCCGACGCCGATCTCGGCCTTGATCCACG
Organism: Gammaproteobacteria bacterium; assembly: GCA_031404015.1. Lineage (GTDB taxonomy): Bacteria > Pseudomonadota > Gammaproteobacteria > Steroidobacterales > Steroidobacteraceae > RPQJ01. Next base: position 284 of record JANNGT010000365.1, on the reverse strand, counting down.
CGGCCACCATGGTCACGGCCGGCATTTTCATGGTCGACCGCATGTCGCCGTTGTTCGAGCTGTCGGAAACCGCGCTCAGTTTCGTACTGGTGATCGGGGCCACGACGGCGCTGTTCATGGGCCTGCTTGGCATCGTCAACAACGACATCAAGCGCGTCGTCGCGTATTCGACGCTGTCGCAGCTTGGATACATGACGGTGGCGCTCGGTGTGTCGGCCTATGCGGGTGCGTTCTTCCACCTGATGACGCATGCGTTCTTCAAGGCACTGCTGTTTCTTGCAGCC
>JANNGT010000364.1:0-3376 GCA_031404015.1 Gammaproteobacteria bacterium | reverse complement strand
TTCCTGCCGGCCGAAGACCAGGGCAACCTCATTGCGCAGGTCATGGCGCCGGTCGGCGCCACGCAGGAGCGCACGATGCAGTCGATCGAAAAGGTCGAACGGCACTTCCTGGAGGGCGAAAAGGATGCCGTCACGTCCGTGTTCGCCGTGCAGGGTTTCAGCTTTGGCGGCGGCGGCCAGAACACTGGCTCGCTCTTCATCAACCTGAAGCCCTGGGACGAGCGCAAGGCTGACGAGTTGCATGTGCAAGCGATCAGCCAGCGTGCCATGGGCGCGCTGATGCAGATCAAGGACGCCATGGCTTTCGCGTTCGCTCCTCCTCCCATCCCGGAGCTGGGTGTCTCCACCGGTTTCGATTTTTACCTGAAGGACAATGCTGGACTCGGCCACGCCGCGTTGGTGGGCGCGCGCAACCAGTTCCTGGGGATGGCCTCGCAGAGCAAGCTGCTCGCCAACGTTCGACCCAACGGGCAGGACGACACGCCGCAGTTCCACATCGACGTCGACATGCAGCGCGCCACATCGCTGGGCCTTTCGGTGGCGGAGATCAACTCGACGTTGTCGACGGCCTGGGGTGGCCAGTACATCGACGATTTCGTCGACCGTGGTCGCGTCAAGCGAGTTCGCATGCAGGCCGACGCTCCGTTCCGCATGTCTCCAGATGATTTCAAGCTCTGGTCGGTCCGCAACAAGGAAGGCGAGATGGTGCCCTTCGCCGCATTCGCGCAGTCGCGCTGGGGTTACGGTTCGCCGCGGCTCGAACGCTACAACGGCGTCTCCGCCACGCAGATCCAGGGCGAGGCCGCACCGGGTGTCAGCACGGGCCAAGCCATGGCCGAAGTGGAGCGCATGGTCGGCCAGTTGCCGGCGGGCTTCGGCGTCGAGTGGACCGGGCTGTCCTACCAGGAGCGGCAGGCGGGTTCGCAAACGCCGCTGCTGTACGCGCTGTCGCTGCTGTTTGTTTTTCTCTGCCTCGCGGCACTGTACGAAAGCTGGACCATCCCGACCGCAGTGCTCATGGTTGCGCCGCTGGGCATCCTGGGCGCCGCGCTTGCGAACACGCTGCGCGGCTTCGAGCGCGACGTTTACTTCCAGGTGGCGATGCTGACCACGGTAGGCCTGACCAGCAAGAACGCGATCCTGATCATCGCGTTCGCGACCGAGAACCTCAGGAACGGCATGGACCTCATGGCGGCGACGATGCAGGCAGTGCGCGACCGGCTGCGCCCGATCCTGATGACGTCGCTTGCGTTCGGACTCGGCGTGCTGCCGCTCACGTTCGCGACCGGCGCAGGCTCGGGTGCGCAGCGCGCGATCGGCACGGGCGTGCTCGGCGGCATGCTCGTCGGCACGCTGCTCGGCATTTTCTTCATCCCGCTTTTCTTCGTGGTGGTCGAGCGCCTGCTCGTGCAGAAGCACAATGGTTCAGCCCAGTCGGCGCCTGGGGCGAATGGGACCAACACCCATGCGTAATCCGACCCGTGGCATATGGACGCTCGCGGCGGCGATCAGCGTGAGTGCGTGCGCGGTGCTGCAACCTCCCTTGCCAGAGGCTGTGCCTGAGACGCCGGTGCAGTGGCCGCTGCCCCCGACGACCGCTGCCGCCTCAACTGCGACTGCGCCGGATACGGGACCAAAGCCTCTGGCCGTGGCCGACATGGGCTGGCGGGATTTCTTCACGGACCCGAAGCTCGAGGCGTTGGTCGAGCAGGCGTTGTCGAACAACCGCGACCTGCGCATCGCCGTGCTCAATGTCGACCGGGCCCGCGCCGAATACCGCATCCAGCGCGCGGACCGCGTGCCTGGCGTCGACGCGGGCGCGTCGATGTTCCGCGGCCGCACTGCCGAAGTCGGGATGATCGAGACGTACAGCGCGAGCGTGGGCGTCACGCAGTACGAACTCGACCTGTTCGGTCGTGTGCGCAACCTGAACGATGCCGCCCTGCAGCGATTTTTCGCGCAAGAGGAATCGCGTCGCAGCGTGCAGTTGAGCCTGGTTGCAGAGGTCGCGAATGTGTACCTGTCGCTCGCGGCCGACCAGGAACAGCTGCGGCTCGCGCGCGCCACGCTTGCAACACGCGAGGAATCGTTTGGCATCACCCAGAAAAGGCATGAACTGGGCGCGGTGTCGGGGCTCGACTTGAGCCAGTCAAAGACATTGGTCGAGGGCGCGCGCGCTGAAGTGGCGCGGTTCGCGGGGCGGGTTGCGCAAGGGACCAACGCACTGAACCTCGTGGTCGGCGCAGCCGTACCGCCCGAACTGCTGCCCACCAGCTTCAGCGAGCAGGTCACCGGTCTGGCGGCGCTGCCGGCCGGCCTGCCGTCCGATGTGTTGTTGCGACGGCCCGACGTGCTCGCCGCCGAGCACGAACTGCGTGCTGCGAACGCCAACATCGGTGCCGCGCGTGCGGCGTTCTTCCCATCGATCACGCTGACCGGCTCCGTCGGCTCGGCGAGCGACGAGTTGTCCGACCTCTTCGGGGGCGGGACCTCGGTGTGGAGCTTCGTGCCACAGGTGACGGTACCGATCTTTGCAGGCGGGCGATTGCGCGCCAACCTCGAGGCCACACAGGCAGACCGGGATATCGCGCTCGCGCAGTACGAAAAAGCCATCCAGCAGGCTTTTCGGGAAGTCGCGGACGCTTTGGCCCTTGCGTCGACCCTGGCCGACCAGAACGCGGCGTTGCAGGCTCTGGTGGACGCCGCGCGTCGCAGCGAGGAACTCGGCCAGGCCCGCTATGCGGCGGGTCGCGACAGCTACCTGCTCCGGCTCGAATCGCAGCGCACGCTGTTCATCGCCCAGCAGTCGTTGATTTCGACCCGCCTCGCCGAACAGTCGAACCGGGTGAACCTGTACAAGGTGCTCGGCGGCGGCTGGCAAGAGGGGTCGAAGTGAATCCGGCACCCGGCATCAGCACCGGCGTGCGGGCCGACGCGCAACGTGATCGCATCCTGTGCGCAGCGTTGAAGTGTTTCATCGACCACGGGTTTCACGCGGCGAGCATGGCCAGCATCGCCGAGACGGCGCAGATGAGCGCCGGTCTCATGTACCGCTATTTTGCGAACAAGAGCGCCATCGTCCTGGCCATCGTCGAGCGCCAGCTGCGCGAAGGCCGCGCGCAGATCGAGCACATACGCACGTCGGAGGACCTTGCGGCCAGCATCCTCCAGACGTACCGCCTTTGGCTGGCCCGTGACCCTTCGGTGGTGAACCCCGCGCTGTACCTCGAAATGAGTGCCGAAGCGACCCGCGACCCGCAGATTGCCGCTGCGCTCCGGGAGTCCGACGAACGCATCTTTGAGGACCTGCGGGCCTGGATGATGCGCGATCGCGACAACCGTGGACTGGGTCTTACGGCGGAACTGGCCGGGCGGC
>JANNGT010000363.1:0-4977 GCA_031404015.1 Gammaproteobacteria bacterium | reverse complement strand
CCTTACGGGCCTATTTTTCGAGTACTGGCGGAGAGGGTGGGATTCACTCGACACGCCGCCGCGTGTCTCGCCCCGCTGGGGCGCCCTCGTTGGCTGCGCAAACGAGGGCGTGCAAATCGCACCGCGATTTGTCGAACCGGTGGGTTCGTCCACACACCCTGCTCCGGTACTCGAAAAAATAGGCCCTTACGGGCCTATTTTTCGAGTACTGGCGGAGAGGGTGGGATTCGAACCCACGTGGGGCTATTAAACCCCCATCCGATTTCGAGTCGGCGCCGTTATGACCGCTTCGGTACCTCTCCGCGAGGGCCGCGAATTCTATAGCAGGTCGCCGCCCAGCACCACCCGCGCGCGACACCGTATCGCTAGGCACAATGTGTCGGGCGGCGCCGTCCAACTCCATGAAAGTATTACTCGCCCTGCTGTCGATCCTGCTGCTGGCCACCTGTGCCCAGCCGCCCCCCTTGCTCGAGCGCATCCTGGCCGACGGCGAGCTGCGGGTCGTGACTCGCAATAGCCCTGATGCCTATTACCTGGGCAGCCACGGACCCGAAGGTCCTGCGTACGACCTCGCCAGCCAGTTCGCAGAACACATGGGAGTGCCGTTGCGCCTGTACACCGTCAAGACTCGCGAGGCGGCCATCGAAGAGGTGGCGGCCGGGCGAGCCCACATCGCCGCCGCTGGGCTATCGACCGGCATCGCGCTGCCGCGCGGCGTGCAGTTCGGTCCCGGCTACCAGCTGGTGCGCGAACACCTCGTCTACCGCCGGCGCTCCGCGCGTCCGGGGACGATCGCCCAGGCCGGGCGTGGGCAGATCGAAGTCGCTGCCAACAGCCCGCACCTGCGCACGCTGGAGGACCTCCGCCTGCGCAATCCGGACCTGGCGTGGATTGAACGCGAGGACACGGATACCGAGGAAATCCTCGCGGACGTTTCGCAGGGCAAGGTGCAGTACACGCTGGCCTCGTCGACTGAGTTCGCTTTGAATCGCTCGGTGCATCCCGAACTCGCGATCGCGCTCGACCTCTCGCCGGAGCGCGCGCTCACGTGGGTGATCAGCACCAACGGGCAGGATTCGAGCCTGCTCGACCGGGTCAACGCCTACTTCGTCCTGGCGCGGCACGAAGGCGTGATCGCCGCGCTGCTCGAGCGCTACTACGGCCAGGACGACCGCTTCGATTACCTCTTCTCGCGCAATTTCATGGAACACCTGGGCTCCCGACTGCCGACCTACCAGGCGTGGTTCGAGGAAGCAGCGGAACAGCACGCAGTCGACTGGCGCCTGCTCGCTGCAATGGGGTACCAGGAGTCGAAGTGGGACCCGCACGCCGTCTCCTTCACGGGCGTACGCGGGCTCATGCAACTGACGGAAGACACGGCGGCGCGCATGCGCTCGGGCGACCGCCGCGATCCGCGCTCGAGCATTTTCGGCGCGGCGAAGTACCTGAACCTGCTGCTCCGTGAAATGCCGCGGCGCATCCCGGAGCCTGATCGCACGTGGTTCGCCGTCGCGGCCTACAACGTGGGACTGGGCCATCTCGAGGATGCACGCGTGCTCGCGCAGCAGGCGGGTCGCAATCCCGACCGGTGGGAGGACGTGCGGGAGTTCCTGCCACTGCTGAGCCAGGAACGCTGGTATACGCGCACGAAGCGTGGTTATGCACGGGGCTGGGAACCAGTGCGTTACGTGGACAACGTGCAGGCTTACCTGAACATCCTGCAGGTGGCTGGCACCAACATGGCAGCAGCGGGCGCTCCGCCCGAGCCGGAACTCGCAGCGGACAAGCTCCCGCGCGGTGAATGACCGGCCGGGGCTACCGCCCCGAGCATGCACAAGGCTTTGCAGCATCGCCTCGCATCCTTCGGCGCGGGCACCGCCTTCGACCCCAACAACTGACCGCTCGCCGATCTTTCGACCATTCAACCAGTTACCCATTTTTGCACCGCGAAAAAAAACAGACTTGATTGATTTTTTTTTGCCGATACGATTAACTCCGCTGGTCAAAACTCGGTGCCTGCTTCACGCCCGTTCAGGAGTGCAAACGGCGCGCGCTGAGATCGAATTCGCGTAGTCACGGGTGCCCGACAGCGCCCTCACAGGGGGATTTTTTTGATGAACGATCACCAGAGCCTCGTCCGCCGCGGTAGCCTGCTGTCAGCCGCCATTGCACTTGCCGTGGCGGGTGCGGCGTCGGCACAACAGACGCCCGCAACCGGTCAAACCATGAGCGGCCTTGAGGAAATCATCGTCACGGGCACGAAACGCGAAGCGGCTTCGCAGGACATCCCGATCGCGATTTCCGCCATCAGCGCCGCCGATCTTGCTCGCTCGCCTGTCAACGATGTGCGCGCCCTGCAGAATCTCGCGCCCGGCCTCGTGCTGTCGAACCCGGCCGGCTTCAATGCCACGGGCGGCGGCATGCGCGGCACCGGCACCAACATCATCCTGGTCACACAGGATGCGCCCGTCAGCTTCCTGATGGACGAGTTCGTGCTGAGCCACGTGACGTCGCAGTTCCTCACGCTGTTCGACACACAGCAGATCGAGATCTACCGCGGGCCCCAAGGCACGTTGTTCGGCAAGAACACGACCGGCGGCGTGATTTCCGTGACCTCGAAGCAGCCCGTGCTCGGCGAATACGGCGTCGACACGCAACTCAGCTACGGCCAGTACCAGCAAGGCGGCGACACGAGCAGCCTGAAGGCCGCCATAAACCTGCCCTTCAACGACACCCTCGCGCTGCGCATCGCGGCCATCTACGACAACGATTCAGGCTACTACACAAACGACAAGGATTCGGCCACCTATCCCGGCAGCGTTCCACTGTGGGGCTTGTTCGGTATTCCGGAAGGCACGCTGCCGCCGGATGGCGTCGACCTGAACAGTCAGGGCACCGGTGGCCGCCTCGGCGGCAGGGACGTGCTCGCCACAAAGGCAAAACTGCTCTGGGCGCCAAACGACGTGTACCGTGCGACGCTGACCGCCGAATTTGTCCAGGACCAATCGGACAGCCCTCCGGGCGTGAACGAGAGCACCCCAAGCGACCTGCTGACCCTGCTCGGTTTCCCCGGCATCGGCATCACCAAGCAGGATAACGTGTTCAGCACGGCCATCACTGGCAACTCCATTATCAAGATGGACCAGGGCCATCAGATCGACACATCCGGTTTGTACCTGACGCAGTCGTATGCGATCTCCGTGGGCGAGTTCAAGTCGATCACCGGCTACCGCGAGGAGCAGCAGCGCCTGCCGAGCACTTACACCGGCGAATCGTTCCTGACCCTGTTTGACTCGACCCGCAACACAGAACGTTTCACGTTCCAGCAGGAACTGCGCTTTGCCTCCGACTTCGACGGCCCGTTCAACTTCGTCACCGGCGCGAACTATTTCCAGGACTCGTTCAACTTCCGCGCCTTTTTTCAGGTCGGCCTCGTCGGCCTGATCCCCGTGCTGGACCCGACGACAGGCTCATTCCTGACGCCAGCCGGCCGCGCCAGCCTCGACACCAGCGTGTTCGAAGACTTCCAGCTGCAGACGACCAACCAGGATCGTGAAGAGTACGCGCTGTTCTGGGACGGCACCTACGAGCTGACCGATCGCTGGCGCCTGACCGGCGGCTTGCGTTACAGCGATGACAAGAAAGAGTTTGATCGCCTTGTCGATGGCGGTGGCCTCTGCAACCAGTACACGCGGGAGCAGGACAAGCGCACGGTCGACGGCGTCTGCCGCGACGTCCGGTCGCAGAACATCAGCCGCGCGGGCATCCTGCCGGAGCAGTGGAACGGCCGTTCGCGGCTGTTGCCGCGCTCGAACTTCGGCACCGACGTGCTGACCGATGATTCCTGGGACAAGGTCACGTATCGCGCAGTGGTCGACTTCCGTCCGATGGAGAATCACATGGCCTACCTTAGCTACGCGACGGGCTTCCTGTCGGGCGGCTTCTCGGAGACGTGCGCGACCGTGTCGCGCTGCGCCTATGACCCGGAGACCAATGAAAACATCGAGATCGGCTACAAGGCCGACATGCTCGACAACACCCTCCGCCTGAACGCCGCCCTGTTCCTTACGAAGTACGAAAACCTGCAGCGCGCGGTGGTCGCAAGCTACGTCGCTGCCGACGGCTCCAGCCAGCAGGAGACGGTCACCGTCAACACCGGTTCGTCCGAGGTCACGGGTATCGATCTCGAGGCGACCTGGATTCCGATGCCGGCGCTGCGCATCGGCGCCAGCGTCAACTGGCTCGACCACGACTACGGCTCGGACGCCATCCTGCCGGACCTGCGTGGCGGCAATGAACCGGTCGACCTGACCCAGTTCGACGTGCCGTTCTCGCCGACCTTCAAGTTGGGCGTCAACGCGGCCTACGACATCGAACTGGATGCGGGTGCACGGGTGACCCTGCAGGGAGACGTCAACCACCAGGACGAGGCGGAGACGGACGTGTTCAACGGCCTGAACACGCAGATGGATGAACGGACGCTGTTCGGCGCGGCCGTCACTTTCCACGAGTCCCGCGCGCGCTGGTCGGCCACGCTTTACGGCGCCAACCTGACGGACGAAACGTATCGCGTCGCGGCGTTGCCGGTGGCGGGACTGTGGAATTTCACGAGCTACGGGCCGCCGCGCTCGTACGGCGTGACGCTCGACATGAAGTTCCGGTAACACCGTGTCGGGGTCTCAAGCCTGAGGAAGGGCCGGCTTTTGCCGGCCCTTTTTTTTCATTACGTTTCCTCGAAAGAATCAGGAGAGGTTTGCGATGTCCATCGGAATAACGAAAGGCGCCGTGGCCATCGTCACGGGCGGGGCGGGTGGGATCGGTTCGGCCACGTGCCGGCAACTGGCGCGTGCCGGCATGCACGTGGTGGTCGCAGACGTCGCGGCGTCGGGCGAAGCGGTCGCGGCCCGCATACGCGCCGAGGGACTGCACGCGGTTTATCGCCGGCTCGACGTCGCCAGCGAAGCGTCGTGGCAGGAA
>JANNGT010000362.1:0-7666 GCA_031404015.1 Gammaproteobacteria bacterium | reverse complement strand
AAGTACAGCGGCACGATTTCGATGTCGTTCAGGTAGATGTACTGCCAGATGTCGAGCTCGGTCCAGTTCGACATCGGGAACACGCGAATGCTTTCGCCTTTGTGCTTGCGCGTGTTGTACAGCGACCAGATTTCGGGGCGTTGATTCTTCGGGTCCCAGCGATGCTGGGCGGCCCGGAATGAAAACACGCGCTCTTTCGCGCGGCTCTTTTCCTCGTCACGCCGCGCGCCGCCAAAGGCGGCATCGAAGCCATGCTGGTCGAGCGCCTGCTTGAGGCCCTGCGTCTTCATGACGTCGGTGTGCACCGAGGAACCGTACGTGAACGGGTTCATGTCCTGCGCGACACCGTCTGGATTGATGTGGACGATCAGCTGCAGGTTGTATTTCTGCGCAATTTTTTCGCGCAACGCATACATGGCCTTGAACTTCCACCGCGTGTCGACATGCAACAGCGGGAACGGCGGCGGCGCGGGATAGAACGCCTTCAAGGCCACGTGCAGCATCGCGGCGCTGTCCTTGCCGATCGAGTAAAGCATCACGGGCTTTTCGCACTCGGCGACCACCTCGCGCATGATCTCGATGCTTTCGGCCTCGAGACGCTGCAGGTGCGTAAGCCGCTCCGGCGTCACCAATGGCTTGTCCTGGGCGGCCTCCACCAGCGATCGGACGGGTTTGGCCAAAGTCGGTGTGCTCATGCTGCTGCTCTAGTCTGTAATCTTTACGATAGTGCGGCCGGTGACACGGCCTTGGATGTAGTCATCGAAGTGCTGCGGCAGGTCAGCGAAGCCGACAGTCCTGTCCGCTATGCGATCGAGCGCCGCGGGCCGCAAGTCGGTGGCGATGCGATGCCACACGTCGAGGCGCACGGGGCGCGGCGTCGCCACCGAGTTGACGCCCAGCAGGTTGACGCCACGCAGGATGAACGGCATCACCGTGGTGTGCAGCTCGTGGCTGCCGGCCAGACCGATGCTCGCGATGTTGCCGTTGTAGTCAACCGTGCGCGTCAGCCACGTGAGCAGGTCGCCGCCTACGTTGTCGATGGCGCCGCCCCATTGCACCGCCTCCAGCGGCCGCTTGCCCAGGTCGATGTCCTGTCTGCGCAGGATCCTCGCTGCGCCGATCTCGCGCAGGTAGGAATCGGCGTCGGATTTGCCCGACACGGCGACGACTTCGTAGCCACGCCCAGCCAGCATGTTGATGGCGAGGCTGCCCACGCCCCCCGTCGCACCGGTCACGACGACCGGACCTTGCGACGGGGCTTGCCCTGCGTGCTCCATCTTGTGGATCGCGAGCGCTGCGGTGAACCCCGCGGTGCCAAGCTTCATCGCGTCGGCCTGCGTCAGGCCATCGGGCAAGGGAATCACCCAGTCGCCCTGCAGCCTCGAGTACTCCGCATAGCCACCGTCCTGGGTCTCGCTCAGACCGCAGCCGGTCACGAGGATCTTCTGCCCCACCGTGAAGCGTGGATCGTCCGACGCGACGACGTCGCCGGCCAGGTCGATGCCGCCGGCCAACGGATATTTGCGCAGGATCGGCGAGGTGCCGGTGGCAGCCAACGCGTCCTTGTAGTTGATGTCCGACCACTTCACGCGCACGACCACGTCGCCGGGCGTGAGGTCGCTCAAGGTGATCTGATCGAATCGGGCGGTGATCTTGCCATCGTCACGATGGACACGAAACGCCTTGAAGCTGCCTGGATCGAACATTCGAAACCGCCTGCAATTACAACGAGTTAAGGGCCTGCCCCTGATGCCAGGTGGGGTGAGCGCGTCGGGTCGCTAATTCCGGCTGAGCCAGACCTCGAGGCCCTGGGTGTTCAGGTTGACGTCTTCGTCGATGAATTCGTGCCGGCGGGCCAGGTCGCCACGGTAGCCGTGCGCGTCGAGACGATCGCTGAAGTGGTCGAACATCTCGCTGCGGATCCGCACCGAGCGATCGGTGGCGGCCGCATGGCGCCGGCCCATCGCGACCAGCGCGTCGAGGCTCGCATGCAGGTCGCTGGCGAGTCGGGCGATGTCGGTGACGGGGCCGAAGTGTGTCTGGATGATGCGGCGCGGCTGGTACGCGAGCAGCCGATCGATCGTTTTGTGCAGGACGTCGGGTTCGAAGTGCACCGGCGTGGTCGTCGGCAACATGAACGGGCCGGCCGCCGTGTCGAATTCCCGATAGCAGATGCCGAAATTGTCGCCGGCGTACACGTCGCGGTAATCGAGGTCGATCGGGCAATGGTGATGCTTCGCGTGGCCGGGCGCGTCGATGAATTCGAACGTACGAGCACCCAGCTTCAGCCGCAGTCCGTCCTCGACCAGCAGCACGCGATCGGCCGGGATCGGCAGCAGCTCGCCGTACAGCGCGCGGTACGCGGCCTCGCCATACACGGCGATGGTGCCGGCGATCAGCTTCGCGGGATCGACCAGGTGAGGTGCGCCACGCGGATGGAGCACGGCCTTGGCGTTCGGCAACGCTCGCATCATCTGTCCGGCGCCGCCGGCGTGATCGAGGTGCACGTGCGTCAGGAACAGGTAGTCCACGTCGGCGCGGTCGATGCCGACCTCATCGAGTGCTGCCAGTAACTTGGGCGCTGCGGGTCCGGGTCCCGTGTCCACGAAGGCCGCGCGCCCGTTATCGACCACCAGGTGGCTCGCCGCCAGGCCCGGACGGACGTAATCGGTGTCGATCAGGTAAAGGCCGTCGCCCTGCGGTTGTGCAGCGCGAGCCGTCGCTGAGGGAAGTATTGCGGGTGTCACTGCCCGCCGCACTTTCCCTTTTTGCGAATCTCGTCCGTGGCGCACAAACCCGGGCGTTGCGCCGCGTAGTACTTGGCCAGGTCCTTGATGTCCTGTTCGGTCAGCGCCGCCGCCATCCCCGCCATGATCGCGTTCTTGCGCGCGCCGCTCTTGTAGGCGCGCAGGGAGTGCGCCAGATAGTTCTCGTGCTGGCCCGCCAGGTTGGGGTATTCCGGCAGGATGCCAATACCATCGTTGCCGTGGCATGCAACGCAGGTCTGGCTGGCTTTCGGTGCCGTGCCAACGGCACGGCCCGTGGGTTTGAGCTCGGTGCCGGCCAGGTACGCCGAAATGTCGGCCAGGTCGGCTTCCGCCAGCGTCACGGCCTGCGCGTGCATCGTGGGATGCGTGCGGTCGAGCGACTGGTATTCCTTCAGCGCCGCGACCATGTACGCTGCATGCTGGCCGCCCAGCTTCGGCACGCTGTAGATCGGATAAGCGTTCTTGTAGTTCGGGATGCCGTGGCAGCCGTGGCAGGTGTAGGCCAGCTTGGCGCCGCGCGCGGGGTCAGCGGCCTGCGCGAAGCCCGGGGCGAGCAGCGCAAAAGTCAGGCTCAACGCGAGCCAAGCCGATCTCGGGGTCATGAAACACTCCTGCGAAGGGTCGGGCATGTTAAAGAAAATGGCATGGCGAGTCGAATGCCGCCCAGTCCCGGTTGCGTGGCCTCTGTCTTACACTGCCGACATGACCTCAAACCCAAGGAACGCGCACATGACACGGCCCCTCTGGACTGCACTGTTGATCGCAGCGACTTTGTCGCCGCTGACCGGATCCGTGGCATCGGCAGCCGACGCGCCCCTGCGGCTCGTCAGCGTCTCGGGGGGAGGCGAGGTCAAGGCGCAGCCGGACATGGCGTACGTGACCCTGGGGGTGGAGGCTCGCAAGCCTGCCCTCAATGACGCCAGGGCCGAGGTCAATGCGGCGGTCGAGCGGCTGCTCGCGTTGACTCGCGACCTCAAGATCGAGTCCAGGCACGTGGACTCCACGCGCCTGCAGGTCCAGCCGGACTATCGCTGGGACGAGAAGACGCAGAAGCAGGTGCTGCTCGGGTATGTCGTGAACCGGCAGGTCGAGGTGGAGCTGCACGACCTGGATCGGCTCGGAACGCTGCTCGAGAAGGCGGTGACCGCGGGCGCCAACCAGGTGGGTGGGGCCCGGCTGGACTCGTCAAAGCGCAAGGAGCTGGAGCGCGAGGCACTGGGTCGGGCGGTCGAAGATGCGCGCCTGAACGCCGATGCGCTGGCCCGTGCGGCCGGGACCAAGCTCGGTCCGGTGCAGAGCCTCAGTGCCAACAACGGCTCCCCGCCGATGCCGATGTATGCAGAACGCATGGTGATGGCGGCTGCGCCGAAGGCGGATGCGGCCGACGAGTCTTACAGACCCGCAGAGATGAAGTTCACGGCCAATGTCAGCGCACAGTACGAGCTGGTGCTGCCGTAGATTTAATTAACGATATTTATGTTGGCTGGAGTTTCTTTGGGTAATTGCAAACTTTAGCTGTGCAATTAGACCCTCACCCCAACCCTCTCCCGCTGCGCGGGAGAGGGAGCAGGAGCAAGCAGGAGCGGAAGAGTGAGCTAGCGGGCGGGCATGCGGTCGACGATGAGCACGCGGCCGTCGACCCCCGTGATACGCACCTGCGCACCGGCCGGCACGTCCGGTCCCCGCAACGCCCATTTGCGGGTGCCCAGCTCCACCCGGCCCGCGCCGTTCGCAATGCCTTTCGGCACCGTGACGATATGGCCGATGAACCGCTCGCCCATCCGGTCTGGCGACGACGCGCTGTCGAGGTCGCGTTGCTGCACCGAATACTCGCGCCAGTACCAGAGGCCGAACGCGGAAAGGGCAAAGACGACGAACCAGGTCATGGGGGGGGGTTCTGCTGATTTGTGCTTCAGGCGCGAATGGTCGCAAGTGGCGCGGGCTGGCTCAACCTGAGGCCGCCTCCGCCGACTCGTTCTGTGACGCAATCCTCAAGCGGGTCCGGGCGGTGCCAGCCAGAGGTCCTTGCTGTACACCACGTTCATCACATTGTCGGCCCAGCCTTGCACCCAAGGCTTGATCAGGTGCTTGTTGACGTAGAAGTACAAGGGCAGCACCGGGTGATCGGCCAGCATCACACGCTCGGCTTCCTCGAGTGCGGCGCGGCGACGGGCCGGGTCGGCCTCCCTGACGGCCGCGGTCAGCAGGCTGTCGTACCGTGGGTTGGAGTAGCCGGTCAGGTTGAGGCCGAACCCGGTCTGCAACAGCTGCGCGAAGGTGAAAGCGTCGTTGAAATCGCCCACCCAGCTGGAGCGGAACACCTGCGTGTCCTCGCCCGCCTGGATGCTCTGCAGCAAGGCGCGGAACTCCTCCGCGTACAGGGCGGTTTCGACGCCAAGGGCTTCCTTCCACATTGCGGCCACCGCCACCGCAAGTCGGTTGTGCTGGTCGCCCGAGTTGTAACGGAGCTCGATGCGCAGGGGGTTCTCGGCTGAGTACCCGGCCTCGGCGTACAGGCGGCGTGCTGCAACGAGCCGCTCTGGGTAGGGCATGGCCGCGTAATCGTATTGCTGGGGCGTGTAGTTCCACACTCCGCGCGGCACCCAACCGTACGCGGGCGCCTCGCCGACCCCCGTCACCGCCGTGGTCAGCTTGTCGCGGTCGATGGCCATGGACAGCGCCCGGCGCAACTTGAGGTTGTCCTTGAACGGCGGACGCGTCAGGTTGAAGCCGTAGTAATAGACGCTGAGCTGGGGCGCGACGTGCAACTCGGCCGGCAGGTTCTGCTTGATCCATTGAAATTGCGGCGCCGGCACGACGTACGTGTAATCGAGTTGGCCCGCCCGGTACTGGCGCAGCTCGGTGCCCGCGTCGGCGACGTGCAAGTAGTGCACCTGCTCGAGCTTCGTCGCGGCGTTGTTCCAGTAGCTGGCGTTACGTCGCAGAACCACGTGCGAGCCGATGACCCAGTCCGCGAGCGTGAATGCGCCGTTCGATACCAGCTTGCCCGGCCTCGCATACTCTGCGCCGTTGGCCGCGAGCGACGGGCCGTGCACCGGGAACGTTCCGGGCTGGGACAGCAGGCCCAGCAGGTAGGGCGCCGGCGTCGCAAGGCGTATGAGCACGGTGTGATCGTCAGGCGCGCTGGCGCCGAGCTCGTCCGGCTTCTGTTCGCCGCGCGTGATGGCCGCTGCGTTCACGACCGGATCGAGCATCTGCGCATAAGGCGAAGCCGTCTTTGGATCGACGAGCCGGCGCATGCCGGTGACAAAATCACTGGCCTTGAGCGCGTCACCGTTCGACCAGCGCAAGCCGTCGCGGAGCTTGAAGCGATACTCGAGACCGTCCGGTGAAATCGTCCACGATTCCGCGGCGGCAGGCACGGGCGAGCCGTCGTGACCGACTGCCGTCAGGCCTTCGAACGCGTCGCGCAGGATGTGGAACGCGCCTTCGGTGCGCGCCAGCTGCGGGTCGAGCGTATCGGGTTCTGGACCGTTGCCGCGGCGCAGGATCGTCGGGTCGAAGTCGGACGGCCGCTGGCTGCCCGTGCTTTTAACTTTATCGCCGGCGGTCTTGCCATCGTTGCCACCGCCACAGCCGACAAGCGCCAACAGCGCTGCAAACAACGCCACGGCCCAGGCGTTTGCCAAGGGCACGCCCCGACCGTGGGATCGACGGAACGACGGCAACATGGACAAGCCTCGGCGCAGGAACACTGCGCACGATCTTACCCGGCGCTGCCCACCAGCGTATGTGCAGCCGTCCCGTGCTGGCGCTTCAGGTGGATCAGCAGGATCGAGATCGCCGCCGGCGTGAGCCCCGGGATGCGCGCCGCCTGGCCCAGCGTGGTGGGCCGCTGCTGCGCAAGTTTCTGTCGCACTTCGTGCGACAGGCCGCGCACCTGCGCGTAGTCGAGCGACTCGGGCAACCGGGTTTCCTCGCTGCGACGCTGGCGTTCGATCTCGTCGTGCTGGCGGTCGATGTAGCCCGTGTACTTGGCCTGCACGTCCACCTGCAACGGCACCTGCACGGCGAGTCGCTCGTCGTCGCGCCATGGTTCGTTGCCGCCGCCAAGCGCCGCATCGAGCGCGGCGTAGGGCACTTCGGGCCGGCGTAGCAGATCGAAACCACGCTGCTCGCGCGACAGAGCCATGCCGATGGCGGCTTCAAGGTGACTCGCGGCAGCCGTGCCAGGACGCACCCACGCAGCGCCAAGGCGCTGCAGTTCGGCGTCAACGGCACTGCGCTTGCGTTCGAACAGTTCCCAGCGCTCGTCATCGACCAGCCCGAGTTCGCGGCCGGCCGGCGTGAGCCGCAGGTCCGCATTGTCCTCTCGCAGTGTCAGGCGATACTCCGCGCGACTCGTGAACATGCGGTACGGCTCGGAGGCGCCGCGCGTGACGAGGTCATCCACCATCACGCCGAGGTAGGCGTCGCCCCGTGTCGGCCACCACGGCTCGCGTTCCTGCACCTGCAGGCTCGCGCTGATGCCCGCGAGCAAGCCCTGCGCGGCGGCCTCTTCGTAACCGGTGGTGCCGTTGATCTGTCCCGCGAAATACAGGCCGGGGATGTGCTTGGTCTCGAGCGTGGGATGCAGGTCGCGCGGATCGAAGAAGTCGTACTCGATGGCGTAGCCGGGCCGCGTGATGTGCGCGCGCTCGAAACCCTTGATGCTGCGCACGAACGCCTGCTGCACGTCGAATGGCAGGCTGGTCGAGATGCCGTTCGGGTACACCTCGTGCGTGTCGAGGCCCTCGGGCTCGATGAAAATCTGGTGCGACGACTTGTCGGCGAAACGCACCACCTTGTCTTCGACGGATGGACAATAGCGCGGACCCACGCCTTCGATCACGCCCGTGAACATCGGCGAGCGGTCCGTGCCAGCGCGGATCAGCTCG
>JANNGT010000361.1:0-4230 GCA_031404015.1 Gammaproteobacteria bacterium | reverse complement strand
CGGACGGCGACGACGGATATCGCGATCACGACCGAGCTCAAGACCGCCTTCGACGTGGCGGACGTGATCCTCTCGACGACCGGGCTCAACCCGTGTGCACGCGCTGGACATCGACGCGCTGCGCCAGCCTGACATCACATTCTGGTCGGCATGGCAGGACGGGGCGCTCGTCGGGTGTGGCGCGCTCAAGCAACTGAGCACGACACACGGCGAGATCAAGTCGATGCGCACGCCGGCCGCGGTGCGACGAAAAGGCGCTGGCCGCGCCATCCTGTCGCACATCATCGCTGTGGCGAAAGGCCGTGGGTACGGGCGACTGAGCCTTGAAACGGGCTCTCAGGATAATTTCGTTCCCGCCCGCCGGCTGTACGAAAGCTACGGTTTCAGCTATTGCGATCCATTCGGCGACTACGTGCCGGACTCCAACAGCATGTTCATGACGCTGCGACTATAAGGCTGACAAGGACACCCATGCCAGGTACCGCCAAAGGCCACCGCTACGAGTTCGAGTACACGTTGCCCGGTAACCTGAGGTCGTCAACGTGATCCGCTCAGCGATCGAGCGTTCGCCGCAGTTCTATGCGCGGCTTGCCGGCGTGCTGTACCTGGCCATCATCGTCCTCGGCGTCTTTGGCGAGGCGTTCGTCCGTGGCTCGATCGTCGTGTCCGGCGATGCGGGTGCGACGGCAAAGGCCATTGCGGCCGCCGATGCACTCTGGCGCGCGGGCATCGCCGGCGACCTGATGATGCACGTCCTCGATCTGCCCGTGCTCATCGTGTTGTACGTGCTGTTGCGGCCCGTCGACCACGGACTGGCATTACTGGCGACAGGCCTCAACCTGATTCAGACGGCCGTTCTCGTTGCCAACAAATCGAACCTGATGCTGCCCATCCTGTTGCACGACAGCGCTGCGGCGTCTGCGGCATTTTCGTCGCAGCAAGTCGATGCGCTGTCGTACGTAGCAATCCAGGCGCACGGTCACGGGTTCGGCGTCGGGCTTGTGTTTTTCGGGTTCGCCTGCCTGTGCCGCGGTTACCTGATCTACAAGTCAGGCTTCCTGCCGAAGATTCTTGGCGTTCTAATGTACCTGGCGGGGGCGAGTTACCTGGTGAACAGTTTTGCACTGTTGCTGGCACCTGACCTCGCGTCCGCGCTTTTCCCCGCAATACTGCTGCCTGCATTCGTCGGCGAACTCAGCTTCGCGCTGTGGTTGATCTTCCGGGGCGTCGACACCACTAAGTGGAAGGCGGGTTAACCATGTCGACGGCTAATGCCGTGACTGCAGGCAAGCGCTCCTGGTGGCTGTCGTTCCAGGGCCTGCTGCTGCTCGCAGCACTGGTCTCCAGCGCCTACGCATGGTGGTTGATTGCGGCGCCGGTCGCGACGCGCAGCAACGTTGCTGATCACTCAGGACACTTCAGCCTCGTTTACCTGCACATGCTCGGCGGCACCATCATGCTGTTCTGCGGTGCGATCAATCTTTACGTTGGCGCCACGCGGCGGCATTTCCAGCATCACCGTCTCATTGGCAGGACCTATCTCGCCGGCGGCGCAGTCGCGGCAATCCTGGCTGTGATCGTGACGCTGGGCCCGCATCACAAGACCGATGCGACCGTCATTTTCACGAACCTGTCGACTTCGCTCGCGGCGCTGGCCACGGCGTGGTTGCTTGCTGCGAGCATGGCTTATCGCGCGGTCCGCAACCGCCGCTACGATTCACACCGCGACTGGATGATCCGCAGCTACGTGCTTGCGTGGTCTTTCGTGTTCTGCCGGGTCGTCAGTCGCGTGCCGGCCGTGGGCGAGCTTGGCGACGGGCAGGCGTTCATCTGGCTCTCGTGGGTGGCGCCCGTGCTGCTGTGTGAAGTGGCATTGCAGTGGCGCTCCGGTGCGAGACGCGTGGCGTGACGCTACGCATCGTACGCCTGGGATCTCTGCGTGCGAGAGGGGAGCTCCTGACCGCCGAGCGTCCCGCGTGAGCAGATGAACCTCTATCAATTGGCACATCTCAACGTCGCCGCGATGCGCGAGCCGCTCGATTCACCGGGCATGGCCGAGTTTGTGGCCAATCTCGATCGCATCAATGCGCTCGCTGACCAGGCGCCTGGGTTCGTATGGCGCCTCAAAGACGACGAGGCAGGTAGTGCGTCTGCGGCGACGCGTCCGTTTGGTGACCGGGTCCTCGTCAACGTGTCGGTGTGGCAGGACGTCGAGTCGCTTCGACGTTATGCGTTCGAGACCGCCCACGCCGAGATCTGGCGCCGTCGTCGAGAATGGTTCGACCGCATGACCGAGGCCAGCCTCGTGTTGTGGTATGTGCCGAACGGGCACTGCCCTACGGAATGGGAGGCCGCCGACCGTCTCGCGCATCTGCGCGCCAACGGCGCTACGGCGTACGCATTCACTTTCAGACAGGCGTTTCCGCCGCCTGCGCTCTAGGCGAACGGGCCTTTTCATGCCTCCTGCCCGCGGTTTTACATAAAACCGTGACGGGCTACCGGTTCTGGACTGGCACCCAGACGCACACTTCACTCCGGAGTGCAGCGGGCCTTTAACTTTCCCGCTTGCGATCCGGACGGCGCGTGACGTACAGCGGTTGCGCGCTGCCGGGTGAACGAATCGTGCAACAGAACACCGGCCTGCATCGAGTCCTGCGACCCGACGAAGTAGCGCCTGCCTCCGTCGTCGAAAAGCCGCGCTTCGAGTCGGTCGACCCTCGCGTCGCAACTGATCAGCGCGGCGTTCGCGACGACACGTCGGCCGCGGCTGGCACGCAGCAACGCTTTTACCTTTCAGTTCACGCGAAGTTCGCGCTGGCGTTCACGGTCAGCATTGTCTGGACCGTCGTATCGACCCTGCTTGCGCTGCCGTGGTTGCACGACCTGGCCGGCATCCTGACGTGGCCGGTGGCGATCTTCGCCGTCGGTGGCATTGCCATCCTCCCCGGAATGATGAACGCGTTCCTGGTCGTCGGCCTGTTGCTGGACAAGCGGCCGCAGCGCAAGAAGTTGCTCGATTATCCTGCGATTTCCATCCTGGTCGCTGCGTACAACGAGGAGACGTCGATTGCGGACACGCTCAAGTCGGTCGCGGCCCAGAATTATCCCGGTGACCTCGAAGTCCTCATCATCGATGACGGCTCCAAGGACAACACGGCGGCCATCGTCGAGGCGAACCCCTACCCGTGGGCAAGGCTGCTGCGGCAGCCAAAAAACATGGGCAAGGCGGCGGCGCTGCGCCGCGGCCTCGCCGAATCGAAGCACGACTACATCATCACGCTCGACGCGGATTCGTACCTCTACGGCGACGCCCTGGCGCGACTCGTCGAACGCTATTTCAGCGATCCGGCCTCGACCCGCGCAGTGGCGGGCACGATGCTGGTGCGCAATTCACGCGTCAACTGGATCACCCGCGCCCAGGAGTGGGACTATTTCCACGGTATCTCCGCGATCAAGCGCGTGCAGTCACTGTTCCAGGGCACGATGGTTGCGCAGGGCGCCTTTTCGATCTACGACCGCGCCGCGCTGGTTGAGATCGGTGGCTGGCAGGATTGCGTCGGTGAAGACATCGTGCTGACGTGGGCCATGCTCGTGCGCGGCTGGCGAGTCGGCCACGCCGAGGATGCATGCTGCTTCACCAACGCGCCGGACAACCTGCGCCAGTTCGTGAAGCAACGGCAGCGCTGGAGCCGCGGCATGATGGAAGCGTTCCGGCAGTTCCCGGAGATCATGGTCACGCCGCGCATGTCCACCCTGTTCGTCTGGTGGAACGTGCTGTTCCCCTGGCTCGACCTTGCCTACACGCTGTTCTTCATCCCGGGTGCAATCATTGCGCTCTTCGGCATCTATTGGATTGCCGGGCCGATGACGCTCATCCTGATGCCGATGGCGCTGCTCATGAACTACGTCATGTATCGCATCGGCGTGGGCATGTTCGCCAGTCAGGACCTGAAGGTGCGCAAGAACGTCGTCGGATTCCTGGTCTATGCATTTACGTACAGCCTCATCCTGCAGCCTGCGAGCGTGGCTGGGTACATGTCGGAGTTGCTTGGGACCCGCAAGACGTGGGGCTCTAAGTGAGCACAGCGTCCGAACGCCGGGAGACTCTCCTGGCGGCGACGCTTGCCGCGCTGGCGCTAGCCGGCGTTACTGCGCCGTCCGCAGGGGCGGCTGATGGTTCGGGCGAGCGCACGGCCGCACTGGCCCAGATTGGATACGAGGACGACGCCG
>JANNGT010000360.1:0-3010 GCA_031404015.1 Gammaproteobacteria bacterium | reverse complement strand
GATTGTCCAATCGACGACGTTTACGCAGTTTCAGTTTGCCGCTCGTAAGGGATGTGGGTGCAGGCGCAAGGTGAACACTACGGCTAAGGGCGTATCACACCGAGAAAGGACACT
Source organism: Gammaproteobacteria bacterium (assembly GCA_031404015.1). Classification (GTDB taxonomy): domain Bacteria; phylum Pseudomonadota; class Gammaproteobacteria; order Steroidobacterales; family Steroidobacteraceae; genus RPQJ01. Next base: position 2,896 of record JANNGT010000360.1, on the reverse strand, counting down.
CCGTCTAAGCGCCTGCCGCAAAGAGCGGGCAGTACGCGAGCCTCGGCATGGCAGGCAGAAACACCCGGCGACTCCCTCCCGACGAAGGAATTCACCCCCGCGGCGCCCTCCACCCCGCCTTTCTCGCCTCCTCCTCCGTGCAGAACCACCGCTCCCCGCGACTCGTGCTGATCCCGGTGCGCTCGTACGAGTCGCTGCCGGGCACGTGATAGATGCGGTCGCCCTTGTCGTTGATGTTACCTTTGATACGGCACTTGCCAGCGGGCTGCGATGGAGAGGTCACCGCCGTGTTCGTCACGGGACCTCGGTCGTGCATGGCGGCCACGCACGCCCTTTCGGTTTCGACGGTGGTGCCCGTAACGATCTGCGTGTGCTCGCGCTCGGCCTGGCGGAACTCCCACGGCGCGATTCGTTTTGTCGACGGCAGCGACCAGACGCCTGAGCCGGCCGCCCGCGCCTGCTGCTCCCAGGTGCAGTACTGCGCATCGTCCAGGTATTGGCGATAGGCCCAGGCGTGGCCTTGCTGCACCATCCAGGCGTTGACGTTCTCGTCCTTCAGGTAGACCACCGCCACCAGGCGGTCGTACTTGTCCTGCGTGATCGGCTGCAGCGTCACTTCGGCGCCTTTCTTCAGGCGTCGCGCGAGCGCAGCGGTCGCCTGTGGTCCCCACGGCTGTGTGCGCTCGGGCGTGTCGATCGAATGCAGTCGAACGATAATCGGCCCGGAGGCCAGTGCCACGTGAAAGGTGTCGCCGTCGGTCACCTCGGTGACGCGACCGACCAGGACGGGGGACTGCGCCCACGCCCCTGCGCTTGCGAGCAAGACGCAGGCAGCGACGACCAGCAGGCTTGTCATGAACCACGGACGCTGCGTGAACCCGCCTGGTCTTCTGCGCCGGCTAGAGCGCTCAATCCAACCCAATCGCCTGCTCCCGCTGCGCTACAAAACGCGCCGCCAGTGTGACGGTTACGTCAGCGGGAGAACAGCGGGTGCTTCAGATGGGGTGAGGGTTGGGTCTTGCGACACGGGCGGGCTGTCGAGCTCGACTGCTGCGTCGGCGTCGGCCCGGTGCACGATCTCGAAACCGGTGGACTTCAGGCCGCTACCTGCTCAAACGTCACGTGCGGAATGTCGGCTCGGTCACGCGCGTGTTCCAGCGTCAGCCCGCAGAGGTAACCACGCGCGTCGATGTCGAGCAGGGTGTTTTCATCGAGCTCGCGAGTCTCCGCGACCTCCGACGTTCGGAACTCGATGTAGAGCGTGTCGGTGTCGTGAAAGTAAGTGATTTTCATGATCACATTCGTTCGATCGTCAAATCTTGATTAAGAGTTTCAGCTGAAACGTCGGTCGTGGCCACCCGCCTCCTCTTGACCGGCGTGCATCGAGTTCGCCTGGAACTTGTGCCGAGCAGACCGCCAAGGCGCCTTGGGAGCGACTCATCCAGCAGCAGCTTCACGTCCAGCAGCCTCCCGCGCCATTTCCAGCACGGAGATTGTTTGCTCTCGAGTGACGGACGGGAAGTCTGTTAGAAACTCATCGAGATTTCCGCCGTGCTCAAGGTAGTCGATGAGATTACGGACAGGCACGCGCGTGCCGGCGAACACGGGTTCACCCCCAAGGATTTCGGGGCTGGAATCAACAACGGAACGTGGTGTCATGACGAATCTCACCATGCCAGGCAGCCGCAAGTCCGGATGCCGGTGTCGCAGGTATTTGAGGGTGGCAATGCCCACGTTCATGCAGCGCTTCGCCGTCGCGTCGCCTCGGCCAGGTCGTACGTCGACTGCAGGTTCATCCACAGGCGCGGCGACGTCTTGAGCACGTCCGCCAGGTCCAGGGCGGCGTCCGCGGTGACGCCGCGCTTGCCCTTGATGAACTCGTTCAGCCGGGGCTTGGTCCAGCCGATCTCACGCGCAAACGCGGCCTGCGACTTGTCAGCCGGCTGCAGGAACTCCTCGAGCAACATCGAGCCCGGGTGAATCGGGTTGGCTGGCTGCAGTGCGCGCTTTCTTGCCATGGTCTCGCCCTCCGCAGGTTCAGTGGTAATCGACCACGGTCACGTCCTGCGCATGTCCCTGCTCCCACCGGAACACCAACCGCCACTGGTCGTTGATCCGGATAGAGTGATACCCCTTCCAGCGACCCTTGAGCAGTTCCAGGCGATTCCCGGGCGGCGCTCGCAGGTCGTTGAGTTCGGCGGCGTCGTGCAGGTACAGCACCTTGCGTCGCGCCACGCGCATCAGTTCGGGTGGAAAGGCCCGGGTTTCCCGGGACCTTCGATCGAAGAACAGGTCTTCGGCGAGCCGATTCCCGAAGCTTTCGATCATGTTCTTAGGTTATCGGAATACGATAATGATGGCAAGGATAGGAAGCGGGACGAGCGCTGATCGTCCCTTCTAAGACACGAGAGGACCAGCTGCATACCTGCTCGATGTGCCTCGAATCTCTCAACGCAGCTGGCTTTTCTGCCCGAGTCGAACAACGTATCAGTCTGCCGGCTCAACTTCTTCCAGGGGCATCGGATCCTTGAGCGCCGGCAACGGCTTAGACAGGTACGTCGGCGGCGAATCCGCAGGCGCAGAAGTGTCATCGTCGCCCTCCTTCCTCTGTCCGCCACCCGCCACGATCTTCATGCCCACGCCGTAAGGATTGTTGGGACTGTCCTTCCGGTACTCGCTCCCGGCGCCATACGGATTGTTGATGCTGTCCGCCGAGTACTCGCTGCCGTAACGGCCGTACGGATTCGACACGGACTCGGGGTCGTACGGATTCGTGGACAGCTTGCCGCGGTAGTGGCCCTGTACCTACTGTGGCAAGGCAGAGGCTCAGGGGGTGCGCCTTGCTGGCACGCGGCGATGACTGCCGAAACTCGCCAACAATTGGCCATGCGCTGAG
>JANNGT010000359.1:0-41926 GCA_031404015.1 Gammaproteobacteria bacterium | reverse complement strand
CCTCAACAATTATCCGGAAGGCGCGGTCGATCATTTCAAGCACACGAACCCGATGAAGCGCATGGGCGACGTGCAGGATGTCGCCGAAGCCGTCGTGTACCTCACGGCCGGCTCCGGCAAATTCATCACCGGCGAGACGTTCAACGTCGATGGCGGGCACAACTGCTGGGGCGACACCGAGTGGCCCGGGGGCAAGCCCGCCTATTTCCGCGACGGCCGCTGAACGGCGGCCGGCTTCGTGCAGCGCGCCCCGGCGCGGTGCGTATAAATCATTGCGAGGAGATTAGTCATGTCGGACACGCCGCTCACCCGCACGCCACGCGCGGAGCTCGACCCGAAGTTCCACCTCGCCTGGGACACGCTCAACCGCCTGACCGGTGAACCGGCCTTCGTCGAAGCGTTTGCCGCCAACCCGGCGATGCTCGACTTCGTCATGAACGATTTCTACATGGGCATTTTTTATGGCGGCAACGTCGCGCAGCGCTACAAGCAGCTGGCGCGGCTCGAGCTTTCGTTGCTGCACGGCTGCCGCACCTGCAACAAGCAGAACGTGCCGGGCGCGCTCGAGGCCGGCCTTGCGCAGGCCCAGGTCGACGCGATGCTCGATTTCGAAACCGGGCCTTTCACCGATGCTGAGAAAGCCGTGCTCGCCTATGCGCAGGAAGTGTCGCTGACCAATGCCGAAGGCCGCATGTCGCCAGCGCTGTTCGAGCGTTTGCGCGCGCATTTCTCGCAGGCCGACATCCTCGAACTCGGCGTCACCATGGCGATCATCTCCGGCATGGCCAAGCTTTCCTTCGTGCTCGACCTCGTCGAAAAGGAACCGTATTGCCCGTTTGCCGGCTCGGTCGCGGCGTGAGCGGGCTGTCGTCAATCAGATCCAGGCAGAAATCCGCATGAGCCAGCGTATCTTTCCGATCACGATGCCGAAGTGGGGCATCGAAATGCAGCAGGGCACGATCACGCAGTGGCATGCCGCACCCGGCCAGACGCTCGCGAAAGGCGAGACGCTGCTCGACGTGGAAACGGAGAAGATCGTCAACTCCGTCGAAGCTCCGATTGCGGGAACGCTGCGCCGGATCCTCGCAGAAGTCGGCGCAATCGAATCCGTTGGCGTGCTGATCGCCGTGTTTGCCGCAGCAGACGTCGCGGACGCTGAAGTCGATGCATTCATCCACGGCTTCAAGCCGGCGGACACGAGCTTCGAGCCTGACGGCGGCACGAACGCGCCCGCGACGGCTGCAACACCCGCCCCCGCCGCCGAACCGACGGACGGTGCAAGCAAGGTCAGTCCGATCGCGCGCCGACTCGCCGAGAAGCTGGGCATCGACATCACGCAGATCAAGGGCACGGGCAGCCACGGTCGTGTATCGAAAGAAGACGTCGAGGCGTATGCGGCGTCCATGGGGAGCGGCCCGGCATCGACCACTGGCGTTGCGAGCCCCGCGAGTGCTGCAACGACGTCGACGCCCGTCGCACCGGTGCGGGAGCGCATGACTTCGATGCGCGCCACGATCGCGCGCAGGTTGCTCGAATCGAAGCAGTCGATCCCGCATTACCGGTTGGCGATCGACGTCGACCTCACCTCGCTGCTCGCGCTGCGGGCGTCGATGAACGCTGCGGGCGTCGCCAGGGTGTCGGTCAACGACCTGTTGGTGCGGGCCTGCGCTGTCGCGCTCGTGCAGCACCCGACGGTCAACGCGCAACTGCAGGGCGACGAAGTGCTCAAGTTCGCGCAGGCCGATATCTGCGTTGCGGTCGCTTCCGAGAACGGCCTCGTGACGCCGATCGTGCGCGCGGCAGAAGCAAAGACGGTCGTACAAATCGCCGCCGAGGTGGCCGATCTGGCCGAACGTGCTCGCAGCGGACGTCTGGTCCGCGAAGAGATCACGGGCGGCACGTTCACGATCTCGAACCTGGGGATGTTCGGTGTCGACCGCTTCGACGCGATCATCAACCCACCCCAGGTGGCCATCCTGGCGGTAGGCGCCGCCTCGGATCGCGTCGTGGCGCGCAACGGCCAGGCCATAGTGGCTCGCGTTGCTACGCTCACGCTGTCATGCGACCACCGCGTCGTCGACGGCGCAACCGGTGCGAAGTTCCTCGCAACGCTGCGGGAGCTGGTCGAGACCGCCAAGGGCCTCTGACGGCAAGGGGCGGCCGACGCAGTGGCCGCTCAACGCGGCCCGCAGAGTTCCAGGGGAGTCTGGTATAGCGACTCGGGGCCGTCTTGGTTGATGATGAAGACGTTCTCCATGTGGCACGGCCCGAGCTTCGCGCCGAAGAACAGGCAGTCCACGGAGACCACCATGTTTTCCTCCAGCGTGAAGCCGCGCGCTCCCGCCGTGCCCATCGAGGGGCCGGCGACCGGGGATTCCACGGGCATCATGCCAACGCCGTGCGCGAAGGTGAGCATTTTTTCCGCGGCCGGAATGCCGCGCGAGCGCACGTACTCCTGCGCCATCGGACCGAGCCGGCCCGTGTGGAAGCCCGGTTTCATGTGCTCGAGCACGCTCAGGTAGCCGTCGCGCACGGTGTCGTGCAGCGCCTGGTATTCGGCGCTGGGTTTCCCGATCACTGCCGTGCGATTGATGTCGATCCAGAAGCCCTCGGTCTTGCCGAGCGTTTCGAGGATGACGATCTGGCCATCCTGCAGCGGACGATCGTGCCGCGTGCGAAACAGTTCAGGAATGAATTCGCCGTCGAAGGCACCGCCAAACAGCATCGTGCCCTCGTCCACCGGCGTGATGCCCTGCCCAGCCATATAGCCGGCCACCGCAAGCGTCAGTTCCGTCCAGGTCGCCCCAGACACTACCTGCGATGCAGCGAACTGGATGGCCGCATCGGCTTTCGGTCCCGTACGTCGCACCGCCTCGAGCTCTGCGGGGGTCTTCACGCTGCGGGCTCGCACCATCGCGTCGACCCCATCGAGCGGTGTGTAGCCTGCAAAGCGCTTGTCACGCTGCACCCACAGCCAGACACGAAGGTCGTCGAAAGCCACCTTGGCCTTGTCGAGGCCGTGATCCGCGAGCGCCTCGGTGAGGCCTTCGACCAGGTTGGGACGCGTCTTGCCGCGCACGCGTTCCCCGAAGATCTCCATGGCCGCTTTGCCGAGCGCACTGGGCCTGGCGTCCGGATCGTGCGCGCGAGCCATCTCGCAGAACGTGAGCAGCTCGGTAAGGCGCAATTCCTCGGCACGATCCGGCTGCCCTGAGGCCGCCGCTACGGCGAGCAAGGCGATGTTCGCCTCCGGCAGGACCAGGACCACTGGAATGGCAGGGTCGCGCGCGACGATGGCGGCGCAGATCGGCTCCTGCAGCGTCCAGTACTCCATGATCGAGCTGTAGCCCGTGGCGTAGACGACGTCGTGTGTGTTGGTCAGCACGATCGCGTCCCAGCCCTCGTGTTCGAGCTGGGCGCGGATTCGTGCGATGCGCGGGTCGGACATCGTATTCACCTTCAGGACGCCGTCAAGACGTCGTAATCACTTGAAAAAAGCGAGCAGCGGACAGTCACTGGGATTCTTGGATCCGGTTTGAAATAAGCAAACCTCCGGCCTGCTTTTCAGGAACAAACGATACTCCGAGAATCCAATAAAAAAATCAAACCAGACTGTTTTTTTGTTACCATTTTTATGCATAAGGTAAGTGCCTGTTTGAATTGAAATTCTGCAGCATATTTTGCTGTGCTGCATCAAAGCTGGAGTGAGGCGGGCGATGAATATGCAGCGTGCGGCCGTCCTGGCCACGACCCTGTTGGTGGCTTGTCTCAGCGCTCCGACGCTGGCCAGCGACGGTCCGAGGCCAGCTGCAGAGCTCTACAAGATGTATTGCTCCGCGTGCCATGAAGGCACGGTTCCACGCGCGCCGCATTCGATCAAGTTCCAGATGATCGGACCGAAAGCCATCCTGAGCGCGCTGGAGAGCGGCGTCATGCGCACTCAGGGCTCCGCCCTTTCAGGCGAAGAGCGCAGAACGCTCGCGGAGTTTCTCGGCGGCGCAGCACTGCCCACGTCGTCCCCGGTTGCAATGAAGCGCTGCGACGCTGCTCACGCTGCATTCGACTTCAAGCGACCGTCGCCGCTCGCCGGATGGAGCATGACCCAGGAAGGTACGCGCTTCGTGAATGCGCGCACCGCCGGGTTGTCGGCGGCAGATGTGCCAAAACTCGAACTCAAGTGGGCGTTCGGTTTCCCCGGTGCCACGCGTGCTCGTTCGCAACCGACGGTCGGTGCGGGGGCGGTCTACGTCGGCAGTCAGGATGGAACGGTCTATGCGTTGGACTTTGCAACCGGTTGCATACGCTGGACCTTCCTGGCGGATTCCGAAGTGCGCTCGAGCCCGACGCTCGAGCCGTGGCAAGCCGGCGACACCAAGGCACGACCGCGGCTCTACTTCGGTGACTTCAACGGCAATGCGTACGCTGTCGATGCGCAAACTGGTTTGCTGCAATGGAAAGTGCGTGTGGATGCCCACCCGCGCATGACCATTACTGGATCTCCGCGACTTTTCGAGGGTCGCCTTTACGTGCCGATGTCGTCCACCGAATGGGCCGCTGCGGCGGATCCGGGTTACGAATGCTGCACGTTCCGCGGCGGGGTCACGGCGCTCGACGCCAACACTGGGCAGCTTGTCTGGCGCTCGTATTCGATTCCTGAAGAACCCGTCGCCACGGGCGAAAAAAATTCCGCTGGCGCGATCCGCCGTGCACCCGCGGGAGCGCCGATCTGGAACTCGCCCACGATCGACGTCAAGCGGCGCAGGCTTTACGTCGGCACGGGCGAAGGCTACACGTCTCCCGCCGCCGCACAGACGGACTCAGTGATCGCGTTCGACCTGGACACGGGTCGCATGGTCTGGTGGTACCAGTCGATTGCGAAAGACGCATGGAACATGGCGTGCTTTATCGGCGGTGGCCCTAACTGCCCGAGCGAGAACGGCCCCGATCTCGACATCGGCGCGCCGCCGATCCTGCATCGGCTGCCATCCGGACGAGACGTGCTGCTGGTGGGCCAGAAGTCCGCAGACATATTCTCGCTGGATCCGGACGACGGCCGCCTGCTGTGGAAAGTGCGGTACGGACGCGGCGGGTTTGGCGGTGGCGTCCACTGGGGCATGGCGGCCACTTCGAAATTGCTATATGCCCCCAACGCCGACACGACCTTTCTCGGAACCGAGAAAGGCGTGGCCAAGCCGGGGCTGTTCGCGCTCAATCCCGCAAACGGTGCCATCGTCTGGTTTGCACCGGCCCCGGACGTTTGCCCCGCAGACCTCAAGCCCGCGTGCGATGCGGGCTTCTCCCCGCCGCCCACGGCCATACCAGGCGTCGTGTTCCAGCCTGCCTTCGATGGCTACCTGCGAGCGTATCGGGAACGCGATGGCAAACTGCTTTGGCAATACAACACCGTGCGCGAATTCGACACGGTGTCTGGCCAAAAGGCCCGCGGTGGCTCGATCGAAAGCGCCGGCGCCATCGTGGTGGACGGCAGCGTGATCGTGAACTCGGGCTACCTGTTTGGCGGGCGCATGCCCGGCAACGTGCTGCTCGCCTTCGCCGTACCAGAGCGGTGACGTGCATGCATAGCGACATGCGTCCGCTCGAAGACTGGAACCTGATGGATCCAGCCGTCCAGCAGTGCCCGTACGCTTTCTACCGTGCGACGCGCGCCAAGGCGCCGGTTTATCGCATGCCGCAGACTGGGTTCTACCTGGTGACGTCGTTCGAGTTGTGCCGCGAGGTTATCCGTAACCCGGACCTTTACGCCAGCGGGGTGAGCCCGATGGCCCTGCGCGAGGGCGGCATTCCGCAGGCGATCATCGACGTATATCAAAACGAAGGCTGGCTGCCGACGACATCGTGCTCGACCACCGACCCGCCGCAGCACACGCGGGTACGCTCTTTCCTCGAGCCGCTCTTCACGGCGCAACGCGTGCGCACGCTCGTGCCGATGATCGACGGCATCGCAGGCGAACTGCTCGATGCACTGCAGGGCCGCACCGAAGTCGAATTCGTACAGGAATTCTCCCATCCGTTACCGATGATGGTGATTGCCGACCTGATCGGCGTGCCGCGTTCCGACCTGACGCAGTTCAAGGCGTGGTCCGATGCGATCGTCGAGCCGTTCAGCATGATGGTGTCGCCCGAGCGCGAGATCGAATGCGCACGTCTCGTCGTTGAAATGCAGCATTACTTTGTCGGCCTGCTCGAGGAGCGGCGCCGCGCGCCGCGCGACGACCTGCTCACCGCCGTGGCCCAGGCGGCGGACGATCCCGACCTGCACTTCGACGTCCGCGAGCAGCTCACGGTGATCTCGATCGACCTGCTGGCGTCGGGCAACGAGACCACGACCGCCGCCATCACATCGGGTTTGAAATTGCTGATCGAGGATCCCGCTGCGCTCACCGCGGTTCGTGGGAACCCACGCCTGCTGCGCAATCTCGCGGAAGAGGTGCTGCGACTGGAGTCGCCGGCGCAGGGCATGTTCCGCCGCGTGACGCGCGATACGACGCTGGGTGGCGTCGCGCTGCGCGAGGGTGACCTGTTGAGTGTGCGTTTCGGCGCGGCCAACCGCGATGAATCGCAGTTCCCGGAGGCCGACCGGATCGACCTGCACCGCTCGCAACCTGGCAAACACCTTGCGCTCGGCATCGGCAGGCATCACTGCATCGGCGCGCAACTGGCCCGGCAGGAGATCATCAGTGCGCTTGGTTTGTTGGTTGGGCGTTACGCCGGGTTCAAATTGACGCCTGGATCGCCGGCGCCTGACTACCAGCCTAGTTTCTTCGGGCGCAACCTGCGCCAGCTCCACGTCACGCTGACGCCAGCCCGTTAGCGACAGCGTCGCTGGGCGTGGATCAGGCTGGGCTACTGCTTGCGCGCGGGTAACGCGAAGGCGATCACCTCGTCTCCCGCCGGCGTGCCGAACCACATGTGGTGTCCCGTGACCAGCACGACGAACTGACGTCCGTTCGCCTCGTACGTCATCGGCGTGGCCTGCGTGCCAGCGGGCATTTCGTGGCGCCAGACCATCTCGCCGGTGTCGATGTCGAAGGCGCGCATGAAGCCATCCATGGTCCCGGCAATGAAGACGAGACCACCTGCCGTGACGATCGGACCGCCGAGACTCGGCGTGCCCAGGTTCCATTCGACTTGTATCGGCAGTTGCTTCTCGATCGAGCCCAGCGGCACGCGCCATTTGACGTCGCCAGAACGCAGATCGACCGCGACGAGTTCACCCCAGGGCGGTGGCGTGCAAGGCGCACCAAGTGGCGACAGCAGCCATTCGCGGCGGGTGCCGTAAGGCGTGCCGATCGCGGCGGCGACGTCCTTGCCATTGGCGAGGCTGATTCCCTCCACCCCCGGTATATCCTCTCGTGGGATCATCTGCACGAACTGCACCACCCGATTCACGTTGACGATCATCAGCTGCCGCGCCGGGTCAAACGCCGCCCCTCCCCAATTCGCGCCGCCCGCCGATCCAGGCGTAAGCAACGTTCCCGCGCCGAGTGAAGGAGGCGTGTAGATGCCTTCGGAACGCAGCGTCTTGATCTTTTCGCGGCACTTGTTGCGATCCCAGAAGGTGAATCCCCAGGCGTCCTCGGGTTTGAGCGTCAAGGGAACCAACGGCTCAGGCTTTACTGGAAATGGCTGCGTCGGTGAAAGCCATTCGCCTGGCAGCCCGCCCTGCGGCACCGGGCGTTCGACAATTGGGAACAACGGCGTGCCGTTCGTGCGGTCGAACACGAAGACGAAGCCCTGCTTGGTGTTCTGCACGACTGCAGGGATCGTCTGGCCGCCTCGCGTCACGTCCGCCAGCAGCGGCGGCGAGGAGACGTCGTAGTCCCAGATGTCGTGGTGGACCGTCTGGAAATGCCAGACTGGCTTGCCCGTGGTCGCATTGAGGGCCACGAGCGAGCTCGTGTAGAGATTGTTGCCCTTGCGCATGCCGCCGAAAAAATCCGGCGCCGCCGATCCCACCGGGGCGTAGATGATGCCGCGAGACTCATCGGCCACCATCGTGGACCAGACGTTGCCCGCGCCTGTCTTCAGCGCGCTGCCGTCGAGCCATGTCGACGCCGCGGGATCAGCCGGGTCGCGCGGAATCGGATCGAATTGCCAGCGCGGCGCACCTGTACGCGCGTCGAATGCGTAGACGGTACCGGGCGGCGCGTTGGTGCGCAGGTTGTCCATCACGAAGGAGCCGACCGCGACCACGCCGGATGCCACGACCGGCGCCGACATGATCTTCGACTCGCCCTTGAACTGGTCTGGCCAGTCGCGCACGACGCGTACCTGTCCTCCCTGCCCGAAGCCAGGGCATGCGCGTCCCGTGCGGCTGTCCACGGCGACGACGCGCGAATCGTTGGTCCCCATGAAGATGCGGGTTGAGCACGCTGCACCGGTCTGGGCTTGCGGATCACGCCACGCGCTGACGCCGCGGCAGTTGTACTGGTACGGAATCGAATGATCGAGCGCGACTTTGGGATCGTGCACCCAGCGTTCGCGGCCGGTCGCTGGATCGAGCGCCACCAGTCGGTTGAACGGCGTGCAGAAAATCAACGAGCCGTCGACCAGGATCGGCGTCGTCTGCGTCGAACTGTTCGCGATCAGGTCCGGGCCACGGCGCTTCAGTTCGCCGGTCGAGTAGCGCCACGCGATGTCGAGTTCGTCCACGTTCGCGCGGTCGATCTGCTTGGCTGCGGAGTAGCGTGTGCCATCCGACGTGCCGCCGAAATAGCCCCATCCCGCGTCGGCAGCCAATCCCACGTTGATCGACGCGGCGCAGAGCACCACGCGACCAAGGGCCCCCAGGTACGCACGCATGTTGAAATAGTCCACCGCCTGCGCCCCTTTCCGCCCGCTCACAGGGCGGGCTGCAGGAATTCGATGATTGGACCGTCTTCCAGGCAGGCCCAGCCAAGCGGCGCCATCGCAACGTGGTACGGCTGGTCCTGGTGGAAGCGCTGCGCGGCCTTGTCCTTGAAGCACTCGAAGAACACGAACTCGTTGTCGTCAGCACCCTGCATGATCTCGTACACATACGTGTCGGGTTCATTCTGCAGCACGTTCCTGCGCAACTCGGTCACCAGGCGGATGAATTCCTCGCGCTTCTCGGGCTTGGTGCGCACTCTCATGTACGCGGCATAGCCGACGGATCTGCTCATGACTGAAACTCCGATGCGTCAGGCGCTGCGGGCCATGTCCTGGCCCGCCAGTGTCGCGCGCACAGCGTGTTCGATCTTCTCAGGTGAAGGAATCCAGTCCTGCTCCAGGTGCGGCGTCGCGGGCACGGGCGTGTGGGGCGGCGTCACTTTCTGCACAGGCGCCTTGAGCGCTGACAATGCTTCGCACGCGACCAGGCTCGCGATTTCGCTCGCCATGCCGCAGTAAGGATCCGCTTCATCGACGACGACGAGACGTCCGGTCTTGCGCACCGACGCGAGGATGCTGTCGCGATCGAGGGGGGAGGTCGTACGGGGATCGAGCACCTCGACCGAAATGCCTTCCTTGGCGAGTTTATCCGCCACTTTGTTGGCGAGCAGGACCATGCGTGCAAAGGCAACGATCGTGACCTGCGTGCCCTTGCGCGTGATGTTGGCCTGGCCGAACGGGATGATGTATTCGCCGTCCGGCACCTCGCCGATTTCACCGTACAGCATCTTGTGCTCGCAGAAGATGACTGGGTCGTTGTCCCGGATCGCCGCAGTGAGCAGTCCCTTCGCATCGGCCGGCGACGAAGGGCATGCCACCTTGATGCCGGGGATGGACGTCAGCATCGCGTAGAGGCTCTGCGAATGCTGGGGACCGGCACCAAAGCCCGCACCCATCAAGGTGCGGATCACGACGGGCACCTCGGCCTTACCGCCGAACATGTAGCGGAACTTCGCCATCTGGTTGAGTATCTGGTCGAGGCAAACGCCCATGAAGTCCATGAACATGACTTCTGCGACTGGCCGCAGGCCCGTCAGCGCCGCTCCGTTTGCTGCACCGACGATCGCCGACTCGGTGATCGGCGTGTCGATCACTCGACCACGGCCGAACTCGGCTGCCAGCCCGGCGGTCACTCCGAACGTGCCGCCGGCGGCTTCTTCTTCACCCGCAGAGCCGCCCATGCCGCCCACGACGTCTTCACCCATGATGATGACGCGTGAATCCCGCCGCATTTCCTGCGCGAGCACTTCGCTGATCGCTTCACGATAAGACTTCATTGCCATTTCAGTAGCTCCCGTAAACGTCGGCGTAGAGCGCAGCGGCGGTCGGCTTGGGTGCCGCCTTGGCCGCGGCGACCTTGTCCTCGATCAATTCGGCGATCTCCTCGTCGATCTCGCGCAACTCTTCGGCGGAGATGTCGAACTCGCGCGTCACGCGCTCCTCGAACTTGACCAGCGGATCTGCGGTCTTGCGCAGGTGGTCGACCTCCTTCGATTCGCGATACTTCTGCATGTCGCCCTCGAAATGGCCGTACCACCGCATCGCGAACGCTTCGACCGCACTGGGGCCCTGCCCCGCGCGCGCGCGCGCAACGGCCCGGCCCACGGCGTCGTACACGGCAAAGAAGTCGATGCCGTCCACTTTCTCCGCGGGCATGCCAAAAGCGGCGGCACGACCCGCGATGTCGGCGCCGCCCAGGTGATACCCCGTGCCGGTGAATTCCGAGTAGCCATTGTTCTCGTACATGAAAATCATCGGCAACTTGAGCACGGCCGAGAAATTGAGAGACTCGGCGACGGTGCCCTGGTTCGAAGCACCGTCGCCGATGAACGCCATCGCCACGCCGCCCGTACCCAGCGTCTTGTGCGTGAGCGCTGCGCCGATCGCGATCGGCGGCGCGCCGCCGACGATGGCGTTCGCACCCAGCATGCCCTTGCTCAGGTCCGCAATATGCATGGAGCCGCCCTTGCCGTTGCAGAGCCCGCCCTGCTTGCAGTAGATCTCGAGCAGCATGTCGCCGATGTCGCAGCCCTTCGCGATGCAGTGGCCATGGCCACGGTGCGTGCTGCCGATGTAGTCGGTGTCGAGCAGGTTCATGCACGCGCCGACGGCCACTGCTTCCTGCCCGCAATACAAGTGCACGAAGCCGGGTACCGTGCCCGCCTGCACTTCCCGTCGCATGCGTTCCTCAAATTCCCGAATTGCGCGCATGCGTCGATACGCGTCGAGCAGCATCATCGGATCGTAGGACATGGGCGTACTCCTGGGGCCTTGCCTGGCGGGGCGACCACCAAGCCAAAAAATTAAAAACAGTCAATCCGGCTTTTTTTAAATTTAAGCGATCCCGCGCCAAAGCGAAAGCACGTTACATGCTGCTCTGCAGCAAGTTGGCCGCACGACAAAAAAACAGGATTGACTGTTTTTGCATTGCGGGGTATCAAGTTTTCGCCCCACAGTTCGGGGCGGGAGAAACACCGATGCTGTTCAATCGCGAGCGCGCCATGCAGACCATGGACCGTCTGGGTCTCGACGCGCTCGTCGCCTCCGCGGCCCGCAACGTCTACTACGCTTCCGGCTTCTGGACACGCATCTCGGAGTGGGGATTCCAGGAAAACCAGGCCGCGGTCATCGTGCCGCGCGACCCGGCGAAGCCTGCAATCCTGATCGTGCCGGAGTTTGCGATTGGTGGCTTGCTCGAAACGCCCACGTGGATTCCGCAGGTGCGCACGACGGAGTTCCTGAGCACGAGCGCAGTGGCGCACGAGCCGGAACCGGTGCGACTCGAACCGCTGCAGACGGACATCGAGCAGCTTTACGCGGCCAAGGTCTCGGGCTCGATGGCGAACGACATCGTCGCGGGCACCGTCAGCGCGCTGCAGGAACTGGGACTGGAACGCGCGCGAGTCGGCTTCGACGACCTGCGACTGGCAATCAACTCGCAACTGCAACTACCCGAACTGCAGTGGCTGGATGGCCTCGACGCGTGGATGCACATCCGCAAGGTCAAGACGCCGCAGGAGATTGAGTTCCTGCGCCATGGTGCCGTCATCAACGAAGCGGGGCTGCGTGAAATAATGCCCCTCATCCACCCGGGCGCGGCGTGGAAAGACGTCGCTTCGCGCTTCCGGAATTACGTGCAGGAACGCGGTGCCAACCTGCTATCTGCGCAAAAAGCCCTGCAGTTCGGCGCGGAATATGGCGGTGAGTACTTTCCCGACCTGATGTTCGCCGACAACGACTGGCAGGTACGCGACGGACAGGTGATCATTTTCGAAAGCTGGGGAACGTATTCGAACTACGCGTTTGACGTGTCGCGCACCGTGCACGTCGGCGAGCCGAGCCCGGAGTACACGCGCATCTGCGAGACCATCTCGGCCGCGCAACAGGAATCCGTGCAACACTTGCGTGCGGGCATGTCGACGCACGATGCATGGTCTGCGATATCGAAAATCGCCTACGCGATGGATGTGCCGACCCCGCGCAAGACCCTGGTGTTCCTGCACTCGATCGGCCTCGACATCATCGAATTGCCGAGCTCCTACCCCGCGTTCGGCCGCGTGAAGAACTTCGAGTTGGAGGAGAACACGGTCGTCAACTTCGAGTTCCTGTACTTCGGACACTCGGTGGCGCCCTACCATCTGGAAAGCAGTTACTTGATTACGGCCACCGGCGCCGAGTGCCTGCACACCTTGCCGCACGAACTGACCGTGCTCGGGTGAAAATGCGCGTCGAAGGCTACCGTCTGGACTACGCCGGGAACGACGGATCGTGTCGCGAAACACCTCCTTGAGGTCGTCCGATGCGCGGCTGACCAGATCGTCCAGGAGACTCATGCATGCCTCTCGTCGAGGCTAAGAAAAAGCCGGCTGGCGCCGGCTTTCTCTCAGCAAGGCTGTTGCTGTCCCCCGCCGTTTACCTGCGGCTGCCGAAGCCCATCCCGAACTCGACGCCGTAGTTGATCGGTGCGCCGAACTGCGAGTGCGTCCACAGCGTGGCGACCGACTGCGAGGCGATGCGATAGCGCTCGTCCGTCAGGTTCTTGCCGTAGCCGCGCACGAACCACGCGTTGTCGGCAGCCGTGTACGTCACCGAGGCGTTGATCAGGTTCTTTTCGTCGAGGTACGCGTCGTACTGGCGGCCAGCCGCCGAGATGTAGAACAGGTTCTCGTCCTCGTGATAGAACTCGGCACCGAAGTCGAGGCTCGCGCCACTCGCCAGTGCCCAGGTGTAGATACCCTGGATCGAACCCATGAACTCCGGCGAACGCGGCACCGGCAGGCCCGAGAAGTCGCCCTGGAACGGCAGGATGACGCCGCCCGACGCGGGGTCGGACAGGCCCGGCTGGTCGATGATGAACTCATTGTAGGACGCATCCAGGTACGACGCCTGCGCGCGGATGCGGAAGGCATCCGTGACTGCGGCCTGGAACTCGAGTTCGATCCCCTTCGCTTCCACCTCGGCCGCGTTGTAGAACACCGTTTCCTGGAACTGCGCGCCGTTCTTCGAGGTAAGAATGTTCACCGCACGCTGCGCGTCCTCGTACGTGGTGTAGAACACGGTGGGGTTGAAGCGATAACGGCTGTCCTCGCTTTCCCACTTCATGCCGATTTCGTAGTTGGTCGCAAACTCCGGATCGACCGGTCGCGTCAGTGCCGACACCATCAGGCCGCTGGTTCCTGTCTGGTCGTTGTAACCGCCGGCCTTGTAGCCTTCCGAGATCGTCGCGTAGCCGAAGAGCTTGTCCGTGAACTTGTACGAACCGACGACGCGCCAGCTCGGCTCAGTCCACGTCTCGGACAGGTTGCCGAAGCCCGGCGTATTGTCATTGACGATGATGCCGCCCGGGAACTTGTTGAAGTTGCCGGCCTGCAACGGATCGTTGAAGTCCTGCCACGACAGGCTGCCGTTGTTCAGGTTGTCATCGAGGATATCGAAGCCGACCTGCGTACGACCCGCCCATGAGCGCTCGTCGCGCGTCATGCGGTAGCCGCCGGACAGCGAAAACTGCTCCGTGACTTCCCAGGTCGCGTCGATGTAACCCGCCAGGGAGTCAGAATCCTGCTTGTTGCAGAGGACTTGCGGCGACTGGTTGTTGACCTGCTGCGGGAGGCCGAGCGAGCCCAGGTCGAACGCAAGATCGATGAAGCCGAGCACCTGCACCACGCAGAACGCCGCGTCGTTCGTCTGCTGGAACACGCCAGCGACGAAATTGACGGAGCCGTCGAAATCAGACGCAAAGCGCGCTTCGAACTGGGTCGTGTCACGCGTGGTATCGCGCGTCGCGTCGAACAGCGAGATGACGTCGCCGGTGACCTGGTTGACCGGCGCAGCACCCGTGTAGGTGTTGGGCAGGTGTTCGTCCTGGCTGCGCTTGCCTGCATTGGCGTAAACCGTGCCGAAGCCGAGATCCCATTCCATGTTCAGGTAGATGCCGTCGACGTCGATCACCTGGCCGTCGCCCATCTTGAGCAACGAGTCCTGGCGCTGCGTCGAGGCCATGTTGTCGAGCGGGTCGCCCCTGGGGCGCGTGAAGCCCAGCGCGTTCCACAGGTACGGACCGCCGACCGGCGTGTCGTTGTACGAAGGCACAGCGTCCGAACGGTCGCGCATGATTTCGTACTGCGCGAGGAACGTCAGGCCGTCCATCGGCTTCCACTCGGCCTTGAAGCGGCCGTTGAGGTTGTCGTCACCGCCGATGCTCTTGCCCGGCCTGCCTGTGCCCGTCGTGCCCGTCACGCCCGGGATGTTGAACGGCGCGAACGTGCCCGCGAAGATGTTCAGCGTGTTGATCGGCCCGTAGTCGGCGCCCAGCTTGTAATAGCCATCCGACTTCGAATACGCACCGACGAAACGCAGCGCGAGGACGTCGTCTATGACCGGCACGTCGACCGAGCCTTGTGCACGCACGGCGTTGAAACTGCCGTAGCCCAGGCGGAAGTCCGCGCCCATTTCGTTCATGTCCGGACGCTTGCTGCGGATGTTGACCGCGCCGCCCGTCGTGTTCTTGCCGAACAGCGTGCCCTGCGGGCCGCGCAGCACTTCGACGCTTTCGATGTCGAACGTGTCGAGCAACTGCGTCTGCACGCTCGGCAGCACGAAGTCGTCCATCGTCACGCCGACCGGAGAATCCTGGTAGACGATGATGTCGGTGAGGCCCACGCCGCGCATCGCGAACGAGGCGGCATTGAATGCCGTGATGCGCGACGCCGAGAAACCTGGCACGGACGTCGCGATGCCGGAAATATCGCGCGCCACCATGCGGTCGATGTCCTGGGCCGTTACGGCCGAGACGGAGACAGGTGTCTGCTGCAGGTTGGTGATACCCGCGCGCGTCGCGGTGACCAGCACTTCTTCGAGGCCGGTGGAATCCTGCGCCATCAGGGCAGGTGCGGCAGCGGCGGCCAACACGGCCGAAACGATGCGAGCAATCGGCGTCGTACGTGAACGGAACACGGTCATGAAGCTATCCCCCGGTCAGTGGTGCCGCAGCTGCGGCTCGGTGCAACGCCGGATGTTTCAAGGTCCATCACGTTCATTGCGTTGCACGCTTTTTAAAGCAGCCTGAGAAAAAAAGCAAACATGACTGTTTTTCATTTGTGCAACGCAATAATGGAGCGTAACCGCACCGGGACGCTATGAATTGCGTGCTTTCCCATCTGCCAATCGATATTGACGCATAAAAACAACAATTGCTGGCCAGCGGCCAAAAACATGAAAACAGTCAAGCCTGTTTCTTTTTCGACCCTTTGCTATATTCGACCGCTCCCGCCGTTCCCGTCCCGAGGAAACCGACATGGCTGCCAACCTCAAGCCCGTCTGGCCGATGAACCTCAGCGCCCCCGCTGGGTCGCTCGAAGCCAAGCAGCCGGAGGCCGACAACGGCCTCGATGTGCCGGATCCCTCGCGCTACTACTCGCGCGAATTCATGGAAAAGGAATGGAAGCTGCTGTGGCCGCGCGTTTGGCTGCTCGCGGGCGTGACCTCCGACATTCCTGAAGAGGGCGATTACACCGTCTTCAACCATGGGCACGAAAGCTTCGTCGTCGTGCGCCAGGAAGACGGCGGCATACGCTCGTTCTTCAACGTGTGCGCGCACCGCGCGAATCCGATTGCCCTCAACGAGCGCGGCAGCGTCGCCAAGTTCACCTGCGCATTCCACGCCTGGCGGTATTGCATCGACGGCAAGCTTGACTGCATCACCGACGAGCACAGCTTCGACGCGAAGCTGGTTGAACACCGGCCGGGCCTGTCCGAGGTACGCTGCGACCAGATCGGCGGCCTGATTTTCATCAACATGGACGGCAAGGCTCCACCCCTGCGCGAGTGGATCGGCCTGCCGGACGGTTACATCGAGAATTATCAGATCGACAAGATGCACGTCGTGCGTCACGTCCGCACCGAGTGGCAGGCGAACTGGAAGACCGGCGTCGACGCGTTCTACGAGACCTATCACCTCCCCCACATCCATCCGCAGACGCAGGGCGTGATGGAAGACTTCTCGCAGTACGACACGTACCCCAATGGCTTCCAGCGCATGATCGTGCCGATCTGCACGCCGAGTCATCGGATGCACGATCGCGAGCATGTCAACGAAGGCCTCAAGTACATGATGCTCGAGGCCGGCATGGACCCGGATTCGTTCACCGGCACCGCGCTCGAAGTGCGCACCGCCGTGCAGCAGGCCAAGCGCGAGCGTGCGAAGCGCCTCCGCCTCGACCACTATGAAAAATTCACCGACGGCCAGCTCAGCGACAGCTGGGCGACGGGCTATTTCCCGAACGTGCAGATCGGCATGCATCCGGAAGGTGTCTTCGTCATGCGCTTCCAGCCGCACCCGACCGACCCGGAGCGTTTCTTCTACGACAACATGACGCTCGTGCGTTACGTCGAGGACCCGAAGTATTCGGTGCCGGGCTGGATGGGCTTGCCGAAGGGCACCGACGTGACCGGGGCGACGCGGCCGAGCATCGAGCATCACTTCATCGGGGAGCCGCGGGCGGATCTCGGCGACGTGCTGAATCAGGACGTCGACCTCGTCGAGGCCGTGCAGCGGGGACAGAAATCCCGCGGTTTCCGCGGGCCGCTCTGGAGCCAGCAGGAATCGCGGCTGCGTCATTACCAGCGCGAAATCGACCGCTACATCAACGGCGAGAAGTGAGCGAGCGGCGCTACTACGACGATCTCGTCGTCGGCGAAACACGCGAATCACACGAGGAAACCGTCGAGCTCGACGCCCTGCTCGCCTTCTCGCGCGCGTACGACCCGCAGTACTTTCACGCGGAGCCGGAAGCGGCGCGGGACTCAGTGTTTGGCGAAGTCATCGCGTCGGGCATCTACACGATGGCCCTGTGGCGGCGGCTCGATCACGCAATCAGCAGCGACATCGCATGGATCTGCGGCGTTGCCTGGGAAGACGTGAAATGGCCCGTGGCGGTGCGTGCCGGAGACACGCTGCGCGCGCGCTTCGAATGCCTGTCCAAGCGCCCGTCGGCGTCGGACACCACCCGTGGCATCGTCGAATTCCGCTACACGCTGTTGAACCAGCATGGCGAGGTCGCCTGGACCTGCCGCAGCATCAACCTCGTCGAGACAGGGCCGCGCACGTCGCGCGGCTGATCACTCGTCCTGGGCGATCTTCAATTCGAGGCCGTCGAGCGCAGCGGAGAACTCGACCTGGCAGCTCAGGCGTGACGTCGCCGCATCGTAATGCTGCAGCTCCACGAGTAATTCCTTCTCGTCACCCTGCGGCGACGGCAGCTTTGCCATCCAGTCCGGCTTGATAAAAATGTGGCAGGTGGCGCACGAACAGAGCCCACCGCAAATGGCGGTGACGCCGTAGTCGAATTCGCGCAGCGTCTCCATCAGCTTCACGCCGAGCCGTCCCTCGACCTCGTGGACGTTGCCGTCGCGGTCCGTCACCACCATCTTCGCCATGCTCGCACCCGTCAGTCGTTGATCGAATCAGCGATTATTGCAGCGCAAGACTCCGGATGCACGCTCCAGCAAGCTCTGTTCGATTCGACGGGACCTGCGCATGGCCTCGGCGCCGTCCGGACCTGGCTCGGCGGACGCCCTCAGGCCTTCGTACCAGAGCCACTGCACGTAATCGAACGCCCAGCGGGCGAATTCGACTCGCGACCACTCCACCCTGCCGCCGGCCCGGATGTACTCGTCGCAGAGCCGCTGGCCGGCGTCACGCGAAAGGGCACACTGGCTCGCGAACGATGCCAGGTCGAACACAGGGTCCCCGAGCCCCGCGTATTCCCAATCGACCAGCCAGAGCCGGTTGCCGGTATCGAACACGATGTTCTGCGCGTGGAGGTCGTTGTGGCACAACACCACGGGCGCGTCATGCGCGAGTCGCTCGAACACGACGGACGCCAGCTCGGTGAACACGGACTGTGCGTGCGAGCCTCGAGCTTCGAGGCGTCGCGCCTGTTCGTCGAACCGCACCTCGCGCACCCCGGCAGGCACGTCGAGCCGATGCAGGCGCGCCATCGCCGCGGCCACTTGCTCCAACGAAACTTCATCCTGCAGTGTCGACCGCGCGATCCGGTTGGGGGTAATCCACTGCGTGACCAGCAGCCGTGCTGCCGGATCGCAGCGCAGCACCTTGGGCGCAAGGCCGGCCGCAGCGACGCACCGCAGGATCGCCGCTTCCGCCACGCGATCAGCGCCCAGCGCTTCGTTGCCGGCTCGAGCGAGGCGCACGAATCGTTCGGTGCTGCCGGCCACGGCGTGCCAGGCGAAGTTGCTGACGCTGCCGACGATGGGCGTGAGCACGGCAGTCGCGAGTTCAGCCGTTTGCTCGTGCGTTGCCAGCGCGGCGCGAGCGGCGCGCTCCGCCGCATGCCATGCTGCTGCGTGTCCGGCTGCGGCGCTCACGGCGCGGTCGCAGGCACGTCGCGGCGCCACTGCCAGTAACCGCGCACGGCGAGCGCGGTGTACAACCCGAACAATACTGACGTAGCGGCCAGGCCTTGTCGTGCCGACAGCACGGCCATGGCGGCGTCGAGCACGATCCAGTACAGCCAGTTCTCCAGCACCTTGCGCGTGACCATCCAGGTCGTGAGCACGCTGCCCCACGCAATGGCGGCATCGATGTAGGGGAGCCAGGCGAACTGCGCCCCGCGCTGTATGAGCGCGCCATTCACCAGGGCGACCGTCGCGATGCCCGCGCACGCGAGCAGGTGTTGCCGTCCCGTCCAGCGGGAAACGGCGATGGACGCGACTGCACCGGTGCCGCCCCACGTGCGCCAACCGTAGATTCCCATGCCCATGTAGAACACCTGCAGCCCTGCCTGCATGTAGAGCCCAGCGCGCGCGAACACCACCAGGTACAGCACGGCGCTCGCGACGGCGAAGACCCAGCACCACGCGCTCTGGCGTATGGCTAACCCGAGATAGCCCAACGCCAGCACGGCCGCCACCCACTCGATCAGCGGGACGGCAGCGAATGCCTCGATCACCTGCGCGGCAAGAGTCAACTTTCGTCCGAGGTCGGCACGCCACCGAGCAGTTTCATGACGAAGACAGCACGCTGATCGGCGCTGAAGGTGCGACGCGTCTCGCGCTCGAGGGCCGCGAACAAGACGCCGTGCTCCCCTGCCACCTGCGTACTCATCGCATTGGTGACGACGTCGAGGTCCGGGTAAGCGTTGAGACGCTCAATGAAATCCTTGATCGGCGGAACGTAGTTCGCGTCCAGCGGATAAAGGCTGATTTCCACGGCGGTGCGCATCGGTGTGTCCTCGAGTCACGCAGGGTTTCTGCAAGTGCCGCACTTACCAGCGCCACTGCAGCGTAATGCCGGCCACCCGTCCATCGCCGGCCTGGGTGTACAGCTTGTTGGCGAATTCAGGTGGCTCCAGGCCGAAGTAAAAACCACGCACGGCATAGTGGGTGTCGGCGGCATTGCGCACCCAACACTGCACCGACCACGGGCCACGCGCGTACCCGGCCTTCAGGTTGAGCACGGCATACGGATCCGAACGCTGGTCGTGGCTCGCGTCGAAGTAGAACGCAGCCGAGCCACTGAGGTCGGCACGCGCCATCCAGCCCTCGCCTCCGCCCCACTGTGCCGACAACGAATACTGATACTCGGGCGCATGGGACTGGTCGCGGCCGTCCAG
Source organism: Gammaproteobacteria bacterium (assembly GCA_031404015.1). Classification (GTDB taxonomy): domain Bacteria; phylum Pseudomonadota; class Gammaproteobacteria; order Steroidobacterales; family Steroidobacteraceae; genus RPQJ01. Next base: position 21,863 of record JANNGT010000359.1, on the reverse strand, counting down.
GTCGCGGTCGCCGTACTGGTAGCCAACGAATTCGGAATGGAGCAAGCCCAGCGTCGCGCCGAGGCTCAATCGTTCGAGCGGACGCCACGCGAGCGACGCCTCCAGCCCGTAGTTGCGACCGCGGGCTGCATTGTCGGTGTAGAACACGTACGACAGCGGATCGCCCGGCACCAATTGGAATGACGTCGCCACCTGCTGCTGCTCGCGCCACATGTGAAATACCGACAGCTCTCCTTGCAACTGCGCGTCGTCGTGGGCAAAGCGCACGCCGGCTTCGGCGTTCCATAAATACTCGGCCGAGAATTGCCGCCGGTCGTCGGGCACGAATTGACCGATGTTGAAGCCCCCTGCCTTGTAGCCACGCGCGACCGTTGCATACCACTGGTTGGCACCGAGTGGACCCTGCAGCGAAACCTGTCCGCCGACCATCGTCTCTCGCGGATCGAAGTTCGTGCCGTCCGAGTCTGCGTAATCAGCGGAACGGCTTTCGATGCGCAGGCCCGTCGTCAACGAAATATTGCGCGGCAATGACCACTCTGCTTCGCCATAGCCGGCGAGCGACGTGGCGGCATACTCGGTCGCAAGCAGCGGGCGCAGCAGTTCACTGGCGAACTCGTCGCGCTGCAGCGAATCCTCCTCCAACCTCAGCGCGTAGATGCCCGCAACCCATGCTACGTCTGCGCTGGTACCCGCGAGACGCAGGTCCTGGCTCAGCGTGGAGCGCTCGCGCTGGTACCTCGAGAAATAATCGTACGGCGCGAACTCCCCCCAATAAGCATCGTTGCCCCAGTCACCGTCGAAGCTGTACACGCTGTCCGACCCCGTGTACGCACTGATACTGCGCAGTGTGTAGCCGTCCAGTTCACCGGTGACGCCCGCCGAGAATCCGTGGGTCCGCTGCGCGTCGCGGCCTGGCCGGTCGGTCACGGTGCGCCGCGAGTTGTCGAGCGCAAACGCATCGAACCCATTGTCGAGGTCGACGTGCAAGCCCGCGAGTTCCGCATGCCAGCCAGCGCCGATTTCCCAGCGCACCTTGCCGCGCACCGTCGACTCGTCGCGGCCGTTGGTGTCGTCGCGATCAAGGTAAGCATTGTGCTGGAAGCCGTCGCTCGCGAATCGTTGCGCCGCGACGCGCCACGCGGACCCATTCGACCCCAGCGCGCCCCCGCCTGCCACGCCGGCCGACCAGGTCCCATACTCACCGGCCGTCAGTTCTGTGAGCAGGTCGGAAGTGGGCGTCGCGTCCCGCGTCTTGATCTTGATCAGGCCCGCAAGCGCGTTTGCGCCGTAACTGGTGCCCTGCGGACCGCGCAGCACCTCGACTTGCGCCGTGTCGAACAGCGTAGCGGGCATGCCGACGCCGCTGAGGTCCATGTCGTCCAGCAGGAAGCCGACCGAGGGGTTGGGCGCGCCCTGGTACTGCTCCAGTTCGCCAATGCCACGCAACTGAAAAAAGCGGGGCCGCGACGTGCCACCCGACCAATTCAGGTTGGGAACGAGTCCGAGCACATCGCTAAAGTGCTGCAATCCCGCGGACTCCAGCGTGCTGGCGCCCAGCACCGTGATGCTTGCGGGAATTTCCAGCGAGCTCTGTTGGCGCAGCGACGCAGTGACCACGATCTCCTCGAGCGGCGGACTCTGGCGCGGCGGGGACGCGGATGGCGGCTGCGTGTCGCCCCGGGCCGCCGGTGCGGGGAGCAGTAGCGCTGCCGTGATGCAAATAACTGCCACACACAGGGCGAGCCTCAGCCCGCGCGACGCGTGGCCCGCTCTGGATGGATACGAACAAAATGGAAACAATCTGCGATGCATTACCTGCTCCCTACGCCGGTACTAACCGGATCAGGTTCAACGGGTTCGTCGGTGTGCGGCGCCTGGTTCGCGCTCGCGATCGACATCTCAGGCCCAGTCAGGGCCACCCCAAGGTGAGGCGAATTATAGGGGCAAATGCGCTATCAGGCCTCGAAATTGTTGACGGGGCGCAACGGCTGAGGACTAATGCGCATCCCCCGTTCTTACAGCCTGCCGCCCATGACCCAGCGCAAGTGCCGCTTGTTTCTCGTCGACGCCTTCACGCAGGAGCGCTTCTGCGGCAATCCTGCGGCGGTCGTGCTCGACGCGGACGTGCTGGAAGATCAAGAGATGCGACGCATTGCGCGCGAGCTCGCAGGACTCGAGGTGGCGTTCGTGCTCGGATCCGACTCGCCGGATTACGACGTCGAGCTGCGTTTCTTCTCGCCACGGCGTGAAGTCGGCTTCGTCGGGCACGCGACGGTTGCGGCGCACTACGTGCGCGCGATGGCCGACGGCATTCCGCGAGGCAAGGTGCGGCAGAAATCGCCGGCGGGCATCGTCGGCATCGAGGTGACCGGCAAGGCCCCGCACCTCCGCGTCACGATCGACCAGACGCCCGCCACATTCGGCCCCATCGTCCCGGAAGAGCGTCTGGCTCCGGTGCTGGATGCGCTGGGCATCAGCTCGTCCAGCCTGCATCCGGCCTGCCCGGTGCAGGTGATGAGCACCGCCAACTCGCGCTTGATGATCGGCTTGCAGTCACCCGACACGCTCGACTCGCTGCAGCCGCAGATGGACCAGCTGATCCACCTGACGCCGCATGTCGGTGCCGATGGCTTTTTTGTGTTCGCGTTGAAGCCTGGCGCGCAGCCGGCGACGACGGAGTCGCGCATGTTCTGCCCCGTGATCGGCGTGCCCGAAGACCCGGTGAGCGGCAACGCGCACGGCATGCTCGGCGTGTACCTGCTGCACTACGGGCTGCTGACGCCTGTCAACGATGAAGCCTCGTTCGTGGGCCTGCAGGGACGTTTCGTCGACCGGCCGGGCCGTGTCGAGGTGACGGTGGCTTGCAGCGGCAAGCGTGCGTCGGGTGTGCGCGTCTCGGGTGACGCCGTCATCGTCTACGAGGCGACGCTCCCGCTCTGACCGCGTCGCGGCTCACGCTGACGGGCGGCCTGCCTCGTCGCAACCGCAGTTCACGCGCAACGTAGTCCGGCACGTCCTCAGCGTGGTGCGTCGCAAGCACCACCGTGGCGCCTCGCTGCACAGCGGTGTCCAGCCTCGCGCGCACGCGTGCGCGTGCCATGGCATCCAGGCCGTCGAACGGCTCGTCGAGCAGGTACAGACGGCGCGCACGCACAAATGCTCGTGCAACGAGCGCGAGACGCAACTGACCGTACGACAATTCGCGTGCCCGTCGTGCCGCATGCTCGTCGAGCCCCCAGGCGCGCAACTCGCGCCCCACTCGCCGTAGCTCCGCCGGACTCGGCCATTCGTTGAGGCCGATGCTCGCATGCAGTCCCGACGCGACGATCTCCTCGACCGTACTGGCGGTTGCTGCGTACGCAGCCTGCAACTCGGGCGACACCAGACCCACGCGCGCCTTCCAGTCGTCATTGACGGGCCAGCGCCGCACGCGCAGGCCGCCGTGTGCGGGCCAGAGATCACCGTACAGCACGGCGATCAAGGTCGATTTACCCGCGCCGTTGGCGCCACGCACATGCCAGTGCTGCCCGCCGAGCAACTCCCAGTCGAACGCGCCGATGACGAGACGCTCGCCGCGGTACACGGCGGCGTTCTGCAGCCGCAGGAGCGCAGTGCCGGCTTCCGTGCGCCGACTATTTTGTACGCTGTGAGCCGAGACCCGCTGTATCGGGGCACCGGTGCCCTTTAAGTTCGATCCCGCGCCACGCAGATCCGCAACCTGTTCGATCCTACCGGCGGCGAGTCGCGCGACGTGGGTAAGGTCCGCAGGCGCGTCGCTGCGACGATGGCTGCTCAGGACGCAGGCTGTTCGCGGCGACGCAATACGACGCAGCGCACGCGTGAACGCCGCGCGTCCATTCTGGTCAAGGCCATTCAGCGCCTCGTCCAGCAACAGCACGTCCGGCTCGCGCACCACCGCGCGCGCCAGCAAAACGCGGCGGCGCTGCCCGTACGACAACGAACGAAACGCTCGCTCGCGCAAGCCGGCAAGCTGGACCTGCTGCAAGACGTAGTCGATGCGACGCGATTGCGCACGTGTCGCGGGTTGCAATGGAAAGTCCGAATCGTAGTACCCGGTCAGCACCACTTGCGCGACACTGAGCTCCGACTCGTAACGCTCGTAGCGATCCTGCCGCTCCGGGCCGAGGTAGGCGATGCGATCGGTCGCAAACTGCGGTTGGTCCAGTACCTCGCCCCCGCGCAGATGGTAGCGACGCGACTCGCGACCGGTCGGCGTGGGCCACAGGTCGCCGCGCAGCAGTTTCAGCAGCACCGTCTTGCCGGCGCCATTCGCCCCCAGCAGCAACCAGCGCTCACCTGCGCGCACATCGAAGGAAACGTCTCGCAACGCCCAGTGCGAGCCGAGACGCACGCTCGCGTTGACCAGTTCGATGCGCTGCAGCCGGTCGCGTTCCGGCGTGGCCCGACTCACGCTGCGAGCCACGTCCAGCCGCCGCCATCCTGCCTGACGCGGTGTTCTTCCTGCAGTTTCTGCAGGTGCGCCAGCAGCGAATAGCGCGCGAGCGGATGCAGGGCGACTGGCGTATCGGCATAAACGACCGGCACCAGCGCATCGAGTGTCGCTGCTGGCCCCAGCTGCACGAGGCCGTCGATGACCTTCGCCTCTCGTTGCAGACGATGCGCGATCACGCGATCGATTTCGCCGCGGGGATCCGGCATCACGGCGCCATGCCCCGGCAGCAATGCATTGAGCGGCAGCGCGCGCAGACGCCGCAGCGATTCCAGATAGAGCCGCATCGAACCGTCCGGCGGCAGGATCACCACCGTCGAACCGTTCATGAGATGGTCTCCGGTCAACAGCCAGCCTTCCGGCTCGAGCAGCAGGCAAACGTGATTCGAGGCGTGCCCCGGCGTATGCAGCACGCGGATACGGCTGCCGGCTGTCTCGATGGCCGCGCCATCTTCGAGTGGTGCGTCGGGCCGGTACGATTCATCCTGATGCCCGTCGTCGGGCGCGGCGCGGCCGAGTACGACGGCCTGCGTGCGCGCCTTGATCGCCGCGGCGCCGGGAGAATGATCCGGGTGCGAGTGCGTGCACAGCACATGGCTGATGTTGGCGCCGGTCACCGTGAAGATGCGCTCGATGTGCATCGCGTCGGCGGGACCAGGATCCACGACGACGAACACCGGGCCAGTGCCGATGACGTACGTGTTGGTGCCAGGCCCCGTCAGCGGACCGGGATTCGGCGCAACGATCCGCAGTACGTTCGGCGCGAGCCGGAGCATTTCACCCGTGAGTGCTGGCCCGTGCAAGGGATCCGTCGCATGACGCGATGCCAAGGTCACTCCGCGGGGCGCTTGAAGACGAGACCGCCCTTGATCACGACCGCGACGTCCTGCAGTCGCGTGACATCGGCAAGCGGATCACCCTTCACCGCGATGAGGTCGCCGAAGCGGCCCGGCTGCAGGCTGCCAATGCGGTCGTCCCAACCCATGTGCTTCGCCGCGAGCGAGGTCGCGGACTGGATCGCTTCCATCGGCGTCATGCCGCGCTGGACCATGATGGGAAACTGGCGTGCATTGAGCCCGTGCGGGTACACGGCCGCGTCCGTGCCGTAGACGATGTCGACGCCCGCGGCGTGCGCCTTGGTGAAGCCCTGGCGCTGCGCCTCGGTCGTCTCCACGTTCTTGCGCAGGAATTCTTCGGGCCATTTTTCCTGCCGGCCGACGGTGTCGATCCAGTCGCCGTTGTAGACGTCCATCGACAGCGCCGTGCCGTGCTCCCTGGCGAGACGGATCGCTTCGTCGTCGATCAGCGACGCGTGCTCGATCGTGTCCGCACCCGCCAGGATGGCATCCTTGATCGACTGCGCGCCATGCGCGTGTGCGGCGACCTTGAGCTTGTGGGCGTGAGCCACATCGATAACGGTCTTGATTTCTTCTGGCGACATTTCGCGCTCGCCCGGTACGCCGCCGAAAGCGAGCACTGCGCCCGACGCAATGATCTTGAGTACGTCCGCGCCGCCAGCGACGGCCAGCTCGGCCTTCCTGCGAAACTCATCGGGCCCGCGCGCAACGCCCATGCGCACCTGCGGTGGGATCTCCGCCTCGGCGTGGCCCGGGATCACCAGGTCACCGCCGCCCGCTGGAATGGTCAGGTAAAAGCCCGCGACCTGCATGCGCGGACCCATGGCCTTGCCCTGGTTGATGGCGTCACGCAGGTCGCGATCGACCCAGGCGATGTACGTGCCGACGTCACGCACTGCGGTGAATCCGCCCTGCAAGGTCGCGCGCGCGCTTTCCCGTGCGATCGCGCCCTGCTCCGCCGGCGTGCGCCTGTAATAGACGCTGAGGTCCGCGGTCTCGTGCCCGCTATCGGTCAGGTGCGTGTGCATGTCGATCAGGCCCGGCAGGCAGGTGTACTGCGACAGATCAACCACCGCGATGTCCTGCGGTGCCTTGCTGCCCGCGGTGACCGACTCGACGCGCCCGTTGCGAATGACCACCGTCGCCGGCCCTCGCGCCGCGGGCGCGACGCCATCGATGAGGCTGCCGCACAGCACGGCGATCGTGCCGGAGTCGACCTCGTAGGGAACGCCTGTCACGACCGCCATTGGTTGCGCCGCCACAGCGGGCAGAGCCGCGCACAGCAGGCCCATGGCCAGCCAACCTGCACTTCGATGCTGATCTGGCAACATGTGTTCTCGAATCGCCTCGCGGCGTTTGACATTGAGTGCGCGGCAGTCTTTCATTCGCTCGTTGCAGTGTCAAAACACGGGAAGACTGGATGACGCTCGGGCCGGACCCCGTGGGTACGTTGGACGTGGCACTGGCCCACGCAGAAAAGCTGCTGGCGAGCCAGCCGCGTCTGGCGGTGGAACAGGCGCGCGAGATACTGCTTGCAGTCCCCGGGCATCGTGCAGCCACGTTGTTGCTGGCCACGGCCCATCGACGACTGCACGAGACCGACGCCGCCTTAGGTCTACTCGAGCCCCTCACGGCCGCGCAACCGCGCTGGGCCGCCGCGCACCTGGAACTGGGTCTCGCGCTCGGTGATGCGCGCCGCGGCGGTGAAGCCGTCGAAGCCCTGCGTCGCGCCGTCCGCCTGCAGCCCACGCTGGCTGACGCCTGGCGCGCGCTGGGCGATCACCTGCATGCGATGGGCGACACGGCCAGTGCCGACCAGGCGTATGCCAATCACGTCCGCAATTCGACGCGCGATCCGCGCCTGGTGGAACCTGCGCACGCGCTGGCCGAAGGGCGCATCGCCGTGGCCGAGCCGCTGCTGCGCAACCACCTCATGCAGTTCCCCACCGATGTTGCGGCGATCCGCATGCTGGCCGAAATTGCTTCGCGCATCGGGCGCTACCCGGATGCGGAGAACCTGCTGAGTCGGTGCCTGGAACTGGCGCCGGGCTTCAAGGCAGCGCGCTATAACTACGCCGTCGTGCTCCACCGCAACAACAAGCCGGTGGATGCCCTGGCACAGCTCGACCAGTTGCTCACGGCGGAGCCGCGCAGTCCCAGCTACCGCAACCTGCGAGCCGCCGTGCTGGCGCGTGTCGGCGAATACGACACGGCGATCGCCCTGTACCAGGAACTGCTGCAGGAGTATCCGCTGCAAGGCAGGGTGTGGCTGAGCCATGGCCACGCTTTGAAGACGTCGGGCCGGCAGGACGAATCCATTGCCGCCTATCGCAAGTCGATTGCGCTCGAGCCGCACCTGGGCGAGGCCTACTGGAGCCTCGCCAACCTGAAAACAGTCCGGTTCACGTCCGACGACGTCACGGCGATGCGCGCCCAGCTCGAGCGCGACGACCTGGCGCAGGAAGACCGCTTCCATTTCCACTTTGCGCTCGGCAAGGCCATGGAAGATGCGCGCGACTATGCCGAGTCGTTCGAGCATTACGCCGAAGGCAATCGCTTGCGCAAGCTGCTGGTGCCGTACGACAGCGTCACGATCAGTGACAGCGTGCAACGTGCCCGCGCGCTGTACACGCCGGACTTCATTGCCGCCCGTCGCGGGCACGGGTGCGCAGCGCCCGATCCGATATTCGTCGTGGGGCTGCCGCGGTCGGGCTCGACGCTCGTCGAGCAGATCCTGTCCAGTCACTCGGCGATCGAAGGCACGATGGAGCTGCCGGACGTGATCGGCATGGTCAAGGAGATGAGCGGCCGCACGCGTCGCACCGAGGCGACGAAGTACCCCGAGGTGCTCGCGACGCTGGATGCGCAGGACCTGCTCGAACTAGGGCAGCGTTACCTCACCCAGACACGCGTGCAGCGCAAGACCGGTGCCCCTTATTTCATCGACAAGATGCCGAACAACTGGGCGCACGTCGGATTGATCCACCTGATGCTGCCCAACGCCAGGATCATCGACACGCGGCGACATCCGCTCAGCTGTTGCTTCTCGAATTTCAAGCAGCACTTTGCGCGTGGCCAGAATTTCACGTACTCGCTCGACGACATCGGCCGCTACTACGCCGATTATGTCGCCCTGATGGCGCACTTCGACATGGTGTTGCCAGGTCGCGTGCACCGCGTGATCTACGAGCGCATGGTGGACGACACCGAAACCGAAGTGCGTCGCCTGCTCGAGTACTGCGGGCTGCCGTTCGAGGACGCGTGCCTGCGCTTTTACGAGAACGAGCGCGCCGTCCGCACGGCGAGCTCCGAGCAGGTGCGTCAGCCGATCTTCCGCGACGGAGTCGACCAATGGCGCAATTACGAGCTATGGCTCGACCCGCTCAAGTCTGCGCTCGGCCCGGTGCTGGACGCGTATCCGGCGGCGCCGCTCACAAGTTGAACGTGAAGCGGGCGCCCCAGGTGCGCGGCGGCTCGAGGAACACGTCTGCATACGGCCCGAACTGGCCAGTGGTCGCCGCAGCGAGCACGGCTTCGTTCTCGATGTTTTTCACCCACAGCCCGAGGCTCCAGCGGTCGCCCGGCGCGTAGTACGTGACCGACGCGTCGGTTTTCAAGTAGTCCTGCTGCTCGGTGCCGCGGAACTGCGCGAACGTACCCCAGAATGAATCCTCGTAGCGCGTCTCGACGCGGGCGAGCACGCGGCCGGGCCCGACGACAACCTCATGCTGGTAACCCGCGGTGACCGTCCACTCCGGCGCGTTCTGCAACGGGTAACCGCCGAAGTCGCGATTCGGGATGCCGATGTTGACGTTGGCCGGCACGGTGAAATCGTCGTACTCCGCATTGAGGTACCCGACCGACAGGTTGAGCCGGTCGCGGGCCGTCGGCATGAACAGCACGTCGAGCTGGTTGCCCCAGATGGTCGTCTGCGCGGCATTGAAGGTCGTGAGCAGAGCCGTGTTCAAGTTGAACGATTGCACCAGCAGGTCGGCGTAGTCGTAGTAGAAGAGTTCGTCGTTGACCTGGAGGCGATCGTCGAGAAACCGGGTCTTGATACCGGTTGTGTACGCCGTCATCGTCGCTGATTCGACCAGGTTCGACTGCGTCGGCGTTGCGGGGAACGCGTTATACGTTCCTGGCTGGTATCCCGTCTGGATCGTCGCGTACGCCATCGCTGTCGCGCCCAGGTCGACCTCCAGCCCCAACTTCCAGTCGACGTTGTCGTATTCCTCATCGGCGGTGAAGGGCTGCCCGAACGCTGTCTGGCCCCTGCCCTCCCGCTGGTCCCAGCTGAAACGGGCACCTGCGATGACTCGCACCGCATCGGTGACCGAATACGTCGCCTCGCCGAAGGCAGCGTAACCCTCCAGCCGGTTGCGCGAGATCTGCGAGAGTGGAAATCCGCCGGCGATGAAGTCGCCGGAATTCGTCACCTGATAGACGTACAGGCCGCCGAGCCACTGCAACGGCGAGTCGGTGTCGCTCGCGACGCGCAACTCGTTGGTGACCTGGTTGTAATGCGCCGTGAGCAGCGCCGGAATGTTCTCGAGCCAGTAGTCCGCGGCCCAGTCGAGGTAGAAGTAGCCCGGGATGTACGTGAGTTTGACGTCGCCCAGGTCCCAGTCGACCTGCGCACCGAGCACCATGTTTTCGTAGTCCTGCGGCGATGCCGTCGGCGCCCCCGGATCGATGCGATCGTCCCACGGGTCGCTGGTGTTGAATGCGTTCGGATTGCCATCGAACGTGCCGCCGTTGTAGCCACGGCGGACGAGGTTGGGTGACTTGCCGTCCTTCTTCGCGCCGTGCAACCAGACGTAGATGTCGAGGTCGGCGGTGGGCGTGTAGAACGCCGCAAGCCGACCCGCGTAGTCATCCTGCGATTCGGCACCCGTCGCCAGGTACCCGTCACGCTGGACGTAATCGAACGCCCCGCGCAGCGCGAGCTGCTCCGACACCGGCAGGTTCTGCACGATCGTGCCGTGCAGCAGCGCATAGTTGCCCACCTCGAGCAAGCCACTCGTCTCGAGTTCCTGCGTGGGCCGGTTGAATTCAACATTGACCGCGCCGCCCAGCGCCGCGCGGCCGTACAGCGTGCCCTGCGGGCCGGGCAGCAACTCGACCGAGGCGATGTCGAAAAGGCCAACGCTGGTGCCTTCGCGTGGGATGTACACGCCGTTGAAGTTGAAGGCGTTGGGCGGCTCGATGTTCGGCAGGTCGAGCGTCGAACCGACGCCGCGGATGTAGAGTTCGGTCGAGGCGTTTTCGGCCATGAAGCGCACCGACGGCATCAGGTTCTGGATCGCGCGGATGTCATTGGCACCGGCCATGACCAGCTGCGCGCCGGAAATCGCCGTGATCGCCGCAGCGGTCTTCTGCAGGTCCTCGCTGACTTTCTGCGCAGTGACGGTGATGACTTCGAGGCCCGCGTTGGCGTCAGAGGCGACGGCAATGATCGGGCACAGCTGCAGCGCAATCGCGGTCCGCAGCAGCAAGGAAAGTTTCTTGTTCGGCATCCGGTACTAACGGTTGATGGCGCGGCCGGAGGGATTCGAACCCCCGACCCTCAGGTTCGAAGCCTGATGCTCTATCCAGCTGAGCTACGGCCGCGCGTAAGGTAAATGAAGTTTAGCGCTACTTCATCGTTGGCATGACGAATTGCGCGCTTTCGCGGCGCGCGGTAGGCCAGCGCGACGTCACTGTCTTGAGACGCGTGTAGAACCGAACGCCGTCCGGTCCGTGCACGTGCAGCGCCCCGAACAGCGAACGCTTCCAGCCCCCGAACGAATGGAACGCCATCGGCACCGGGATCGGCACGTTGATGCCCACCATGCCCGCCTGCACGTTCTGCGTGAAGGTACGAGCCGCCTCGCCGCTCGCGGTGAAGATGGCAGTGCCGTTGCCAAACTCGTGCTCGTTGACGAGCCGCGTTGCCGTCGCCAGGTCCGGCACGCGCACGACGCACAAGACCGGCCCGAAGATTTCCTCCTGGTAGATGCGCATGGCCGGCTCGACGCCGTCGAACAGGCAAGGCCCGATGAAATAGCCTTCTTCGAGCCCGCGCACACGCAGGCCGCGGCCGTCGACCACGAGCTTCGCGCCTTCCTGCACGCCGAGATCCACGTAACCACTGACGCGGTCACGGTGCTCGCGCGTGACGAGGGGGCCCATCTCGACACCCTCCTCGAGCCCAGAACCCACCTTCAGTTGCTTGAGCTGCGCTTGCAGCGCCGCGATCAGCGGGTCCGCCGCTGCGCCCACGGCCACCGCGACCGAGATCGCCATGCAGCGCTCGCCCGCCGAGCCGTAGGCCGCGCCGATCAGCGCGCTCGCCGCGTTTTCCGTGTCCGCATCCGGCATGACGACCATGTGATTCTTCGCGCCGCCGAGCGCCTGCACGCGCTTGCCGTGCGTGGACGCGGTCCGATAGATGTATTCAGCCACGGGCGTGGAGCCGACGAAGCTGACTGCGGCAACGCGCGCGTCCGTGAGCAAAGTGTCCACCGCCTCGCGGTCGCCATTGACGACGTTGAAAACGCCGTCCGGAAGCCCTGCCTGCTTGAGCAGCTGCGCGACGCGCAGCGGACAGCTCGGATCCTTTTCCGAAGGCTTCAACACGAACGTGTTGCCGCACGCGATCGCCACGGGGAACATCCACATGGGCACCATCGCCGGGAAGTTGAACGGCGTGATGCCCGCGCAGACGCCGACGGGCTGGCGCTGCGACCAGCTGTCGACGTTGGTGCCGACGTTTTCACTGAACTCGCCTTTCAGCATCTGTGGAATGCCGCACGCGAACTCGACGACTTCCGTGCCACGGATCACTTCGCCGCGGGCGTCCGAAAACACCTTGCCGTGTTCCACGGTGATCAGGCGCGCGAGCTCGTCGGTGTGCTCCTCGAGCAGCGCCTTGAACCTGAACATGATGCGCGCGCGTTGCAGCGGCGGCGTGGCTGCCCAGGCCGGTAACGCAGCGGCAGCAGTCGCGATGGCATTCCGCGTCTCGTCCGCGTTCGCGTACCCCACTTCGCCCCGCACCTTGCCCGTCGCCGGATCGTGCACGACCCCTTTGCGTCCGGACGTGCCCGCGACGTCGCGCCCCCCGATGAAATGGCCGAGCGCGAATGGCGGGTCTGGGGTGGCAGGGACGGCGGCGGTCGATTGCGGAGGGGTCATCGTAAGGTCTTCCAGGGACGGATTTCAGGCCAAGGCACGCATTGGACACGAACGCACCGCCCCCTGCCAATGCCCCCGGCATGCGCCGACCGTGTCTGTAGCCTGTTTACGGACCGGTCCGGCTCGAATGGGCCGGAGGCTGCGGTATAGTGCTGGTCCGCGTGTCGCCGGCCGTACCGGCAGGCCCCCGCGTCCTACTGGTACTTTCGAGGTTCCAACGACATGAAAATGCTGACCGCCCTTGCGTTCGCCCCGGCCCTGCTGGCCTTGAGCGCTGCCGCCCAATCCGCTACCTGCGTCTATCCCCAGGCGCCGCAGGCCCTGCCGAATGGCACGTCCGCGACGAAGGAGGAGATGCTTGCGGCACAAGCCCTGGTGAAGGATTACGCCAAGAGCGTGCAGGAAGTGTACCTGCCGTGCCTGGACAAGGATCAGGACGAGCAACTGACTGCCCTCGACCCGGCCGACCCCCAGTTGGCGGAAAAGAAAGTCTCGGTCGAGACCATCCATGCCAAGAAGCACAACTCGGCACTCGATGAACTGCAGGCCCTGGTCGACCGCTGGAACGTAGAAAAGAAGGCGTTCGCTGCCAAGACTCCGAAGTGACTCGCGGCGTTCGGCCGCTGCTCCTTCACGCATGACCTCTGGCGCGCCGGCATTGCCGACCCCGGCGGAAGCGGAGGCGCTTGTGCGCGAACGCGTGCAGCCCCTCGCCGCTGAATCGCGCCCGCTGGAATCCCTGGCGGGCGCAGTCCTTGCGCAGGACGTGCATTCCGAGCGCGATCAGCCGCCTTTCGATCGCGTCACCATGGATGGCATCGCCTTCGCCTCGCAGGAGTGGCGCAATGGTGCCCGTCGCTTTCGCGTCGCAGGAACCCAGGCGGCCGGCAAGGCGCCGCTGGGCCTCGCGAGCCAAGCGGATTGCCTCGAGGTCATGACCGGCGCGGTACTGCCCGAGGGGTGCGATTGCGTGGTGCCCGTCGAACGGCTGCTGTTGGCGGATGGTCATGCGACGGTCGACCACGACGTGCCGGTCGAGCCTTTTCTGAACGTGCACACCCGCGGCCTTGATGCGCGCGCAGGCGATCTGCTGCTTGCCTGCGGCGCGACGCTCGGCGCCCCCGAACTCGCCGTGCTTGCATCCGCAGGGCTGGCCCGCGCGGAAGTGCGGACCGAGCCCCGCATCGTGACGATCTCGACGGGCGACGAACTCATCGAGCCTGGCCAGCCGATTGCCGACTGGCAGGTGCGCCGGTCGAACAGCTATGCGTTGCACGGCGCGTTGAGCCTGCGCGGTTACCGGCGCGTCGCCGAAGATCATCTGCCCGACGACGCGGGCATCCTCGCGCAACGTATCGCCTCGCACCTCGCCACGCACGATGTCATCGTGCTCACCGGTGGCGTTTCGATGGGCCGGTTCGATCACGTGCCGAGCGTGCTGCGCGAGCTGGGCGTCGCGGAAGTGTTTCACAAGGTGGCCCAGCGCCCCGGCAAGCCCATCTGGTTCGGAATCGGCCCGGCGGGTCAGACGGTGTTCGGTTTGCCGGGCAACCCCGTATCGGCGCTCGTCTGCTTGTTGCGCTACGTCGTGCCGGCGTTGGCGGCCATGTCGGGGGCGTCGTGCAAAATGGTCGAGCGTGTGCCGCTGGGCGCGGCGTTCAATGTGAAACCCGCGCTGGCCTTCTTCCTCCCGGTGCAGATCGAAGATCGTGCGCCAACGGGACGCGTCGCGATGCCGAGGCCTACGCGCGGATCCGGCGACTTCGTCTCGCTGATCGGCACGGACGGCTTCGTCGAGTTGCCTCCCGGTCCACGTGAATTCCCCGCCGGCTATCTCGCGCCGTACCATCGCTGGTGAACATGACCGAACCGCGCCACACCGCCGACATCGTGCCTTTGAGCGGCGTTAACCCCGTGGTCGACCGGCTCGGCCGGCCGGTGCACGACTTGCGCATTTCGGTCATGGACCGCTGCAACTTTCGTTGCCCCTACTGCATGCCGCGCTCGACGTTCGACGACAAGTACCGTTTCCTGCGCGCGCAGGAGCGACTGTCGTTCGAAGAGATCACGCGTTTGGCACGCATGGCCGCAAGGCTCGGTGTGCGCAAGCTGCGGCTGACGGGCGGCGAGCCGTTGTTGCGCACCGGCTTGCCTGATCTCGTTGCGGAACTGTCGTCGATCGAAGGCATCGACGACATCGCGCTCACGACCAACGGCGTGCTGCTCGCGCAGCACGCGGCCGAACTGAAAGGCAATGGACTGCACCGTGTCACCGTAAGCCTCGATTCGCTCGACGAGCAGGTATTCGCCACGATGAGCGGTGGTTTTGGCGGCCTGCCGCAGGTGCTCGAGGGCATCGATGCCGCGCTCGCAGCGGGCTTGCGCCCCGTCAAGGTCAACACCGTCGTCCAGCGTGGCCTCAACGAGCACACGGTGCTCGACCTGCTCGAGCGCTTTCGCGGCACCGGCGTCACCGTGCGGCTGATCGAGTACATGGACGTGGGCACGCGCAACGCCTGGCAACCCGCGCAGGTGGTGCCGTCGGCCGACATACTGCGCCTAGTGCAGGCGCGCTGGCCGCTGAGCGCTGCTGGCGGTCGGTATCGAGGCGAAGTCGCAGCGCGCTACACGTATGACGATGGCGCAGGTGAAATCGGCTTCGTGTCATCGGTCAGCGCGCCCTTCTGCGGGGACTGCAACCGTGCGCGGATTTCGTCTGAAGGCGTGCTGTACACGTGCCTGTTCGCCACGCGCGGGCTCGATCTGCGCGGGCCCTTGCGCGCCGGCGCGTCGGACTCTGAACTGCTCGAGATGATGCGCAATGCCTGGGCGCAACGCAGCGATCGTTACAGCGAGCTGCGCGGCGAGTTGCGGGAGGAAACGCCCCTGCGCAAAGTCGAAATGCATTACATCGGCGGATGAACAGCAGCATGAGCCAACTTTCACACGTGGACGCCGACGGCAGCCCGACGATGGTGGACGTGAGCGGCAAAGCCGTGACGCAGCGCACGGCCATCGCGGAAGCGCGCGTGCGTTTCCCGGCAGGCACCGCCCGGTCGCTGCGCGAGTCCGGCTTCGCGACGAAAAAGGGCCCCGTGTTCCACACGGCGATCATCGCGGGCGTCATGGCGGCGAAGCGCACGCACGAGCTGATTCCCTTCTGCCATCCGCTGGGACTCGAGCAGTGCGACATCGCCATCGAGATGAACGCGCAAGACGAAGCCGTGGTGCGTTGCACCGTGTCGGTTCACCACAAGACAGGCGTCGAGATGGAGGCGCTGACGGGCGCTTCGATCGCGGCCCTCACGATCTACGACATGTGCAAGGCGCTCTCGCACGAGATCGTGATCGCCGAGACGCGCCTGCTGGAGAAGCAGGGCGGCAAGCGCAACGTGCGCGAGGGCGTCGCCGAATGAGCGCCGCGCTGGCGCCCCTGCACGGCCTGGTGCTCGCCGGCGGCGCCAGCAGGCGCATGGGCCAGGACAAGGCAGCGCTGCCCCTGCATGGTCGCCCGCAACTCGAGTGGGCACTTGAGTTGCTGGCCCGGCATTGCGAACGCGTTTACACCTCGATACGTGCAGGTCAGCAGGACGACCCCGTGCGACGCGGTCATCCCGTGATCATCGACGTGCACGACGGTGCAGGGCCGATCGCCGGCATCGCCGCCGCGCAGCAAGCGCATCCAGAACACGCGTGGCTCGTGCTGGCGTGTGACCTGCCATTCGTCGACGACGCCAGCCTGGCGCACCTCGTTGGCAAGCGCGACGGCAGGCCCGTGGTCGCCTACGCAAGCAGCCACGACGGGTTGCCTGAGCCGCTGTGTGCGATCTACGAACCGGCGTCCCGCGCGGGCGTGCTCGAGGCCATCGCCTCAGGCCGCAATTGCCCGCGCAAGTACATCATCGGCACCCGCGTGGCCTTGCTGCGGCAACCGGACCCCGTCGCGCTCGAGAACATCAACACGCCTGAAGAACTGCAGCGCGCGCAGGCCGGCCTGGGCGCCCCGGGCAGGCCGGCATGAGGACCATCACGTTGCAATACTTCGCTGTACTCCGAGAACAGGCAGGTTGCAGCGAGGAGCGTGTGACCACGACGGCCGCCACGCCGGCCGAGCTCTACGATGAAGCAAGCAGGAAGCACGGCTTTACGTTGCCGATGTCGATGCTGCGCGTCGCCGTCAACGAAGAGTTCTGCGACTGGTCTACCCCGCTCGCGCCGAACGACCGCGTCGTTTTCATTCCTCCCGTCGCGGGCGGCTGATGCGCCCGTTTTCCTTCACGTCCACGCCGATCGACACGGCGGCCGGCCGCGAGTCGCTCGCAGACCGCGCGTGCGGCGGCTATGCCACGTTCGAGGGCTGGGTGCGGGACCACAACGAAGGGCGCGCGGTGCGACGCCTGGAGTACGAGGCCTATGCAGCGCTGGCCGAGCGCGAAGGTGAACGCATCGTCGCGG
Organism: Gammaproteobacteria bacterium; assembly: GCA_031404015.1. Taxonomy (GTDB): domain Bacteria; phylum Pseudomonadota; class Gammaproteobacteria; order Steroidobacterales; family Steroidobacteraceae; genus RPQJ01. The sequence goes on along the minus strand of JANNGT010000359.1, from coordinate 4,904 downwards.
AAGCCATCGCGCGTTACGGCGTGCAGCACGCGGCCTGCAGCCACCGCATCGGCGACCTTGCTCTGGGGGAAATGGCCGTCTGGGTGGGCGTGAGTTCGAAGCACCGCTCGGAAGCCTTCGCGGCGTGCCGGTACATCATCGACGAGATCAAGAGTCGCGTTCCGATCTGGAAGAAAGAGCATTACGTCGACGGCGATTCGGGCTGGGTGAATTGCGAGCGCTGTGCGCAGCCTGGCGAGCATGAGCACACGCGGCAGCAGCACGCTCATGATTACTCGCGCCAGATCGCCCTGCCCGAAGTGGGTCTTGCGGGTCAGCAACGTCTGCGCGACGGCGCGGTGCTCGTCATCGGCGCGGGCGGTCTCGGCGTGCCCGTCCTGCAATACCTGGCAGCCGCCGGCGTCGGGCGCATCGGCATTGCGGATGGCGACATCGTCGAAGCCAGCAACCTGCATCGTCAACCCCTGTATGGCGTCGGCGACATCGGCACGTCGAAGGCCGTCGTGGCGGCGGCTCGCCTGCGTGATTTGAATCCGCAGGGGACGGTGGCAGTGCATGCGGAACGCGCCACCGCGGCGAATCTGGGCGACTGGCTCGCCCGCTACGACTTGATCGTCGATTGCAGTGACAACCTCGCAACCAAGTTTGTCGTCAACGACGCGGCGGTGAGTCTGGGCAAGCCCGCCGTGTTCGCGAGCGTTTACCAGTATGAAGGCCAGCTGCAGGTGTACCTGCCCCGCGAGGACTGGCCCTGCCTGCGCTGCCTGTGGCCAGAAGCGCCGCGCGACGGGCTCGTCGGCAACTGCGCACAGGCCGGCGTGCTCGGTCCCGTGCCCGCCACGCTCGGCGCCATGCAGGCCATGCAGGTGCTCAAGATCCTGCTCGGTCTGCCGGTCGAACCGGCCCCCGCGCTGCACGTATTCGACCTGCTCGGCATGCATTGGCGCAGCCTCAAGGCAGCGCGCAACCCCGGCTGCGACCACTCGCCGCGCGACTTGCAGCGACCGGCAGTGGATGCGGAAGCGATGGAACTCGAGTTCGCCACGCTCGCTGCTGCGCGTGCCTCGGGCCTCACGCTGGTCGACATTCGCGAAGCGTGGGAGCGCGCCAGTGACGATCCCGCCGCGCAGATCGAATGGCACCTGCCGCTCAGCGTGTTCATGCAGGGTACGGTCGCGTTGCCGCGTGACGGCCGCTACCTGGTGGTCTGCGCGCACGGCGTGCGCAGCCTCGCGCTCACCGAGCACCTGCGCTCGCTGGGATATCCGACGGTGTACTCGCTGACGGGCGGCCTCGCCGCGTTTTAACTGGCGCAGCTCACGGCCGCACCTGGCCACTGCCGCGCACCACGTACTTGTAGCTCGTCAACTGCTCGACGCCAACCGGCCCGCGTGCGTGGAAGCGGTCCGTCGAAATGCCGATTTCCGCGCCCATGCCGAATTCGCCGCCGTCAGCGAATTGCGTCGAGGCGTTGTGCAGCACGATGGCGCTGTCCACCCGCTGCAGGAAGCGCTCCGCCGTCCCTGCATCGTCGGTGACGATCGATTCCGTGTGGTCGGAACCATAGCGCGCGATGTGTTCGATTGCGCCATCGACGCCATCGACCAGCTTCACGGCGATGATCGAGTCGAGGTACTCCGTGTGCCAGTCGCTCTCGGCGGCGGGCAGCACGCGTGCGTCCGCGGCGCACGTTGCCTCGTCACCGCGCACCTCACAACCTGCGTCGAGCAACTCGCGCACCAGCGGTGCCAGGTGAGTTCTTGCCGCCCCCGCGTCGACGAGCAATGTCTCCGCCGCGCCGCACACGCCGGTCCGACGCAGCTTGGCATTCAACACGATGGCGCGCGCCATCTCGAGGTTGGCGGCCGCGTCCACGTAGACGTGGCAGATCCCCTCGAGGTGCCCGATCACGGGCACCCTCGCCTCCGCCTGCACGCGTGCGACGAGGCTCTTGCCGCCGCGCGGCACGATCACGTCGATGTAGTCCGTCATGCCGGCGAGCATCTGGCCCACGGCGGCACGGTCCGTCGTCGGCACCAGCTGGATGCAGTGCGCCGGCAGGCCGACCGCAAGCAGCCCTTCGACGAGACAGCGATGGATCGCGCTGCTCGAGTGATGGCTCTCGCTGCCGCCGCGCAGGATCGCGGCGTTGGCGGACTTGAGGCACAAGGCACCTGCGTCGCAGGTCACGTTGGGCCGGCTTTCATAAATGATCCCGATCACGCCCAGTGGCACGCGCACACGCTGGATGACGAGCCCGTTCGGGCGCGTCCATTCTGCGATGACGGTGCCGATCGGATCGGGCAGCGCGGCAATGTCCTCGAGACTGCGCGCCATGGCCGCCACGCGGGGCGCGTCGAGTCGTAATCGATCGAGGCCGGCCGCATTCAGGCCCGCCGCTGCTGCGGCGCCCATGTCACGCTCGTTGGCCGTGAGGATGTCTTGCGCGTGCAGACGCACGGCGGCTGCCATGGCGTGCAACGCGCGGTTGCGCTGCTCACCGCTCGCGCTGGAGAGTTCGCGCTGCGCTGCGACCGCGTCGCGGCCCAGCTGCTGCATCATCCCGGCAATGGAGGCGTCGGCGGTGTTCAACTCAGCACGAGGTCGTCGCGATGGATCAGTTCATCACGCCCACGATACCCGAGAATCGCCTCGAGCTCCTGGCTGCGACGGCCGCGCACCCGGCGGGCGTCCTCGCTCGAGTACGCGCTGAGTCCGCGTGCGATCTCGACGCCGTCGACGTCGCGCACCAGCACGGAATCGCCACGGTCGAAACGACCCTCGACCTTCGTCACGCCTGCCGGCAGCAGGCTCTTGCCGCCGCGCAACGCCCGGGCCGCGCCCTCGTCGACGTGCAGCGTGCCGGCGGGCTTGAGCAGGCCGGCAATCCACTGCTTGCGCACGGTCTTGGGCGAGTTCTGCGCGACGAACCACGTCGCACGACCACCCGCTTCGATGCGTCGCAACGGATGCGGCTCGTGGCCGATCGTGATGCACATGTTGCAGCCCGCTGCATGGGCGATCTTGCCGGCGAGGACCTTGGTCGCCATGCCGCCGGAGCCGACGTCCGATGCCGCGCCGCCAGCCATCGCCTCGATCTCGGGAGTGATACGTGTCACCTCGGGGATGAAGCGGGCTTCGGCGTCGCGGCTGGGATCCGCCGTGTAGAGCCCGTCGACATCCGATAGCAGCACGAGGCAATCCGCGCTCGCCATTTGCGCGACGCGCGCCGCGAGGCGATCGTTGTCACCGTAGCGGATCTCCGCCGTCGCGACGGTATCGTTTTCGTTGATGACGGGGATCGCGCCGAGTTTCAGCAGCGTGTTGAGCGTGCTGCGCGCGTTGAGGTAGCGACGACGCTCCTCCGTATCGCCCAGCGTGAGCAGCATTTGCGCGACCGCGCAGCCGTGCTGTTCGAGCGCTTCCTTCCACGCATGCGCGAGGCGAATCTGCCCGACCGCCGCCGCGGCCTGGCTTTCCTCGAGCTTTAGCTTGCCCGGAGGCAGCCCGAGTTGTCGCCGCCCCAGCGCAATGGCGCCCGAGGAGACGATCACGACCTCCTGGCCGCGCGCCCGCATGGCCGCGATGTCCGCAGCCAGCGTCTCGAGCCACGCGCGGCTGACGCGACCCGAGCCCTGCTCGACGAGCAGCGCCGAACCGATCTTGACGACAACCCGCTTGGCGCGAGCGAGGCGTGCCCCGCCTCGTGCAGCCGCGGGTGCGCTCATGCGATGGCGAACTGATCGGCCGTGAGCGCCATCAGTCCGGTGGAGCCTGCCCGTGCGGCCGCCGCGTGCGAGTCGACCCGCGGCAGGATGCGCGAGAAATAATGCCGCGCAGTCACCAATTTCGCCATGTAGAAGTCGTCGCTCGGGTCTTCGGCGTGTTTCTTCGCGGCAACGCCTGCAGCCACGAGCCAGCACCATGCCAGGCAGATGTAACCCGCGACGTGCAGGTAGTCGGTAGCGGCCGCGCCCACTTCATCGGGGTTGCTCTTGGCGGCCAGGCCGAGTTCCGCCGTGAGACGGCTCCACTGCTCGACCCGCTTGCCGAGATCGGCTGCCAGCGGCGCGATCTCCGGCAGCGACCCGAACTTCTGGATGGCGTCGACGATGCGCGCCGAGATCATCTGCTGGCTCTTGCCGCCCGTGCCGAACACCTTGCGGCCGAGCAGATCGAGCGCCTGCACGCCGTTCGTGCCTTCATAGATCGGCGTGATGCGCGCATCGCGCATCAACTGCTCGACGCCCGTCTGGCGAATGAAGCCGTGGCCGCCGTGGATCTGCACGGCGAGGCTCGTGACTTCCATCGCGGCCTCGGTCAGGAAGCCTTTCACGATCGGCGTCAGGAACGCGATCAGGTCGGCCGAGCGCTGGCGGGCCGCAGGGTCCGGGTTCAGGTGAGCGCTGTCGATCTCACGACCCGTCAGGAAGCACAGCACACGTCCGCCCTCGACGAAGGCCTTCTGTGTGAGCAGCATGCGTCGCACATCGGGGTGCACGATGATCGGGTCCGCCGCCTTGCCCGGCTCCTTCGTGCCGGACATCGCGCGGCCCTGCAGCCGGTCGTTGGCGTAGGCAATCGAAGCCTGCCAGGCGAGTTCCGACAAGCCGTGGCCCTGCAGACCGACGCCGAGCCGCGCGTGGTTCATCATCGTGAACATGCAGGCGAGGCCTTCGTTCGGCTTGCCCAGCAGCCAGCCGGTCGAGCCATTGAAATGCATGACACACGTGGGCGATGCGTGGATCCCCATCTTGTGTTCGATCGACCCGCACACCACACCGTTGCGTTCGCCGGCATTCCCCTGCGCATCGGGCCGGAACTTCGGCACGACAAAGAGGCTGATGCCGCGCGTGCCCGGTGGCGAGTCAGGCAACCGGGCCAGCACGAGGTGCACGATGTTC
>JANNGT010000358.1:0-7633 GCA_031404015.1 Gammaproteobacteria bacterium | reverse complement strand
TTGCCGATGCTGATGATCGGCGTCGACGTGGCGCAGGCCATCTCGGAGTCCGGCCTGAAGCCGCGATTCCACCTCAACATCACGCAGGTGCTCTGAGGTGCGTCGTCGTTCATGGATCGCGGTGGGCGTGCTGCTGGTCCTCACAGGATCCATCGCCTGGTTCATGTACTGGCTGCTGTTCACGCAGCACGGACTCGAGTTTGCGTTGGCGCAGTTGACTCGGCTTCCCGGCACGCAGATCGAAGTGCGCGGCGCGCGCGGCACGATCGCTGGGTCTTTGGCGGCGGACCAGATCATTGTGGACCACGAGGCCGCGCACATCGTCGTTCGCGGCCTCAGCGTGGACCCGGACCCGAGTGGTCTCATTGTCGGCCACGTCGGCCTGGCTGCGCTCAAGGTGATGCGGCTCGAGGTCACGTTGAAGGAACGCCCGCCGCAACCGGACACGCCGCCGCGCTTCCTGCCCGCGGGCCTGCGCATCACGGCCCCGGACTTTCGCCTGGGCGACACAGTTGTCACGCTGCAGAACGGCCAGCGCATCGACATCGCAGCGGTGACCGGTTCGCTCGAACTTACCCGCTGGCGGCTCGACACGACGGGGCTCGACGTCCGCGGGCCGGATGGCAAGATCGTCGGCAACCTCACGTTGCGGGCCATGCAACCCCTGGGCTTGCGCGCCGATTTGCGTGGCGAGTGGCGACTGCCGGGCGACGAGTACGACTACCGCTTCCGTGTCGTCACGAAGGGCAATCTCGGTCGGCTGGGCGCCGACCTGTACCTCGACGCGCCAGCAAAGCTTTCCTTTGCCGGCACGTTGCTCGGTTTGACTGATCAACCCCGCGCGGAAGGAACGTTGCGGATGGCCGATTTCGATGGTTCACCCTGGGTTCCTGCCGGAAGGTTCCCGCGTGTGACCGGCTCGATCACGCTCGCGGCCGCACCGTCCTCGTTGGGGTTCGACGGCACGCTCACCTCGCCCTCGCTGCCCGAGCAGCAGCTGCGGGTCCAAGGCGCCGGGCGCTGGGCAGAGCGGACTCTTGCGCTGTCAAACGTGCAGGTGTGGTTGCCGCGGATCGGCCTGTCTTTGACGTCGAACGGCACGGTCACGCTGCCCGACGACGCTGCACCGGAAGGCACGCTGCCGCGCCTCGACATGGCGGGCGAATGGTCGGCGTTGCGCTGGCCCGTCGGCGTCAACGACGAGCCCGTCGTGCAGAGCCCGCAGGGCGTTTACACGATCGAAGGCTCGCTGCCCTACAAATTCACGACCCGTGCGCAGGTGGAGGGTGCTGCGATTCCAGCAGTGAGCTTCGCGGCCGGTGGCGTGATCGACAAAGCGGGACTCACGCTCGACAAGTTCGAGGGCTATGCGCTGCGCGGACGCGTCAACGGTCGTGGCAGCCTGGCGTGGACAGGCACGCAAGCGTGGCAATTCGCTGTCGATGCGCAGGGTCTCGCCATCAGTGACTTGCGCCCGGGGGTGGAGGGTCGAGTCAGTGCGAAAGGCTCAATCGCTGGGACAGGCCTCACCGCTGCCGCGCCGTGGACCGCACGACTCACGTCGATGTCGGGTACGCTGTTCGGTCGACCGCTCACCGGCCGCGGCGAGGTCAGGCACCGCGACGGGCTCTTCGATCTCAAGGGCGTGCGCCTAGCCAACGGTGAATCGTTTGTCGACGTGGATGGCCGTGTGGGTCCCACGGCGCTCGACGTGCAATGGAATGCAGACCTGCGCTCGCTCGCGCTTGCGCTACCGGGCATGAAGGGGCACCTCGTCTCGAGTGGAACCGCGCGCGGCACGCCGCAGCGACCGCTCGTCGTTGGCACCGCACGCGTGCAGAAGTTCGAGTACGCGGGCGTAACGGTTGCGTCCCTGGCGGCAGAGGCCGACGTCGATACCAGCGACAAGCGGCAATCGAACCTGACGTTCAGCGCAGACACGATCACGGCAGCGGGACTGACGTTCGACGCTGCGCGCGGCAGCCTGGTGGGCCTCCTGGACGATCACCGCATCCGCCTGACGTTCGCCTCGCCCGGCGATCGTGAGCGGCGCATCCAGGAGTTTCGCGGCGAGATTGTCGCGGAAGGTCGCTATGACATGGCGCGCACCGAGTGGCACGGCAACCTCATGCAGCTGGATCTCGGTTTGCCAGATGGCGACGCGCGCCTGATCCAGCCCGCCGCCCTCGTGCTGGGCCCGGCGTTCCAGCGCACAGCGCCGCTGTGCCTGCGCACCAGCGACGACGCGCGCCTGTGCGTCGAGGGTGAGCATCGAGCGCAACCGCTGTCATGGCGCGTGCTCTACAGCGCCGAGGATTGGCCGTTGCAGCGCATCCTGCGATCGCTGATGGGCTGGCGCGAATTCGACGGCCGGCTGCAGGCCAGCGGCTGGGCTGAGAAGACTCCTGGCAAGGAGTGGGTGGGTGGTTCGACGATCCTGGTGCATGAGCCTGTCATCAACGTGCCGCGCAACAAGTTTCGCGTCGAACGCGTGCGGCTGGGCAGCAGCCGTTTTGACTTCTTCGCGGATCCGGCGTCATTGCGTGCGACCCTCGACATCGCCGTGGATGACTCGACCCAGGTCAAAGGCGAGGCGTTGGTGGACCGCCGCTCGGGTGACGTCCTGAAGTCGCCGCTGACTGGCCAGATCAAGGGCACGTCCGCAGCGATCAAGGTGCTGCCCTTGCTGCTGCCCGAAATCGATCGCGCGTCCGGTCGCCTCGACGGCTCCGTCGTGCTCGGCGGCACGCTGGGCGAGCCGGAATTCAACGGCGACCTGCACATTCGAGACGGCGTCCTCGAGCTGTACCGAACCAATCTCCAGGTTTCCGCGTTGCAGCTCGACGGCGAATTCAACGGCGACACGCTGAAGTTCAATGCGGAGGGCCAGACGCCAAAAGGCAAGTTGACCGTCGACGGCAACTTCACCTGGCCCGAGGGCGTCATGACCGGTTCGATGCGCATGCACGGGCAGGAGCTGCTCGTGGCCGATACGCCCGAGCTCAGGGTACTGGCATCGCCGGATATCATCCTGCGCGCGGGGCCGGACGGCTTCGTGGTCGAAGGCGAGGTCATGATTCCGAACGCGCGCATCTCGCCGCGCGAGCTGACCAGTTCGGTGGGTACGTCACCCGATGAGAGAATCGTCGGGATCGACGACGGCGACGACGAATCGGCCGAGCCCGACACGACCAACCGGCTGACCAGCCGCATCAAGGTCGTGCTGGGCGACCTCGTGCGTGTCGATGCCTACGGATTGAGGGCCCGGCTCGAAGGCGACGTGACCGTGTCAACGGTGCCGGACGACGTCGCACGCGGCAACGGCGTGATCAAGGTGGCGGAAGGTCAGTACAAGGCGTTCGGCCAGGACCTCAAGATCACCAGGGGCACGTTGACTTACAAGGACACGCCGCTCAGCGAGCCGACGCTCGACATCGTGGCAGAGCGAACGATCAGGGACTCCGATATCACCGTGGCGGTGAACGTGCGCGGCACGATCGCGCGGCCATTCATATCGATCACATCGCAACCGACGATGCCGAGCAACGAGGCGCTCTCTTACCTGCTGACGGGCCGATCGATCGACACGCTGCAATCGGGCGAGGCCGCGAACATCAACCAAGCTGCCGAGAACCTCGCCGTGAGCGGCGGCGGCCTGCTGCTCGGCAGCCTGGGCACTCGGCTGGGCCTGGACGAAGTCTCGGTGGAACGCACGTCGGGTAGCAACGACACCTCCGTGGTGCTCGGCAAGGCATTGTCGCCGAAGCTGTTCGTGAGCTACGGCATATCGATCGCCGAGGCGATCAATACCGTGAAGTTGCGCTACACGTTGAACAACCGCTGGTCGTTGAAAGCCGAATCGGGGGTCGAGCAGAGCGCCGATATCGAATACCGAATCGAGCGGTGATTCTCAGATCTTGACTTGAGCTCCCAGCTCGACGACGCGGTGCGATGGAAGACCGAAGAACGCCATCGGACTTTCGGCGTTGCGCATCATCCAGGCGAACAACCGCTCGCGCCAGAGTGCCATGCCCTTGACGCTGGACGCCAGCGGCGTTTGCCGGCTGATGAAAAAGCTGGTCTCGCCAAGCTCGAGGGGCGCGCCGAGGCCCTGGACTCGGGCGAGCACCTGCGGCACGTTCATCTCCTCCATGAAGCCGCGCTGGAGAGTCACCCTGAAGAATCCGTGGCCGAGATCCTGCACCTCGACCTGCGCGTCCGCCTGGACATACGGCATGTCGGCAATGGCGACTCGCACGAACAAGGAGCGCTCGTGCAGGACGCGGTTGTGCTTGAGATTCTGCTGCAGCGCGTGGGGCAGACCTTCGGGCTGCGAGGTGAGAAAGACCGCCGTGCCGGGCACGCGTGTGGCGGAACGAATCGCCTCGGCGATGACCGTCTCGGCGGCGATTGCGGTCTCTCGCATCCGCGCACTGAGCAACTTGCGGCCCTTCGCCCACGTTGTCAGGAAGGTGAACGCGATGACCCCGACCAGGAGCGGGAACCAGCCGCCGTCGGGAACCTTCAAGAGGTTCGCCCCGAGGTATGCAAGGTCGACAATGTAGAAGATCGCGAGCAGTGGCATCGCGGCCCAGGCGGGCCATTTCCACATCGAGAGGAGCACCACCGTCAACAGGCAGCCGTCGATGAACATCGCCCCTGTGACGGCGATGCCGTAGGCGGCCGCAAGGTTGGATGAATTGCCGAACCCGACCACCAGCAGGATCACCATCAGCATCAATGCCCAGTTGATGACCGGGATATAGATCTGGCCTGCCGCGGCTTCGCTCGTGTGGCGGATGCGCAGCCGTGGAATGAAGCCGAGATGGATCGCCTGCTGCGTGACCGAGAAGGCGCCGGAGATGACCGCTTGACTGGCGATGATGGTGGCGAGCGTGGCCAGTACGATCAACGGAATGCGCGCCACCTCCGGAGCGAGCAGGAAGAACGGGTTCCTGACGGCCTGCAGCGCTCCCGCAGCATCCAGCGATAAGATCATCGCGCCCTGGCCCATGTAGTTCAGCATCAGCGCTGGCAGCACGAATACGAGCCAGGACCTGGCAATCGGCTTGCGGCCGAAATGGCCCATGTCGGCGTAGAGGGCCTCGGCGCCTGTCACGGCCAGCACGACCGAGCCCATCGACAGGAAAGCACGCCACCCATCGACGATGAAGAAATTGATTGCATTGAGCGGGTTCAGCGTTTGCAGGACGATCGACGGATCGTCCGCGATGTGGATGAGGCCGAGCCCCGAGATCGTTACGAAGTAGACGACCATGATTGGTCCGAACAACGTCCCCACGCGCCTCGTCCCGTGCGACTGGATGGAAAACAGCCCCACGAGAATGAGCACGGCGAGCGGGACGACAAAAGGGGCGAACTGCGGCTCGACGGTTTGCAGCCCTTCAACGGCGGAAAGCACGGAAATGGCCGGTGTGATCATGCTGTCGCCGTAGAACAGGGCGCAGGCAAACACCCCGAGCATGACGATGCCGGCCGTCCATCGACGCCCGGGGACCTCGCGGCTGATCAAGGCAAGCAGCGCCAGGCTGCCGCCTTCGCCCTTGTTGTCTGCGCGCATGATGATCCCGACATACTTGATGGTCACCACGATCATCATCGACCAGAAGATGAGGCTCAGCACGCCGTGGATGTGCGCCTCACTCGGCACGATGGGATGATGGCCCGCAAATGTTTCGCGGAACGCATAGATCGGACTCGTCCCGATGTCGCCGAACACGATGCCGATGGCACCTACGGCGAGCTTCAGAATGCTCTGCGAGTGCGAGTTCTGGTTACCGGACCCTGCGTCTTGCAGCGACTCCGCTGCACCCTGTTCGCTCATGACCGCTCCCCCGATGCTGTCGGCGAAGCATACTCGCACTCGTCTCGCGTCTTACCCGGTGCAGCTGCAGTCCAGCCTGCAGGATGGCTCGTCGCTCTATCGGTGCCGTCCTAGGAATTGGCAGGCAGCGAACCTCAGTCAAAGTCCGTCGCAATCTCGGGCCGCAGGAAATGCTGGCGCATGCGCAATACCTGCTGCGGCGTGCAGCGACCGATCGACATCTGCGGCAATGCGTCCGGATCGAAGAACTCGACGGCGTCCGTCTCATAGCTGCCTCGCGCCTCCCCTCCCTCGACCTCGCACAGGAAGAACGCCTTCCAGCTGTGTTGCATCGACGGCGGGTGCCCGTGCTGGTTGCGGTCATACAGTGCGGCCAGCTTGATCACTCGCACGCGGAAGCCTGCTTCCTGCTCGATTTCCCTGCTCACCGCGCCCGACGGTGAATCGTTGACGTCGGCCCAGCCACCCGGCAGCGTCCACAGCCCATCCAGCGTTTCACGCACCAGCAGCACCTTGCCGTCCTCGGGACGGAACACGGCGCCACGCACCTCGACCTTGGGCGTGACATAGCCACCGTCGCGCGACCACTCCGTAATCAGGTCGCCGGCGTTCGCACCAGTGCCTGTGGCCAGTAGCTCGGCCGCAATGCGCTCGATGGCCTCGTAGCGCTCCCGGTCGTACTCGTCCTTGCAGAAATGGAGTCCGGTGCGGGACATGGCCTGCAGGCTGCGAAACAGCTCGAGCGATCGCTCGTGGTTCATGGTGAAAACTCCGCGCTTGACATCGTCTGCATAATTATGCACATTTGCGCACCTTTTATTCACCCGCTGCAATACGATGCCCGTGGCTGCCGACCTCAACGCCCAGATCCAGCGCCGCGATGCGATCATCCGCATCCTGCGGGGCAATGCGGTCGGGCGCCAGGCGGAGCTGGTCACGCTGCTGCATCGCGAAGGGCACGACGCCACCCAGTCGAGCGTCAGCCGCGACCTGCGCGAACTCGGCGTGGTCAAGGGCGGCGACCGTTACCTGCTGCCGGCCGCCGAAGACGCGCTGACCCCGAGCCACCTCGAGACTGTGAGCTCTTTCGTCAAGGGCTACAGCGCTGCAGGACCTACCCTCACCGTGCTGCGCACCTCGGTCGGCACGGCCCAGAGCGTGGCCATCGCGCTCGACAAGGCTCGCTGGCCCGAGGTCGTCGGCACCATCGCGGGCGACGACACCATCTTCATCGCCACGGAAAGCGGCAAAGCGCAGCGTCGTCTGCACGACCACCTCCGTACCCACTTCGGACGCTGAGATTTCGATGACCACGAATGCCAAGGGCGCCAAGCCCATCCTGCTCGCTTTTTCCGGCGGACTCGACACCTCGTTCTGCGTGCCGTGGATCGCGGAGACGTACGGCCGCCCCATCATCACGCTGACCGTGAACACGGGGGGCATCGACGCGGACGCGGCGCGCGTGCTCGAAGAGCGCTCGAAGACCCTCGGGGCCGTTGAACATCACCTGGTCGACGCCCGCCAGGGTTATTTCAACCAGGTGCTCAAGTATCTGGTGATGGGGAACGTGCGCCGCGGGAACCTCTACCCGCTGTGCGTCGGCGCAGAGCGCGTGCTGCAGGCGCAGACCGTAGCGCAGTTCGCACGGCAGATCGGCACCGACGTCGTCGCGCACGGTTCTACCGCCGCAGGCAACGACCAGGTCCGCTTCGAGGTGGCACTGCGCACGCTGGCACCGGAACTCGAGATCCTGGCACCCGTCCGTGACAAGGCCTTCAAGCGACCCGA
>JANNGT010000357.1:0-3178 GCA_031404015.1 Gammaproteobacteria bacterium | reverse complement strand
CGCGTACCAGCGCAGCATGTCCGGCGCGTCCATGGTCTCCTGCGCCACGAGCACGTCGGCGACGCCGACGGCCAGCGCGCCGACGAGCAGGGTGAGGGCGTAGCGGTGGAACGTCGAATGCATAGGACAACCCGGAAAAAGGAGGAGCGACTTACAGTATAAGTGCTTACGTACAGTGTAAGCACAAAGTTTCACCGACGGCGCGGACCGGCTGTGTTCCGGCCATCTTTCACGGAAACCAGGCGCAACACCGTGCCGTACGCCGAACATGATCAGGAAACTGCTTGCCATCCTCGCCGGGCTGACCATCGCGCTGTCGGTCGTGCTGGTGGGTTTGCTCAACTGGCCGTTGCCCAAGATGCCGAGTCCCGGTGTGACCGCTGACTTCGTCGTCAGGAATGTTGCGATCGTCGACGTAGTGAAGGGCCGGACCGTTCCCGGGCGTGATGTCGTTGTGCGCAACGGTCGCATCGATTCCATCGGCGCGAGTCTTCCCGAACTCGGGCACCGCGGTCTCGTCGTGGTGGATGGCACTGGGAAGTTTCTAGTTCCGGGCCTGTGGGATATGCACGTGCACTCGCTCAAGCTGTCACCGCAATACACGCATCCCCTCTCAATCGCCAACGGCATTACCGGCGTGCGCGAAATGTGGGGATGCCCGTCCCTTCCGGACAGTTTCGTCGCATGTGGCGAGGACATTGAACGCTGGCGAGCAGCGTTGCAGGATCACAGTCACCTCGCGCCCCGGTACATCATGCGCAGCAGTTTCGCAATCAACGGCGAAGAAGGGGTGCCCTCTGCCGCACCTGCATTCTTCAAGGCGCGAAACGCGGACGACGCCCACGCCCTTGTCGCGCATCATGCCGCCGATGGTGTCGATTTGCTGAAGACCTACACCAATGTCTCCGTGGCGGCATACGAGGCACTTGCCGCGGACGCTTCGAAGCGCGGGCTGTTGGTGGCTGGGCACCTTCCCGTGCGTGTTCCACTGAGCATGGCACTCGCCGCCGGCCAGCACAGTGTCGAGCACCCGCGGATTTTCCTGTTCGAATGTTTTCGTGGTGCCGCTGCGTTCCGGGCGCTGCCGAATCCGGTGGCTGCGTACACCACCGACATGCGCGCTCGATTCATCGACGAGCATGACCCCGTGCGCTGCGCCGAACTGATGGCTGCAATGGCAGCATCTGATACCTGGTGGACACCGACCCTGCAGGTGCTCCGCATGAGCGCGCTTGCCGGCACCCGAGAGTTCCGCCACGATCCGCGCCAGCGCTACATCCCGTTCATCTTGTGGGCAGGCCTCTGGAAACCGGATGCCGATCGCGCGGTGGCGCAGGCCAAGCACGCGTCGGGTCGCGACGTGGACGCGGAGCTGTATCGGCTTGCGATGGACAACGTGCGTCAGGCACACGAAGCTGGAGTTCGGATCGTGGCTGGCACCGACGCAGGCGACACATACGTTTTCCCCGGGTTTGCCATCCACGAAGAACTTGCCGAGCTCGTACGCGCCGGTCTTGCCCCGTCGGACGCGTTGCGAAGCGCGACCATCGACGCAGCGCGGTTCAGCGGCAAAGCTCGAGAATACGGCTCCATCGAGGTGGGAAAGGTTGCCGATATGATCCTGCTGGATGCCAATCCGCTGATCGATATCCGTAGCACCGAAAGGATTGCAGGCCTGTTCTTCAACGGACAGTACCTCAATCGTGCCGCGTTGGACAAACTGCTCGAGTTTGCCGAGGACCAAGCCGGCAGTCTTCGCACCAACCTGCAGCTCCTGTGGGGTGCGCTGCGCAGCCCCGTAATATGGGCGCAGGCCGCAGACTAGCTTCCGAGCTAGGCTTCCTTGCGAGGTGCATCTTTATGTCAATACAGCAGAACGCCTTATCGTTGAGATGACTCGCCTGCGGTCACGGGGCGACGCCTTTTTATTGCTGTTGATCGGTCGCATGATGGTGTCGGCGAAGCGTGGTGCGGCTGGGTGTCACGGTGCCTTCGGCGCCTTCGACGATGAGTCCTGGTGATAGACGCCGGTCTGTTCGTAGCCGAACTCGTGCGGCCAGAATTTGTTTCGTTCGTTACGCCGCAGCATCCCGAGGTCGTATCGCCGCATGAAGCCAGTGGTCGCTGAGGTGCCTGATCCGATGGAGGACCTGCTCACTCTTGCGCTGGTCGGCAACGCTGACCCCGAAATTGTCGCACTTGAAGGAGCGTTGCGTCGCGCCCAGCTGGAGGCCGATGTCGCCACGCTGGATCGACTGCTCGCGGATGACCTGCTGTTCACGGGCCCGGATGGAGAAGTCGGCACCAAAGCGCAGGATCTGGTGGCGCATGCCTCAGGCGCGGTGCGGTTCGATCGTCATGTGGTTGAAGAGCTCCGCGTTCGACGCGTCGGGCGCGACGTGGCGATCACCGCTCTCCGCACGCAGCTGCGGGTGGTGGTTGCGGGGACGGCCGTAGAGGGACGTTTTCGATACACTCGGGTGTGGGCGCGGGAGCATGACGCGACATGGCGCGTGGTCGGCGGGCACGTCGCTGCAGTGGCGGGTGCGGCAGCGCCGTAGTGGGCCGGAAGTAACGTTCGGAGTGCAGTCGCCTGGCGGGGCCTTCCGACTGGCGGCGGTCGAAGTCATCGCAATACCGCTGTTTCGTGCGTTCGCCTTGCGGCAGGCAGTATCGTCGTTCGGCACGCGAGTGGCTTTCTGCTGTTCTGGCCCTATGACCTATATCGACGCGCGAGGCCTTCTGTTTGATCTCGACGGCGTCCTCGTCGAGTCAACGGAGTGCGTCGAGGGCACGTGGCGGGTGTGGGCGCGTGAGCGCGGTCTCGATGTAGAAATGGTCGTGCAGTATGCGCACGGCCGCCGCGCGACCGAAACCATTGCGCATCTCGCCCCGCACCTGGTCGCCGCGGACGAAGCGGCGGCACTGGCGCAAAGGGAGGCGAGTGAAGCGCAGGGCGTTTACCCGATTGCAGCGGCAGCGACGCTCCTATTCTCGCTGCCGCCCTCGCGGTGGGCGATCGTGACGTCCGGCATTCGGGTGGTGGCAACGTTTCGGATAGCGATTGGCGGTTTACCGACGCCGAGCGTGTTGATCACGGCCGACGATGTACGGCATGGGAAACCAGATCCAGAGGGGTATCTGCGCGCAGCGGCGCTTCTGGGGCTTCCGCCGACGG
>JANNGT010000356.1:0-1847 GCA_031404015.1 Gammaproteobacteria bacterium | reverse complement strand
GCAAACGCGAGCGCAGCTCCCCGACATTGCTCGTGCCCTGACCCGCCGCACGCATCGCAGCAAGGACCCCACGTGCGTCCCGCATCGGCGAACGCCGCCGCGCCGATGTGGAACAGGCGGAACGGGTACCAGTCGGTGTAGAAGCGTTCCTCGACTGTGACGAGCGCGCTGGCGGTGCCGGACTGGTAACGCAGCGGGTATCCGCGTAACCCATTGTCGCCACCAAGCAGCAACTGGTGATCAAGGTCGGGTCGCTCCGCGACCGCACCGCGCGCACTTGCGAAGAACAGTGCGTGTGGCGTTTGCCGGTAGTAATAGCGGGCCTCACCCTGCAGCAGCGTGTCGCTCAGGCCGTCCTCCTGCACGCGACCGCTCAGGTCGGCGGTGAAGAATATCGACTGCGCGTCGCCGAGGCGTTTGCCGGCATTGCCATGAGCCTTGGCGATGGCTGCGGTGCGGTCTGCGCCCCAGACGGGCGCTGCGATACCCAACTCCGCCCGCAAAGTGCGTCCAAACTGCAGGTCCTCGGTGCGAGCAAGCTGGTCCTGATTGCGCGCGGTGACGAAATCGTCCTCGATCCACTCCATGCCCACCCACGGGTAGACCAGCTTGCGATCCTGCGGCAGTGGCGCGACGAGTTGCTCGTCGCGTGCCTCGGTGAAGCGGCTGTCGTCGTAGCGCACACCTGCCAGCCAGCGCCGAGCCCAGCCGTCCTGCAGGCCGCGCGAAATCCCGCCGTAGACCTCGAAACGGTCGGTGTTCTCCGTGAAAGCGTCGAGGACCTCGCCCTGCTGATAGCGCGAGTTGAGGCGGTCGCCCGCGAGCAGGCCAAACCCTGCACTCCAACGCGTGTCGAGCGAATAGAAGGGTTGCCCGACCGCAAGCTCCGCAAAGCTGCCGTCACTGTTGTCCGCGTACGCGACACGTCCTCGCCACCAGCTGCCGAGGATCTGCGGGTCCTCGTAGACGGCGAGCAGCGTGTCCCGATCGACATTGCTTCCCCACGACAGCGACACCAGTTCGCCACGCCCGAGAAAGTCCTGGTCTTCGACCTTGAAGCCCACCTTGTTCGTGCCGCCCTTGCGGTTGAAATTGAAGCCGGGTGTCAGGCTCCACACGTCGCGCACTCGCACGCGCAGGTCAACCGTCTGTTCGGCGGCGTAGTAGCAGGTTGGCTCGATCCAGGCGTCGTACAGGTAGCGTCGGCCGCGCAGCAAGCGCTCCGTCTCGGCAACTTTCTGCTGGGAAAGTGGCTCGGACTCCTTGAACAATAACTGGGAACGGACGGCCTCATCGCGTGTGAGCATGTGCAGGTTGTTGGCCCAACGGTAGACGGTCACGTCCTCCCCGGGCTCCGTAGGATCAAAGATGTCCTCGACCTGGACGTCGATGTCCGCCACCGTCACTCCCCGCCGCTCGAGTTCCGCGAGCGTAGGCAGTCCCGCTGACGACCCAGGTGCCTCGCAGCCGTATCCAAGCGCAGCGCCGGACGCACCGATGAGTGCGAAGGCCACCATAGTGTTCAGTAGCCGCCGATTGAAGGTCGTGGACATGTGAAACCGATTTCGTTAGTAGCGAACGGCCGCGGCACGCTGGGGGATGAGAATCACGCAGCCAACAATGAACGCCATCAGGACCGCCGAAGCGCCGACGCGACTCATGTCGAGCCCACCCGCCGCGAGCGGCTTGTCCAGAAAATCGCCGACGACGGCCCCCAACGGACGCGTCAGCACGAAAGCCGCCCAGAACAGGGCAGTTCGCGAGATTTCCGTCCAGCGGTACGCGGCCGCGACAACTGCGATCTGTGCCGTGAAGATGACCATCCCGCCGAGGTAGCCCAAACCGGC
>JANNGT010000355.1:0-3169 GCA_031404015.1 Gammaproteobacteria bacterium | reverse complement strand
TCAAACCTGGCACACGAGCTGGGACGCACGCCTTTCTACGCCTATGACCGCTCAGTGATGACGCGCAAGGTGGCGGAACTGCGCGCTGCACTGCCCGCCGAAGTCGAGATTCACTACGCGATGAAGGCCAATCCGATGCCCGAAGTGGTGAAGCACTTCTGTGGCCTCGTGGACGGCATCGACGTTGCGTCCGCCAATGAGATGGATGTCGCGATCGCAGCGGGCATGCGGCCGGACCTGATCAGCTTCGCTGGTCCGGGCAAGAGCCCGGCTGAACTCGAGCGCGCCGTGGCCGCCGGTATCGTGATCAACATGGAATCGGAACTGGAGATGCGGCGCATCGCCGAAATCGCGCGACGCACCGGCAGACACCCGAAAGTTGCAGTGCGCGTGAACCCGGATTTCGAACTCAAGACCTCGGGCATGAAGATGGCCGGAGGTCCGAAGCAGTTCGGCGTCGATGCCGAACGCGTGCCCCAGTTGCTCGCGGAGCTCTCGACACTCCCGCTCGAATTCTGGGGCTTTCACATCTACAGCGGCTCGCAGAACCTGCGTCCCGAAATCCTTGTCGACTCGCAACAGAAGACAGCCGCGCTGGCGATTGAACTCGCCAAGCACGCCCCCGCACCCGTCCGCTTGCTGAACCTCGGTGGCGGCTTCGGCATTCCATATTTCCCTGGCGAGAAGCCGCTGGACCTCTCACCGATCGGCGAGAACCTGGGCACGTTGATGCCGCAGATTAAACTGGCATTGCCGGAGGCTACCGTTGCACTGGAACTCGGTAGATACCTGGTCGGTGAATCCGGCGTTTATGTCTGCCGGGTGATCGACAAGAAAATTTCACGCGGTCACGTCTTCCTCATTACGGATGGCGGCTTGCATCACCACCTAGCCGCCTCGGGCAACTTCGGCCAGGTCATTCGCAAGAACTACCCTGTGCTCGTGGCGAACCGCATTGGCAGCCCGAATTCTGAAAACGCCTCCGTCGTGGGGCCGCTGTGCACGCCGCTCGACTTGCTGGCGGATCGCATGGAGCTTGCCGTGGCTGAAGTTGGCGATTTGATCGCGGTGTTTCAGTCCGGAGCGTATGGCTATACGGCAAGTCCCCGGGCTTTCCTTAGTCACCCAGAGCCGGCTGAGCGCTGTGTCTGACACGAGGCGGCCTCGCGCCCCGATCATTGCACTGGCTCCCAACGACTGGCAGAGCCCGTGGCGGAATCGGCAGCAATTGCTCAGCCGACTGGCCGATCGCGGTTGGCCAGTGGTGTACTCGCACGGCCTGCTCGATTCGTGGAATGTGGCGCGAGAGGCGCGTTTGGGAACACCGCTGCGTGGACGGTTCCGGGACACGCTCAACGGTGTAAGAGCGTTTGAGCATGGTTTGACCCCCTTTCGGTTTGCCCGGTTTCCGGCGATCGATAAACGGGCCATCCGGCAGCACGCGTCCCGGCTGCTGGAACTCAGCGGTCAACGGCGTGCCGACCTGCTACTGCTGTTTCACCCGATGTTTCTGCCCTATGCAGAACACCTCAATCCGCGTCGACTCGTCTATTACATGTACGACTCACTCACTGCTGAAGTTGCTGCGAGCAGCACGCTTGCTGCCGACTGGCGGAGTCTGGTCGCTGCAGCCGATCTTGTCATAGCGACGAGCGAGCAGCTTGCGGCAAGCCTGCCCGGGGACGGACCCAGGACGGCTCGCGTATTGCACAACGGTGCTGACGCCGGCTTGATCGAATCATTGGCAGCACAGCCCTGCCCCGAGCAAATTGCAGCGATACCGCATCCGCGCATCGGCTACTCCGGCGTCGTGAACGCCAAGCTGAATTACACGCTCGTGCACGAACTGGCCACTCGCCAGCCCCAATGGCACTGGGTGTTCATTGGCCCCGAAGCCGACTTTGCCGGCCAAGGCGAAGCAAGCTGGGCGCTGCAAGCCGGCATGCGGGAGAAATGCCGCACTCTGCCCAACGTCCACTTTGTAGGTGAACTGAAGCACCCGGACTACCTGACCGCTCTGCACCACATGGACGTCACCGTCTTATGCAACAGGACCGACGAGGGATGGTGGCGCATGGCGTACCCGCTCAAGTTTCATGAATACCTCGCCAGCGGCCGGCCGGTCGTTTCGGCGCATATTGCCAGCCTCTCGCCATTCACCGACGTCGCCGCGTTCGCCGACTCGCCCGAGGAATGGCTGGACGCCTTGACGAACGCAGTGAACAACGGCGGAATTGGAACCCCGAACAAACGCCGGGCTCTGGCAGCAACCAACGACTGGAATCAGCGCACGGACCAGTTTGAACGTTGGCTGAATGACCTGTTGGTGAGCCAGGCGGCGCACGAAGCTCAGGGATGAACACGATGGGTGACCCGACAATCGACGTTTCCATCATCCTGGAATGGGAAAACGTGGTGCTCTCCGGCGAGGACCGCACGCGGCTGACGTTGCCCGAACTGTGCCGCCAGATCAACGAATTGCAGTCGACCAAGGCGCTGCGCTGCGAAGTTTTGCTTGTCTATTCGACAGCCGAGTTCTCCCCCGACCAGATCTCCGCCACGGTCGCGGCCGGCTTCCCGGACGCGCAGGACTCTTTTGACGTTCGGCCGATCGCATTCAACGACGGCGCCTATTGGGACAAGAAGAACGCAGGCGCCGACGTGGCCCGAGGCGAACTTCTGGTGTTTTTTGACAGCGATATCGCCCCCGAGCCGGGCTGGCTAGCCGCGCTGCTTGATCCATTCGCCTCGCCCGCGGTCCATGCGGTAGCCGGAACGACTTACCTTGAACTGCGCAACTACTACTCGCGTGCAATGGCCTTGTTCTGGCTGTTTCCGTTACGATCCCCGGCCGAATCCCTGGTTGCTGGATCGGTGACCTATGGCAACAACTGCGCCTTTCGGCGTACTACGTTCATGCGATACAAGTACCGGGCTCAGGGCCAGTTCCGAGGCGGTGCAGCCGACTTGCGACGACGGATGGAGGCTGACGGCATCACGACCTTTGTGCAACAGAGCACCAGTAGAATCCACTTCTTCTTCGCCATCAACGTCCTCCACGCCGCGCGGCGGCGGTTCGGCGGATTTCCACGGCCACTTCGCGCGTCGTCAGGGCGCTCGGCTGCTACCGACGCCCCGCCCATGCCGGTCGCGAGAATGCGCGGCAGGT
>JANNGT010000354.1:0-2017 GCA_031404015.1 Gammaproteobacteria bacterium | reverse complement strand
ATCGTCCGGCAGCAGGTGCGGCAGCAATTCGGGTACGCGACTTTTCTCGAAGTGGTCGGCTAGCAAGGCGAAGCCGAGCAACAGGCCCAGCAAGTTGGCCAGCGTGACCCATTCGTGACCCCGGGCGCGATCCGCTCGATCCCATGACGACCCGGCAACTGAACCGCGTCGTGCACGAGGCGGCGGCGCTGGCGCACATCGACAAGCGCGTCTCGATGCACACGCTCAGGCACTGTTTCGCGACCCACCTGCTCGAGCAGAAGGAAGACATCCGCGTGATCCAGGTGCTGCTCGGGCACAAGAAGCTCGAGACCACCGCACTGTATACGCAGGTGGCGACGGCGACCCTGCGCGAGGTGATCAGTCCCCTGGAGAGCACGCGATCCACGTAGGGCACGCGCGTGCTGGAGGTGGCGGATATCTTCCGCGCCCACGGCCCGAGCTGGCGGCACGAGCAGCGTGGTCACCTGAGTGTCGGCCAGTTGAAGGTCATGTCGGCGATCGAGGCCTGTCGCAGCGCGGCGCTGGGCGGCCACGCGCTGCGCTGCTCGGCCTGCGCGCAGCCCCAGCTCGCCTATAACTCCTGCCGCAACCGGCACTGCCCCAAGTGCCAGTCGAGCGCCGCGCAACGCTGGCTCGACGCACGGCAAGTCGACCTGCTGCCCGTCGACTATTACCACGTGGTCTTCACGCTGCCCGCGCCCATCAGCGCCATCGCTTACACCAACAAGGAGCTCGTCTATGGCCTGCTGTTTGATCTCGCCGCCGAGACGCTGCGCACGATCGCCGCCGACCCGAAGCACTTGGGCGCCCGCATCGGTGTCACCCTGGTGCTGCACACGTGGGGCTCGGCGCTGACCCACCACCCGCACGTGCACGGCATCGTGCCCGGCGGTGGCTTGGCTCTCGATGGCGATCGCTGGATCGGCTGCAGGCCCGGGTTCTTCCTGCCGGTGCGCGTGCTCTCGCGCCTGTTCCGGCGACGCTTCCTGGAGGAGCTGGCCGCGGCCCATGGCCGCGGTCAGTTGCGCTTCTTCGGGGAGCACGCGGGCCTCACCGACCCGGCCGCGTTCGCGCAGTGGCTCACACCACTGCGCCAGTGCGAGTGGGTCGTCTACGCCAAGCGCCCGTTCGCAGGCTCCGCGGCCGTGCTCGCGTACCTGTCGCGCTACACCCACCGCGTCGCCATCTCCAACCGTCGGCTGCTCACCTTTGACGAGCGCGGCGTCACGTTCCGCTGGAAGGACTACCGCGCCGAGGGCCGCACGCGCCACAAGACCATGAGCCTGAGCAGCGGGGAGTTCATCCGTCGGTTCCTGCTTCACGTGCTGCCGGGCGGGTTCCACCGCATCCGACACTACGGGCTCCTCGCCAACGCGCGGCGCAAGAGCAACCTGGCCACCGCACGCACGCTCCTGCACCAACCGGCCCCGGCGGTTGCGATCCACTCGAGCGCGGCGCCCACCGGCACGGGCCACGCGCCGCCCACGTTCCGTTGCCGACACTGCGGCGCAGCCATGCTCATTCTCGAGACCTTCGCCCGCGTCCCGCACATCCGCGGACCGCCGGTCCTGGAGGCACACTCGTGAGCGCACCTCGCTCTCTACCCTCGATTGCATCACCGGCGCTGCATTCGTCCATGCCGGCGCGAACACCCATGGCCGCGCACCGCTCAGCGCATCCCAATGACCCGCAGCAACCTCACACACGCCGCTGCGATCACGCTGCACGGGCACCCTGGCACGCGATTGCCGACGACGCCATCGTCGTCCTCGTCGCCGTCCTGACGGCACGCGCCATCCCACCCGCTCAAATCCCCATAGCCCAGCGTCGTTCCTGACGCGACTCAGCTCGGCCCCGCGGTTTCCTCCCTTGAGGATTGTGCGACACCCGCCACTACCCTCGGTGGCGTGCCCATGGCATTGCGCTCTCGCGGGCGGGCGTCGCACAATCCTTAACAGGAGTGGAACTAATGAAGCTGCTGACGATTCTCAAGATTGCGCTGTGCTGCGTTTCC
>JANNGT010000353.1:0-7664 GCA_031404015.1 Gammaproteobacteria bacterium | reverse complement strand
CAACGAACCGACCGCGTAGAACAGCAATCCGATTGTAATCAGCGGCTTGCGGCCAAAGCGGTCCGACCAGCGGCCGAACGGAATCTGCAACAGTGCCTGCGTCAGCCCGTAGGCACCCATCGCCAGGCCCAGCAGCAGTGGCGAGTAATCCGGCAGCGTCTGTGCATGGAGGGCAAGCACCGGCAGCATGAGGAACATGCCGAGCATGCGCGAGGCATAGATGGCAGCGAGCGAGCCGACGGAGCGGCGCTCAATGGGCGTCATCGCCGGACGGGTCGCCGGACTGGGATCGTCGTGGCCGGGAGGGATGGTCTTTGCCTCGGATCGGGGTCGCCGCCTATATTAGCAGGCTGCCTTTCCGCAGCTTCAAAGCCGAGTTGCATGGACTTCATCCGGATCCGCGGTGCGCGCACGCACAACCTGCGTGGCATCGACCTCGACCTGCCCCGTGATCGCCTGATCGTGATCACCGGCTTGTCCGGCTCGGGCAAATCGTCGCTCGCGTTCGACACGATCTACGCCGAAGGCCAGCGCCGCTACGTGGAGTCGCTCTCGGCGTATGCCCGGCAATTCCTGTCGGTCATGGAGAAGCCGGATGTCGATCACATCGAGGGCCTCTCCCCCGCGATTGCGATCGAACAGAAGGCGACGTCGCACAACCCGCGCTCGACCGTCGGCACCGTCACCGAGATCTACGACTACCTGCGCGTGCTCTATGCGCGCGCAGGCGTGCCGCGCTGCCCTGAACACGGGCAGGACCTCGCGGCCCAGACCGTCACGCAGATGGTGGACCACGTGCTGTCCCTGCCGGAGGGCACCGGCGTGCTGCTGCTTGCGCCTGTCGTGCAGGACCGCAAGGGCGAACACGTCGAAGTGTTCGAACATCTGCGCAGCCAGGGCTTCGTGCGTGCGCGCGTCGACGGCAAGTTGCTCGAGCTCGACGTGCGCCCCGAACTCGACGGGCGGCGGCGGCACACGATCGAGGCGGTCATCGACCGGCTCAAGGTGCGCCCCGATGCGCAGCAGCGACTTGCAGAATCGTTCGAGACAGCGCTCGCGCTGGCGCAGGGCTCGGCGCGACTGGCGTTCCACGACGAACCCGAGCGTGAGCCCCTGGTATTCTCGAACCGCTTTGCCTGCACGATCTGCGGCTACAGCCTGACGGAACTCGAGCCACGGCTGTTTTCGTTCAACAACCCGAATGGAGCGTGCGGCACGTGTGGCGGCCTCGGCGTGCAGGAGTACTTCGATCCGGCGCGTGTGGTCGTGAATCCAGGCCTCTCGCTCGCGGGGGGCGCGGTGCGCGGCTGGGATCGGCGCAACGCGTATTACTTCCAGTTGATCCAGTCGCTGGCGAAGCATTTCCGGTTCGACATCGAAGCGCCGTGGAGCGACCTGCCCGAATCCGTGCGGCACACGCTGCTGTGGGGCAGCGGCGAGGAAAAAATCCAGTTTCGCTACGTCGACGCCAAGGGCGCCGGCACGAAGCGCTCGCACGCATGGGAGGGCATCCTGCCGAACCTCGAGCGTCGTCACCGCGAGACCGAGTCGGCGACGGTGCGCGAGGAACTGGCGAAGTACCGCGGCGTGCGACCGTGCGTCGATTGCAGCGGCAGCCGTTTGAACCGGGCTGCACGCCACGTGTTTGTCGGAGGCCACGCGCTGCCGCAGGTTGCCGCCATGTCCATCGCCGAAGCGCGGCGTCACTTCGGCTCGATGCACATCGAGGGGTGGCGCGGCGAGGTCGCAGAGCGCCTCGCGCGTGAAATCGCCGATCGCCTCACCTTCCTGAGCGACGTCGGTCTCGATTACCTGTCGCTCGACCGCAGCGCGGAGACGCTGTCCGGCGGCGAGGCGCAACGCATCCGCCTTGCGAGCCAGATTGGCTCAGGCCTGGTGGGCGTGATGTACATCCTCGACGAGCCGTCGATCGGACTGCATCAGCGTGACAACCAGCGGCTGCTCGACACTCTGGTGCGCTTGCGCAACCTCGGCAACACGGTGCTCGTCGTCGAACACGACGAGGACGCGATCCGGCAGGCCGATTACGTGGTGGACCTGGGTCCGGGTGCCGGATCGCACGGTGGCCTGATCGTGGCGCAGGGCACGCCACAGGAGGTCACGGAAAACCTGGCTTCGCTGACCGGCGCGTACCTCAGCGGGCGACGGCGCATCGCGGTGCCACGCGAGCGCCGCAAGGTGCAGCCGGGCAAGGTGTTGCGGGTCGTCGAGGCGACTGGCAACAACCTGCGTGGCGTGACGGCGACGTTCCCGCTCGGCCTGATGACCTGCGTCACGGGCGTATCGGGCTCAGGCAAATCGACGCTGGTCATCGACACGCTCTACCGACACGCGGCGGGTGCGTTGAACGACTCGGGCGGCGATACCGCGCCGTGCCGCGCGACTGAAGGGCTCGACCAGATCGATCGGGTGATCGACATCGACCAGAGCCCGATCGGGCGCACGCCGCGCTCGAACCCGGCGACGTACACCGGCATCTTCGGCCCGGTGCGCGAACTCTTCGCCGAAGTGCCCGAGGCCCGCGCGCGCGGCTACGACCCCGGACGCTTTTCCTTCAACGTGCGCGGAGGCCGCTGCGAAGCCTGCGAAGGCGACGGCCTGATACGCGTCGAGATGCATTTCCTGCCGGACGCGTACGTCACGTGCGATGCGTGCCGCGGCATGCGCTACAACCGCGAGACGCTCGAGATCCGCTACAAGGGTCGCACCATCCACGACGTGCTCGAGCTGACCATCGAGGACGCGGCGGTGTTCTTCCGCAACGTGCCGACGGTTGCCGTAAAGCTGCAGACGCTGCTCGACGTGGGACTCTCTTACGTGCGCCTGGGGCAGAACGCGACGACGCTGTCGGGCGGCGAGGCGCAACGCGTCAAGCTGGCGCGCGAACTGGCCAAGCGCGCAACCGGGCGCACGCTGTACATCCTGGACGAGCCGACGACGGGCCTGCATTTCCACGACATCGAGCAACTGCTCGGCGTGCTGCAGCGCCTGCGCGACGAAGGCAACACGATCGTCGTGATCGAGCACAACCTCGACGTCATCAAGACAGCCGACTGGATCGTCGACATGGGACCCGAAGGGGGTGATGGGGGCGGCTCGCTCGTCGTCGAAGGCACGCCGGAGCAGGTTGCAGCGACGGCAGGTTCGCACACAGGGCGTTATCTCGCCCGCGTGCTCGCGCGGTAAGAGCGCGTGCCAGCGCAGTAAAAACGGTCAGGGCGCGCCGCGCAGGGAGGGGTGGGTCTCCGTGCGGAAGCGATGCCGCACTTCGCCCGCTGCGTTCGTCTCCGAGAATCGCCCTGCCGTCTGCTGGCCGATCACGCGCCGCCAGAACATCAGCGCCGCCCTGTTGTTGCCGTCTTCCAGCACTTCCCAATTGCCCGCGAAGCGAGAGAACAGCAAGGCCGCGGCAGATGCGCCCACGCCTCGCCGACGTGAGTTCCCGGTGATGAAGAATTCCGCCATGCGGTAATCGATCGGCGTCTTTGGAAAAGGGGGCGGCCGCGACACGAGGGCGAACCCGGCGTGACGGTTGTCGACGAGGACCACGAACGGATGGGCGCTCGAGTCGGCAAACCAGCCAGCGAGAAACTCGCTTTCTCGCGCATCCCATTCAGTCAGCGCGGGGAACAGGCCGGTTTTAGATGCCGAGAGTTCGGACAGATAGTCGCGGTAAACCGTGCGAAGCCATTCGCGGTCCAGTGGTGAGCTGCGAGCGTCGCGTACCGTGACTGGCACTGACCGACCCGCCTCCAGCGGGTGTCCGATCACCGGGCCGTGGCGGCGCCGGGGCTGGTTTTCTTGCTTCGAGAACGGAGCGGACCCCAGCCGGGATCCGCCCCATCCTTGATCGCCAGCCCGGGTTGAGGGGGCCGGCGACCAGTCAGCGGCCAATTACTTGGCGGCTTCCTGCGCGGCGGCGCCGGCGTCCTGCGCAGCTTCGCCAGCGGCGGCAGCGGCGTCACCAGCGGCAGCGGCGGCGTCGCCAGCAACGGCGGCAGCGTCGGCAGCAACGTCGGTGGCGGTCGTGGCAGCGGCGTCAACAGCGGCGTCCGTCGCGGCAGCGGCGGCGTCCGTGGCGGCAGCAGCGGCGTCCGTGGCGGCGCCAGCGGCGTCCGTGGCGGCAGCAGCAGCTTCCTGCGTGGCTTCGACAGCTTCTTCCTTCTTGGCGCAGCCAGCGAGGACCAGGGCGGCAAGGGCGGCGGCGAGTGCGATCTTCGCGTTCATAGGATAATTACCCCAAAATTTTGCAGTCAGTGGATTCGGACACGTTGCACCTGCGGCGGGGCGACCTTGCGGGCCCCCTGCCTAGTGCGCGAGTAGGATTCTAGGACCCCCACACCTAAACGGAACCCGACAAACTGTCTCTAACTGGCGACAGCCCGGCGCGCCTTGTAGCCGATCAGTCGCCGGTTACCCGGCTGTTCTCCTATCATCCACAGTCACTCTCGCACGAGTCCCTCCCCATGACCGATGCCATCGACCTGTTGTTTTCAGCGCACCTACGGCACGTGCAAGGCCTGGCCGACCGCGCGCTCGAACGCGAGGGCCTCGACGGCCTCGTCGTCTATTCGGGCCGGCCCAGCCACTATTTCCTGGATGACCACGGACCGGCTTTCAAGGCCAACCCGCACTTCCTGCACTGGGCGCCGCTGCTTGAGGCTCCCGACTGCTTCATCCGCTACCTGCCGGGCCGGCGGCCGCAACTCGTGTTCCATCAGCCTGCCGACTACTGGCACAAGCCGCCAGTGGTGCCAACTGCGGATTGGACCCGTGAGTTCGACCTGACCGTCATTCGTGAACCCGGCGAAGCGCAGGCCGTGCTGGGCGCCGGCAGGCGGCGCCTGGCATTCGTCGGCGAGCCTGCGCCGGAGTTCGCGGACTGGGGTTTCAGTGCAACAAATCCGCCCGGGCTGATGGCGTACCTGCATTACCATCGCGCGGCGAAGACGGCCTACGAACTCGCGTGCATGCGCGAGGCGTCACGACTTGGCGCCGTTGGTCACGTGGCTGCCGCCACCGCATACCGCGCGGGCGCGTCGGAATACGAAGTCCACCAGGCTTACTGCTCGGCGGTCGGGCTGCGCGAACAGGAGCTGCCCTACGGCAACATCATCGCCTTTGGCGAGGGTGCCGCGATCCTGCACTACACGACACTCGGTCGCTCGCGCGCTGTGCCGCGACCGAGTTTCCTGATCGACGCCGGCGCCCAGTTTCGCGGCTATGCGAGCGACATCACGCGTACGCACGTGGCCGACGGCGCAGACGCGACGTACCTTGAGCTGATGGCGTCGATGGAAAAGCTGCAGCTGGAACTCTGCGCGGCGGTGCAGCCCGGCACTGACTACCGGGACATCCACCTGCTCGCGCACCGCCTGATCGCAAGTGCGCTGGTGCAAGCCGGCGTGATCAAAGGCTGCACGGCCGAGCAGGCCAGCGAGAATGGCCTCTCGCACGTGTTCTTCCCGCACGGCATCGGGCACCTGCTGGGACTGCAGGTTCACGATGTGGCTGGACTCGCCGCGGACGACACGGGCCGCACGGAAATTCCACGACCTGCCGGTCATCGTTACCTGCGACTCACGCGCAAGCTCGAGCCGGGCTTCGTCGTGACGATCGAGCCGGGCATGTATTTTATCGACCTGCTGCTCGAGCAAGCGCAAGGCAACGGCCTCGGCCGTTACATCGACTGGGACGTGGTGCGACGGCTGCAGCCGTACGGCGGCATCCGCATCGAAGACGACGTCGCGTGCACAGTAAGCGGTGCGCCGGAGAACCTGACGCGGGATGCGTTCGCTCGGGTCGCCTAAACGCGATCGACGGAGCCAGGGATCGACTGATCGGGCGGAGGTGCGGCTGCGGCGGTCTGCGCCTTCGGGTCTTCTCCGGAAGACACGCCGTGAATACGTCCCTGTAGGCTCGCGCGCGCCGTCCTTGGCGCGCGACGGTCTTCCGGAGACGACCTGAAGGCGCAAACCACCGCAGTGACAGTTCGCCGTTGACCGTCGATCGGGAATGCACCAGCGAACCAGCGCTGCGGCGCGGCCATCCGGCAAATTTCGGCCACTTACAGACGTTTGCCCCTCACGAGGTTCTTGCCCTGCGTCACGTGACGCATTACAGTGCAGCCGTGATAAAATCGTTTGCCGACCGGCTTACCAAGGAGCTGTACGCTTCAGGCAAAAGTAAGCGCGTCCCACCGGACGTCGCGAAGCGCGCTGCTCGTAAACTCGAGTACGTCGATCTGGCCACCTGCCTTGACGACCTGAAGGTTCCGCCGGGCAATCGGCTGCATGCGCTGTCCGGCGGCAGAAGAGGCCAGTATTCAATTTCGGTCAACGATCAGTGGAGAATCTGCTTTCGCTTCGTTGAGGGCGACGCCTACGACGTCGAGTTCTGCGATTACCATTAGTCCGGAGACTTTCATGAGCTTTTCGAATTCAGGCATGAATCGCAGGCCTACGCACCCTGGGGAGATGCTCCGCGAGGATTTCATTCCCGACTACGGCCTCACGGTGTCGGGAATCGCCGCCGCGATCGGTGTTTCGCGCCAGTCAGTGAATGAACTGCTGCGCGAGCGGCGCGCCATGAGTCCCGATATGGCGTTGCGCCTGGCTCGGCTTTTCGGCAACACACCGGAGTTCTGGCTGAACGCGCAGCGTGCCGTAGACCTTTGGGACGCTGCAGCATCCAACAAGAGAGACGTCTCGCGCATCAAGCCGCTCAATGCTGCATGACCGACCGTTCGCAGGGTACGGCAGAAGTGGGTCGTGAGCGGGCTAAGACCTCGAGGTACCACGAGTGCAAGCAAAGCTGAACGACTCAAGGCAGATTGCGTTCCGGGTGCTCGGATTGCTTCTAGGAATAGCAGCTGTCGGGGTGGGAATCGTGTTCCTAATCTTCCCCGAATATGACGGTTGGTACCGCAGATATGTGGTCCCGTTGGCAATGTTTGGAACCGGCGTGTATTTTCTCAACTACGCGATAACCGGGCGCCCTCGATTCGGGATGAGGCGCGGTTCGTCCGCCGGCAACTGACTTATTCAGCTAACGCGAGTGACCGTGTTGGGTCGGGAACCGACGGATAGGACGTGTACGGTCGCATGGCGGCCCGGGGGTAGGGGGCAGGCGTCGCGGTCGCATGCCCTCTTGCGACGCCTACACCAGCCAACGTCGCGACTACTGTTTCTTCAGCAGATCGCGGATCTCACCCAGCAGCACCACATCCGGCGCCGGTGCCGGATCGGCCGCGGGCGGTGGCTGCGTCTTGAGCCTGTTGATTGCGCGCAGCGCCATGAAGATCGCCGCAGCGATGATCACGAAGTCGAAGATGTTCTGCAGGAACAGACCGTACTTGACGAGGATCGGGGTGCCGGCGGGATCGGTGCCGATGGTGTACGCGAGGTCCTTGAAATTGACCCCGCCGACGGCCTTGCCGATCACCGGCGTGATCACGTCGCCCACCAGCGACGACACAATCTTGCCGAACGCTGCGCCGATCACGACGCCCACCGCCATGTCGAGCACGTTGCCCTTCATGGCGAATTCCTTGAACACAGAGATGATGCTCACGCGGTTGCACGCTTCTTCGTAGGCGAGCGAGCCGCCGTTTTGGGTTTCGACGGAACTCGTGGGACTGTGAG
>JANNGT010000352.1:0-1701 GCA_031404015.1 Gammaproteobacteria bacterium | reverse complement strand
CGGACAGCGCCGGAAAATCGATTGAGTCCCTTGAGATCCGGGTTGCGCAAACGACAAATACCCCCCCCGGCGGAGGAGATTGTCCGCTGGCTTCACGGCGTCATTTTACGCAGTTGGAAAAAGAAACGGCCGGGAGGTCCCGGCCGTACGATCGTCCTAGAAGGTAAGTTTTAACGAATCGTCAGCCGCTCGTTCACGATGCGCGGCGTGAGGAATATCAGCAGTTCAGTCTTGCTCGTCCTCGTCGTGTTGTTCTTGAACAGGAAGCCGATATAGGGCAGGTCGCCGAAGAACGGCACGCGCGTGATGTCGGTGCGATCGACTTGCTCGTAGATGCCGCCGATGACCACCGTGCCGCCGTTCTCGACCAGCACTTCGGTCTTGACGTGCTTGGTATTGATCGCGATGCCCGCCGGCGTGGTCGCGCCGGGTTCGTCCTTGTTCACGTCCAGCGTCATGATGATGTTGCCGTCCGGAGTGATCTGAGGCTTGACCTTCAGCGACAGGTTCGCCTTGCGGAAGGAAACGCTGGTGGCGCCCGACGAAGTCGCCTGCTGGTATGGAATCTCCGTGCCCTGCTCGACAATCGCTTCGACCTGGTCGGCAGTCAGCACGCGCGGGCTGGAAATCGTCTTGCCCTTGCCGTCGGATTCAAGCGCCGAGAGTTCGACGTTGAGAAACCTTGTCAGCGCGGCGTTGAATAGCGTAAACGCAAAAGAACCCGCGTTGAACGAGTTCAGGCCCGCGGCCGGCAGGTTGGACATGAGGCCGCCGTTCGTGGTCGAGCCCGAAATGCCCTGAACGCCGCCCACGGAATTCTGGTCGACGTTGCCGAGCGTGGAACCGAGCGCATAGCGCGTCGTGCCACCGGCCGGCTGGAGCGGAAAGCGCACGCCGTTGGTCTGACCGACTTCGTTGTAACCCAGCTTTGCGCCCAGGTTCCTGTTGAAGCTCTCTTCGGCGACGACGATGCGCGCCTCGATCATCACCTGGCGCACCGCCACGTCGATGCGTGCGATCAATTTGCGCACCTCCTCGAGCCGCGACGGCGTGTCCTGCACGAACAGTGTATTGGTGCGCGCATCCACTACCGCGCTGCCGCGCTTGGAAAGCATGCGCTGCGTCGCATCGGAAAGCAGCCTTTGCACGTCGGCCGCTTTCTGGTAATTCATCTGGAACGCCTCGGTGCGCGTTTGCTCCAGTTCGCTGATCTGCGACTGCGCCTCGAGCGCCAGCTTCTCGCGCGTTGCGAGCTCGTCGCGTGGAGCGATCCAGATCACGTTGCCGGACTTGCGCATGTCGAGTCCGCGCGTCTGCAGGATGATGTCGAGCGCCTGGTCCCAGGGCACGTCCTTCAGCCGCAGCGTGATGCTGCCCGCAACCGTGTCGCTGGTGATGATATTCAGGTCCGTGAAATCGGCGATGACGTTCAGCACCGCCCGCACTTCGACGCTCTGGAAATTAAGCGAGAGCTTCTCGCCGGTATAGCGGCCGCGCTGGGTGGCGCGCGAAGGGTCCGCCACGATCGGCTTCACTTCGACCACGAACTGCGTGTCGGACTGGTAGGCGTTGTGCTCCCACTGCCCCTTGGCCTCGATGACCATGCGCACGTTCTCGCCCTGCTGGAACGCACTGACGGTCTGAACCGGGGTAGCGAAGTCCACCACGTCCAGCCTGCGCCGCATGTTCTCAGGCAGTGTG
>JANNGT010000351.1:0-5398 GCA_031404015.1 Gammaproteobacteria bacterium | reverse complement strand
GGTGATGGTCGATGTTACGAATCGTGGGACTTCAACGGGGTGAGACAGCAGATCGCGAGTTTCTGCTGCTTCAAAATCAGGGCTGCGACGGTCTATCTCCATGGCCCACTGCCATGCCAGTGCTGGTTTGTAGTGCAAGCGGCGATAGGCCCGATAGACTGCGGCGCTGGAATGCAAGGCGCATGCGACTGAACACGTCTACCGTCCGGGCGCTGCCAGCCTGGCTCGCGGCTCTGGCCATGTTCGCGGTCATCGCGGGTTGCAGCAGTCCCGAGGAACGCAAGGCCCGTTTTATCGCGCAAGGCGAGCGACTGATGGCCGAACGTGCCTATGGCACGGCGTTGCTCGAATTCCGCAATGCCATCCAGCTCGATCCCGCCGATACCTCGGCGCGCGTGCGGGCAGGTGCTGCGGCCGAGAAACTAGGCAATTTCTCGGAGGCCGTCCAGCTGTACCAGTCGGCGATCGCGGCCGACTCGGCAAATTCCGCAGCCTGCGGCAGCCTGGGGCGGCTGCTGGTGCTGGCGGGAGCGCCGGATCGCGCACTCGCAACCATCGAGTCGGCGTTGCAGGCGTCGCCGGACGATGCGCTGCTGTTGAGCGTGCGGGCGGCGGCTCGGCTGCAACAAGGCGACGTCGACTCGGCGCGTCGCGACGCGGCACGTGCCGTTGCCCTCGACGCCGGGAGCGAAGACGCGGCAGCGGTGCTGGGTGGCATCCTGCGCCGCGACGGCCAGCCGGCAGCCGCACTGGCACTGCTGCACAAGGCGGTTGGGGCGAATCCGCAGTCGATCGACCTGCGGCTGGTGCTGGCGCAACTGCAACTCGACCAGCGGTTGCCGGCAGAGGCCGCCGTGCAATTGCGCGAGGTGATCCGCCTCGAGCCGGCGCAGCTCGCGCATCGCTACCGACTCGCGCAATTGCTGCTCGTCAACAAGGACATCGACGGCGCAGAGGCCACGCTGCGCGACGCCACCAAGGCCTATCCGGAACGCGCCGATGCGAAGCTCGCGCTCGCCCACTTTCTCGCCACGCAGCGCTCGCAAGCCACGGCTGACAAGTACCTCGCAGAGATCTGGGAGGCGCAGGCAGGCAACCCGTCGTTGCTGCTCGGTATCGGGGACCACTATCTTGCACGCGACCAGCCGGAGGCCGCCGAACGGGCCTATCGGGAAGTCGTGGCGAACGAGGGCACCGGGCCGCAAGGGCTGGTCGCACGCAACCGTCTGGCGGCGCTGAAGCTGCGGAGAGGGGCGAACGCTGCAGCGGCTGCGCTGGTCAGCGAGGTGCTGGAACACAACGCAGACGACGCGGACGCGCTGGCGTTGCGTGCTGACCTGGCGCTGGCGAAGGGCGACGTCGACGCAGCGATCGCCGACCTGCGCACGTTGTTGCGAGCCCAGCCAGACTCGGTGCCGATCCGTCGTGCGCTGGCCCGGGCGCACGTGCAGGCAGGCGACCCAACACTGGCGGAAGATGCGCTGCGTGCGGCAGTGACGGCGGCTCCGCGTGACCTCGCGGCTCGACTCGACCTGGCGGAACTCCTGCTGCGTAGCGGCAAGCCGCGGTCGGCGCTGCCCGTCATCGAACAGTTGGTCAAGGATGACCCGGGCAGCCTGCAGGCGCTCACGGCGCTGTACCAGGTGCAAGTCGCCAGCCAGGACCTCGACGCGGCGCTATCGACTGCCGGTCGTATCACGGCTGTCGCACCCAGTCAGTCGCTCGGGTATTACCTGACCGGCGTGGTTCAACTCGCCCGGCACGAGCCGGCCGCGGCGGCACGCAGCTTCGAGACCGCGATCGGCTACGCTCCGGCGGACTGGCGGCCTTATCACGGATTGGCGCAGACCCAGCTCGAGCAGCGCCGACCCGCGGCGGCTGTCGCGACCTTCGAGCGGGGCATGGCCGCGACGGGCCCGGTCCTGGCGCTGGTCACCGAACTCGCCTCCCTCCATGAACGTCTCGGCCGCCCTGGCGAGGCCATGCAGGTTTACGAAAAATTCCTTGCGCTGCAGCCCGCCAACGACGTGGCGGCGAACAACCTTGCCTTGTTGTTGGTGACTCATCGCAAGGATTCCGCCAGCCTCGCCCGGGCTGGCAAACTGAGCGAGCGTTTCCGGAGCTCGGCCAATCCCGCCTTGCTGGATACTTATGG
The DNA here is from genome assembly GCA_031404015.1 of Gammaproteobacteria bacterium. Classification (GTDB taxonomy): domain Bacteria; phylum Pseudomonadota; class Gammaproteobacteria; order Steroidobacterales; family Steroidobacteraceae; genus RPQJ01. Next base: position 3,243 of record JANNGT010000351.1, on the reverse strand, counting down.
CTGGGTACTCCATTTGCGCGGGCAGTCCAGCGCGGCCGTGACGGCACTGGCGAAAGCCGTTGCGTTGGCCCCCGACGCGCCCGCGATGCGGTACCACCTCGGTATGGCGCAGTTGCAGGCTGGGCAGGTCCAGGCGGCTCGAGCGAGCCTGCGGGCGGCGGTCGTCGAAGGCGCTGGCTATCCCGGCCTCGACGAGGCGCGAGCCACACTTGCACAGCTGGATGCGGCGCCTGACCCGCGACCGGCAGGCTGAGCGACCAAGCCCCCACGAACAACCAGCCGTCTTGCCGCTACCATCGACGCTCGGCCACGGAGTGCTGGGTCCTGGAATCGATGCGGAAAAGCTGGCTCATCGGCTTTGCGCTGATTGCGTTTCTGTTCGCGCAATCGGCCGCGTTGCTGCATGAATTCAGCCATGCTGCCAGCGGGCCCGACCAGCAGCTTCCGGCCGGCGAGCGCACCAGTCTCTGCAAGGAATGCGTCTCGCACGCGCCGCTGCTGGCCATGGCCGGCGGCGCAGCTGTCCTCGTCTTCCTGTCTGTCCAGACCACGGGTCCGCTACGACCGCGCCGGCCGCCTTGCGACTGGTCTGCCTGCATTCAACGTGCGACCGTCCGGCGTGATCACGCTGCCGTTCGGGAAGTGCATGTCGGGACCCGCCACGTGCAGGCTGCCATCGGGATCGACGCGCGCGAGCACGTCCGTCGGGCAGCCAGCCGAGCCCGCTCGGCTGATCGTCCAGCTGCAGTTCCGTGCGCAACACGCCATCGTCGCCGACTGACTTGACCGCGTGATCGTAGAAATCGCTGAACCACAGCCGGCCCTCGTGCCAGCGCGGGCCCTCGCCAAAATAGAGTCTTTCGGCGACGACGGCGGTGTTGGCCATGGTTCCTCGCTCACAGGCGACGCGTCTTGACGTGCAGTTCGTTGCGACGATAGTCGATTATCAGCGTATCGAGCGAGCCCAGCACGTCCATGCCGATGACCAGCGCCGGGTTCGCGTTGAGTTGCCAGTAGCCCAGGATGTGGAGGTCACTGAACAGGATGTTGGGGTTCTTCACGATGAGCCCGCCCGCGACGATGCTCGGTATGCGCACACGCGTGGCAGCCTGGATCTGCTCGGTGACGCCCATGATGGACTGGTCATAAGTGTTCAGCTCGTTGCGACGACGCGCCAGCGCTTCCCGCAGCGCAAGATTCCCGACGGTCACCTGCGCGCCGGAATCGATCAGCGCCGTAGTCCGGATAGGCCCGACCATCGCGTCGACGCGCATGCCGCGGTTGTGCGCATGCTTGAACGGCATGACCGCGAACCCTTCGGCAGCGCGCTGGTTGCGCGACCGCGCAATGGTGATGCGATCGCGCAGGAACTGGATCTCGATGCGCTTGTCGCCCATGCCGTCGCTGCCCAGCACGCCGTCCGCGCCGCCAAACGCGTCGGCCACGACAGGCATGACGGAGTTCTCGATCACGAGCTCGCCGAATGCCAGGGTCTCCGCCTTCACCGCTGGAACGACGGCGGTCCCTGTCACGCCGCGCAGTGCGACGGGCTTCGGTTGCAGCGGCAGGCCCGCACGGTCGACGACCCGCTGCGTCACGGCCGAGCGACTGGCGCCGGTGTCGAGCACCAGCCGAAAAGGTCCCTTGCCGTTGATCAGGACGGGCGCCCAGATGCGGCCGATGGAATCGCGTGTGTTGGGCGCGACGTAGCGCGGCTCCGGCGCCGAAACGAGGACTTCCTCGAGCGGTGTGGGCGGCAGCGTCGGCGGAGGCGCCTCCTGCGCTCGAGCCGGCGGCCCCGAGGCAACGAGCAGGGCCCACCACGCGCACGCGCCAAGGAAGCGTACTGGAGCGTTTTTGGCAAAAATTGCGAGCATGCTTAATCTATAGCATCCAGGGTGGCACCGCGAGCGGGACACGGGGCTTTCCGCTAGTATCGCGCTATCGCACCGGAGTAACACTCTGACCCGATCGCGCCGACATTGGCTCGCCTGTTTCGCACTGATTGCGTTCCTCTGCGCGCAATCGGCGGCGTTCCTGCACGAGCTGAGTCACGCCGCCAGCGGCTCCGATACGGCGGTGCCTGCCGGCGAGCGCGCCAGTCTGTGCAAGGAGTGCGTTTCGCACGCCCCGTTGTTCGTCATGGCCGCCGGCGCAGCGGCAATCCTGTTCCTAGGGCTGCGTCGCTCCGGCGACCTGCAAGCTTCCAGGCACGACGCGGTCGTGCTGCTTGCCGCCCGTCGCCCCTTCGCCGCCCGCGCCCCTCCTCGCTGAACGGTCGTTTCGCTCGAAACCACCGGCCGCACACGGCTGGTCGACCTTCATTCGTTCATCGAGGATTTAGTCCATGGGATACGTTTCCCGTCTGGTCACGCCTGCGGTCGCCGCAGGGATCTTGCTCGCTCCCACCGCCAGCCGCGCGGCCGACGACGTCGCCACGCTGCGTGCCGAAATTGCGGCACTGAAAACACACTATTCCGCGCAGGTCAGCGCGCTCGAAGCCCGCATCGACCAGCTGGAGGTTGCCGCGAGTGCTGCGGCCGGCACGGCTGCCCCGGCTGCGGCAGCGCCTGCGGCGGATACGTCGCCGCTCGAATCGCCGCCGGTGGTGGCAGCCGCACCAGCGCGCAACTCGTCCGCCTTCAATCCCGCGATCTCGGTGATCCTGGCCGGCAATTACGCGGACCTGTCGCAGGACCCAAGCGACTTTAACTTCGCCGGCTTCATGCCGAACGGCGGCGAAATCGGACCGGGCGAGCGCAGCTTCAACCTGGGTGAATCGGAGATCACGTTGGCAGCGAGCGTCGACCCGTACTTCACGGCCGCACTGACGATGGCGCTGTCTGCCGAAGGCGAGATTGGCGTGGAGGAGGCGTTCGCCCGAACCACTTCGCTGCCCGCTGGCTTCACGGTCAAGGGCGGCCGCTTCTTCTCAGGCTTTGGCTACCTCAATGAGATCCACGCCCACGCCTGGGACTTTGTCGACCAGCCTCTCGCGTATCAGGCTTTTTTCGGCGGACAGTACGGCCAGGATGGCGTGCAGGTGAAGTGGCTCGCGCCGACGGCCCTGTTCCTGGAATTTGGCGCGGAAACCGGCAACGGCGGTGTGTTCCCCGGCACGCGCCTCGCGCGTAACGGACTCAACGGCACGACGCTGTTCACTGACCTCGGCGGTGACCTCGGTGAGTCGATCGGCTGGCGTGCCGGCCTGTCGTGGATCGACATGGACGCCGAGGACCGCAC
>JANNGT010000350.1:0-5532 GCA_031404015.1 Gammaproteobacteria bacterium | reverse complement strand
GGCCCATCTTGATTGATGGTGATTGGGGTGGACGATGGGGCTCGAACCCACGACCGCCGGGACCACAACCCGGAGCTCTGCCAGCTGAGCTACGTCCACCATCGTCGTACCCGATCAATCTTTCCTGGCGCTACTCGCTCGGACTCTCAGCGCCAATCCCTCCGGAGCCCGGCAGGATTACGCCTTTGCCTTCCATGGCCGGCGCCCACTGGGCCCGCCTTCGCGTTTCAAAATTGCTCCCTGCAATTTTGTCGAACCTGCGACCGTCGCAGCTTCTCGTCCTGCCCCGCGCAGTCCAGCAACTCGATGGCGCGCCCGGCAGGACTGTGCCTCTTCCTCCCTGGCCGGCACGCGTTCGCGCCTGCTGCGCAGTCCAAAGTTGTCCCTTACAACTTTAGTCGAACCTGCTTGCTCGCAACTTCTCGTCCTGCCATCCGCGCTGGTGGCGCGCCCGGCAGGACTCGAACCTGCGACCCTCGGCTTAGAAGGCCGATGCTCTATCCGGACTGAGCTACGGGCGCCTGCAGCAGAAGATCGCATCACCCGAGTGGTCGGGGCAGAGGGATTCGAACCCCCGACCCTCTGCTCCCAAAGCAGATGCGCTACCAGACTGCGCCATGCCCCGCCATGCTCGACTGATCGTCGCCAGGCCGCTTCCGACGCCATCGTCGACCGCGGACCCGCACGGGAGCGCGAATCATACGGATCGACCCCCACAGCGTCAATTTAGGATTGTCCCCGGTGGACGACAATACAGGGTGCGCTCTGCGAAAATGGCGGGCTTGGCCATTTTACGGCCGTGATCTGCGAGGCGACCAGCGATGCCCAACAACGAATCCGGCGCCAAAGTCATCGATGGCAAGGCCATCGCCGGCGACATAAGGCGCGAAGTGCGCGTCGCAACGGACCGGCTCGCCGACAAGGGACTGCGCCGCCCCGGCCTGGCCGTCATCCTGGTGGGCGACAATCCGGCGTCACAGGTCTACGTGCGCAACAAGCGTTTGGCATGCGAGGACTCTGGCATCGTCTCGTCGAGCTACGACCTGGCCCAATCCACGACCGAAACCGAGCTGCTCTCGCTGATCGAGCAACTCAACGCCGACCACACCATCGACGGCATCCTGGTGCAAGTGCCGCTGCCCGACCACATCGACGAGCGTCACGTCATCGAAGCGATCGATCCGGCCAAGGACGTCGACGGCTTTCATCCGTTCAACATCGGCCGATTGATGCTGCGTCATCCGCTGATCCGCCCGTGCACGCCGTATGGCGTGGTGCGACTGCTCGAGAAGTCCGGCATCCAGGTGAAGGGCAAGCACTGCGTGGTGGTCGGTGCATCGAACATCGTCGGCCGCCCGATGGCGCTGGAGTTGCTGCTGTCGGGCGCGACCGTGACGGTGTGTCACCGGTTCACGCAGAACCTGCAGCAACACGTCGCGATGGCGGACATCCTCGTCGTTGCGGTCGGCAAACCCGGCATCGTGCGGGGCGAATGGGTGAAGCCCGGTGCCGTCGTGATCGATGTGGGCATCAATCGCCTGCCGGACGGCAAACTGGTGGGTGACGTGGAGTTCGAAGTGGCGCGGCGCAATGCGTCGTTCATCACACCGGTGCCGGGAGGCGTCGGCCCGATGACCGTCGCGATGCTGATGAAGAACACGCTCGAATCAGCGCTGCAGCGGATCAAGCACTGAGACGAACGCCGGGGCCCTCACTCGCGCATCGCGGGACCTCTCCTTACGTTGGGAGCGGTTCAGCCGCGACGCCAGAGTGTCCGGCCACCGGGCTGGTCTTCAAGCTGCACGCCATTGGATGCCAGCAGGTCGCGGATGCGATCCGATTCCTTGAAGTCTTTCGCTTTGCGCGCAGCGGCACGCTCGTCGATCAGGCGTTCGATGTCGGCGTCGGCAAGCGCTGCACCTTCGGTGATGACCGGCTTGATGACGTCTGACACATCGCGGTGCACTCGCTTCGCAACCTTGCGCAGGAACACTTCCGGCTCCAGTCCGAGCAACCCGAGCCGTGCACCGAGCAAGCGCATCTCTGCGGCCAGTCTCGCCGCCTTATCGAGATCACCGGCCGCTTTGGCCTTGTTGATCTCACGCGCAAGCGCCTGCAGTTCAGACACCGCGATCGGCGTATTGAAGTCGTCGTCCATCGCGGCGATGAAGCGTGCGGTGGCACTGCCCTCACCCGCGCTGCCCTCACCCGGCCTGCGGCCGACCTCTCCCACTAAAGTGGGAGAGGTGTCAGAAACGGGAACGCCGCGCAACGACGTATACAACCCCTCGAGCGCCGCGTCCGCCTGCGCGAAGCTGTCGGGCGTGTAGTTGATCGGCCCGCGATACTGGCTGTTGACGATGAAGTAACGCACCACTTCCGGGTCGCGCACCCACTCGAGCACCTCGCGCACCGTGAAGAAGTTGCCGAGCGACTTCGACATCTTCTCGTCGTCGACGCGCACGAAGCCGTTGTGCATCCAGACGTTCACGAACGGTGAGTCTAACGCCGCGCAGGTCTGCGCGATCTCGTTCTCGTGGTGCGGAAACTTGAGGTCCATGCCCCCGCCGTGAATGTCGAAGTGCGGCCCGAGGATGTCGACCGACATGGCCGAGCACTCGATGTGCCAGCCCGGCCGCCCTCTGCCCCAGGGCGAGTCCCACGCGGGCTCACCTGGCTTGGCGGCCTTCCACAGGACGAAATCGAGCGGGTCGCGCTTGGACTCATCCACTTCGATGCGCGCACCGGCACGCAGGTCCGCCAATCGCTTGCCCGACAGCTGTCCGTACCGCTCGAACTTGGCCACCGCGTAATACACGTCGCCATTGCTGGCGGCGTACGCGTAGCCCTTGTCGACCAACGTCTGCACCATCGCGACGATCTGCGCGAGGAACTCCGTCGCCCGCGGCTCGTGGTCGCCTAAATGCACGCCGAGCGCCGCGCAATCCTCCTGGTATGCCGTGATAAAGCGCTCCGTGAGCGCCTGCATCGGCTCGCCATTGGCTTGCGCGCGCTGGATAATCTTGTCGTCGATGTCCGTGATGTTGCGAACGAAGGTGACGTCATAGCCCAACGCCTCGAGGTGCCTGCGCACGACGTCGAACACGATCAGCATGCGGGCGTGACCGAGGTGGCAGTAGTCGTACACCGTGATGCCGCACACGTACATACGGACCTTGCCGGGCTCGAGCGGCGTGAAGACTTCCTTGCGTCCGGTCAGCGAATTGTGGATCTGCAGCATGGTGGGTGCGTTCGGCTTTGAATCGGTATTCGTGAAGTCAGTGGCGAGAGGCAAGCAGCCGTGCCGATGCGAGCCGGCCGAGGACTCGCTTCGCCCCCATGAGGCCGACGAGCGGTGCGAGCTCCGGCCCGTGCGTCGCGCCCGTCAATGCGGAGCGCAGCGGCATGAACAGCTTCGCGCCCTTGCGCCCGGTGGCTTCGGCAATCGCCCGCGTCCACGCCTTGAAATCCGTTGCATGGGCTTCGAACACGGCGGTAGCGCTGGCAAAGAATTCAGCGCCGGCCTCCGCAATCTGCACGGCCGCCTCGTCCGACACTGGCACGCTTTCGCTCGCGACGACCGTGACGAGTTCATCGACGTCCCCGGGCAACAGCACGTTGCCCCTCACGACGCCAACGAACGCCTTGCGCTCGGCATCTGCACCGAGCGCATCGAGATGCGCGCCCAGCCACTGTTCGATCTCCGCATCGGTCGCGTGCATGACAGCCTCGCGCTGCCAGTGTCGCAGCTGCGCTTCATCGAATCGCGCCGCCGAGTGACTCGTGCGACTCAAATCGAAGTGCGCCGACAGCTGCTCCATCGGCAACCAGCCGTCATGTCCGGCAGCATGACCGAGCCGCAGCAGGTAATTGCAGATCGCAGCCGGCAGGTACCCCTGCGCGCGCAGGTCGGTCAGGCTCGCGGCACCCTCGCGCTTTGAAAGCGGCGTGCCGCTCGGCGCCAGGACCAACGGCAGATGGCCATAATCCGGACGCGCCATGCCCAGCGCCTCCAGCAGCAGCAACTGCCGCGGCGTATTGGCGAGGTGGTCGTCGCCGCGCAGCACCAGCGTGATGCCCATCGCCGAGTCGTCCAGCGCATTGCCGAGGAAGAACGAAACGCTGCCATCGTTGCGCGCAATGACGAAGTCGCCGATGTCATCCGACTGGAATCGTTGCGGCCCGTGGATCCGATCTTGAAACTCGACCACCCGGTGGTCGGGCACGCGGAAACGTATCGCAGGCCGCCGTCCCGCGGTGACGCGTCGCTGCACTTCGTCTGCACTGAGTGACGCGCAGGTACGTGCATAGCGCGGTGGCCGGCCCGCGCTCAGCTGCGCTTTGCGCGAAAGCTGGAGCTCTTCGGGCGAGCAGAAGCAGGGGTATGTCTGGCCAGCGGCTGCGAAACGCACCAGGGCTTCGGCGTAAAAGGCACCCCGCTCGCTCTGCCGATACGGCTCGTGCGGGCCGCCGACGCCCGGGCCTTCATCCCAGTCGAGTCCCAGCCAATGCAGCTCCTGCAGCTGGCGCTCGAGCAAGGCATCCTGGCTGCGCCCCGCGTCGGTGTCCTCGACCCGCAGCACGAAGCGCCCGCCGGTGGTCCGTGCCGCCAGCCAGCTGAACAGTGCCGTGCGCGCGTTACCGAGGTGCAGTGACCCGGTGGGACTGGGCGCGAAACGTGTGGTGAGTGCTGGGTCAGGCATGGCCGCGCATCTTACCGGATACGGCCGGCGGCCTCCTCGTGTGCTGGCCCGCGGGCCCCGGTGCGCATACCATCCGCACGGAGTCGTGCTACCTCCGGATGCCCATGTCGCCAAGAATTTCGACCCTGCTGCGTTCGCTGTTGACCCTCGTTGCGATTTTCGCCTGGGCGCAGCCGGCGTGGACACAGGATGCCGCAACGCTCGGGACCTCCAAGGTCCGCATCGAGACTTCGCTCGGCGCATTTACGCTCGAAGTCGATGTGGGTCGGGCACCGCTCTCGGTCGCCAACTTCCTGCAGTACGTGCGCGACCGGCATTACGACGGCACGATCTTCCACAGGGTGATCGGCAACTTCATGGTCCAGGGCGGGGGTTACCTGCCGGACGGCGTCGAGAAGCCCGTGCGGGCCGGTGTCCCCAACGAGAGCGGCAACGGGCTCAGCAACCGTCGGGGTACGGTCGCAATGGCCCGCACGGGTGATCCGCACAGCGGCAACGCGCAGTTCTTCGTCAACGTGGTCGACAACATCGCACTCGACCCCTCGCCATCGCGCTGGGGCTACGCCGTGTTCGGACGCGTCGTCGAAGGCATGGAGGTCGTCGATCGGATTGCCAGCAGCGCGACGGGCGCACGTGCAACGTTCGCGGAAGACACGCCCCTGGAACCCGTCGTGATCGTGAGCGCACGGGTTCTCGGCGAGGCCGACGTCTCCCAGTGAGCGCCGACCGCCGCACGACGCTGCTGCTCTCGGACCTGCACCTGGATCCATCGCAGCCTGGCATCACGGAACAATTGATCGCGTTGCTCCGGGGCGAGGCGCGCACGGCC
>JANNGT010000349.1:0-2096 GCA_031404015.1 Gammaproteobacteria bacterium | reverse complement strand
GTTGTTCGAGACTGCCTCAATGCCGGTGTAAGTGCCGCCGCCGAGCGAGTAGGCCTTGAGGAATAACGCGATCACGAAGAACCAGCCGGACTGTCCTGCAAGCGCGTGGGTTTGCTCAATGGTCTGCTGCACTTCCAGGGTGAGCCCATCCTGGTGCGCCCAGATGCCGTACCCGATCAGCGCGAAATGCGTGATGCAGAACCCGATGAAGATCGGCGCCAGCAGGCTGATCGATTCACGCATGCCGCGCAGGTTCAGGTAGATCAGCAGCACGACGATGGCAATTGCCGCTTCGAGCTTCACTACCTGGTGCACTGGAGGCAACAGGCTGAACAGCGCGTCGATGCCGCTCGCCGCGGAGATCGCAATGGTCAGCACGTAATCGACGATCAACGCCGATCCGGCGACCAGGCCCGCATACGGGCCAACGAGCTTGGTCGCAACCTTGTAACCGCCGCCGCCGTTCGGGAACAGCTCGATGACCTGGTTGTAGGCCATCGAAATCACGAACACGGTGAATGCCGTGGCGATCGCCAGGTACAACGCGAGCTGGCTGTGTGAGCCGAGCGCAATGAATGCTTCGGCAGGGCCGTAGGCCGAGGAGGACAACCCGTCGGCACCGATGCCGATCCAGGCCAGGAAGGCCGCCAGCGCGATGTGCTTGCGCGTCTCGGGAGCCATCGGGTCGCGCGGCGGTCCGAAGACGACGTCGCGCAACCGCTTTTTCTGTTCGCCGGTCATTATTGTTCTTGGCAAAACGGGCGACGGATCCGCATCCACCGCCCATCTTTTAGGCCGTCTTTTTGCGATTTCGTTGCGGAAACCGGTGAAGCTGCGCTTCCGACTAACCCCTATCCCCTAACCCCTTTCCGTAACCCCTAACCCCTTCCTAGAGAAGATCTTTGACGCCGTCCCGCTCTTCGAGCAGTTCCTTGTGGGTCGCGTCCATGCGGGCGCGGCTGAACTCGTTGATCGCGAGTCCCTGCACGATCTGGTACTTGCCGCCGCTGCACGTCACGGGGAAGCCATAGATCACGCCTTCGGCGATGCCATAGCTGCCGTCCGAGGGCACACCCATCGACACCCAGTCGCCCGCTGCCGAACCGAGCGCCCAGTCACGGATGTGATCGATCGCGGCCGAGGCCGCCGACGCCGCGGACGACTGACCGCGGGCCTTGATGATCGCAGCACCGCGCTGCTGTACGACCGGGATGAACGTGTCGGCGTACCAGGACTGGTCGACCAGCGAAAGCGCGGCCTTGCCCGCGACGGTCGCGTGGTGCAGGTCCGGATATTGAGTGGCCGAATGATTGCCCCAGATGATGACCTGCTTGAGGTCAGTCACGTGCGTGCCCGTCTTTTCCGCGAGTTGCGACAGCGCGCGGTTGTGATCGAGGCGAACCATCGCCGTAAAGCACTGCGGGCTCAGGCTCGGCGCGTTCTTCATCGCGATGAGCGTATTCGTGTTGGCCGGGTTACCGACGACGAGCACGCGCACGTTGCGATCGGCGACGGCGTCCAGCGCCTTGCCCTGCACCGAGAAGATCTGCGCGTTTGCGAGCAGCAGGTCCTTACGCTCCATGCCCGGCCCCGCGCGGCCGCGCGCCGACGAGCATGGCAGCGTGGCAATCCTTGAACGCGACCTTGGCATCGTCCGTCGCGACAATCTTGTTCAGTGTCGGGAACGCGCAGTCATTGAGTTCCATGACGACGCCCTGCAGCGCGGCCAGCGCCGGCGTGATCTCGAGCAGGTGCAGGTTCACCGGTTGATCCGGGCCGAGCATCTGGCCCGAGGCCACGCGAAAGGCGAGGGCGTAACCGATCTGGCCTGCGGCGCCGGTGATGGCGACGTTGACGGGAGTCTTCATGGGGATTCTCTCTATGGTGTCGGGTCCCGGGCCGTTGTGGGCAGGTCTACGCGCCGGCCGTTCGTGGCTTGTCCAAGGAGGGCATTTTAACGCGCTGCAACGCAACCCACGCTAGAAAGCCGCACCCGACCGCACGTGGCGCTTGCAATGTGTTTAGTGTTGTAGTTAACTACAACACCAAGGAGTTCCATCAGAAGAGGTTGGCCACCATGCGTAAGTCGGATCGAA
>JANNGT010000348.1:0-17425 GCA_031404015.1 Gammaproteobacteria bacterium | reverse complement strand
GCGGCGGGGTTGGTCATTTTCCTGCTCATGCGCCGCATCGATCGCGCGCTGAATTCGCTGATGGACAACGCGAAGTCGATCGGACTCGGCGGCCACACCGAGCCCGTCGGGGTCAGCGGTGTAGCCGAGGTCGCGGCGCTGGAACGCTCGCTCGAGCAAATGCGGCAGGCGCTCGCCACCACGACGATTTCGCGCGACTACCTCGACGACGTCCTGAATGGCATCAGCGACGCGGTGCTGGTCACGACGCCCGGCGGTACCGTGCAGACCGCCAACGCAGCGGCGGGCGCGCTGTTCGGCCTGCCGGAGCAGGACCTCGCGGGGGTGACGTTCAGCGAACTCATCGCGCTCGACCACCTCGCGGCGTTCGACCTTGCGCAGTTCAAGGCCGAGCCGGGCGAAACCGTGATTCGCACTGAGCGCGGCCAGACCATCCCCGTGTCGATCCACGTGTCGCCACTCAGCGGCCAGGCAGGCTCCAACCGCGGCCGCATCCTCGTGCTGCGGGACATCACGGCTCGCAAGCGCGCCGAGCGTCGCATCCGCTACCTCGCGCGGTTCGACACGCTCACGAAGATGCCCAACCGCATGCAGTTCCAGCACCTGCTGCACCAGGCCATTACCCGCAGCACCCGCGCCGGGCACGGCCTGGTGCTGCTCTACGTGGACATCGACAACTTCAAGGAAATCAACGACACGTTCGGGCACGAGACCGGCGACAAGGTGCTCGAGACGCTGAGCGAGCGGCTCGCGCGCGTGCTGCCGCGCGAATCAGTCTCGGGCCGCCTCGCCGGCGACGAGTTCGCCGTTTTTGCCGAAGCGGTCGAAGGCGAGCAGGCGCGCCACGAGCAGGGCCGCAACCTCGCGCGATTGGTACTCGAAGAAATCGCCAAGCCCATGCACCTGCCCGGTCAGGAGATCGACGTCACGGCCAGCATCGGCGTGGCAACGGTGCCCGAACACGCCGACAACGTCATCGACCTGATCCGCAATGCAGACGCAGCGATGTATCACGCCAAGCGGCAGGGCCGGAACTGCCACGCGTTTTACGTCCCCGAGATGAATGCGGCCGCGGTCGAGCGGCTGATGCTCAAGGCCAAGTTGCGCCGTGCGCTCGAGCGCGACGAGTTCGTGCTGCGCTACCAGCCGAAGGTGGACCTGGCGAGCGGCGAAGTGGTGGGCTCCGAAGCGCTGCTGCGTTGGCGCCTGCCGGGCCATGGCGAGATTGCGCCATCGCAGTTCATTCCGCTGGCGGAGGAATCGCGGCTGATTCTCGACATCGGTGCGTGGGTGCTGAACCAGGTGTGCATCGACTACAAGGCATGGCAGCAACGCGTGAGCGATCCGGGCCGTGTCGCAATCAACCTGTCGTTGAAGGAACTGGGCCAGGCCAGTTTCATTCCGCATTGCCGCTCCGTCTTCGAGCGGCACAACGTGCCAGCATCATGCGTGGAACTCGAAATCACCGAGACCACGCTCATGCTCGATGCAGCAAAGACCTTGCCGCTGCTCGACGAATTGCGTTCGATGGGCGTGCACTTGTCGATCGACGATTTCGGCACAGGGTACTCTTCCTTGAGCGCCCTGCAGCAGTTCCCGATCAGCACGCTGAAAATCGACCGCTCGTTCGTGACCAATGCGGCCACCGACCCCGACGATGCAACGATCGTGCGCACGATCATCGAGATGGGGCGCAGCATGGGGCTGCAGGTGATCGCCGAGGGCATCGAGACTGCAGAACAACGCTACTTTCTGCTGCACAGCGGCTGCCAGTTGGGACAGGGCCGGCTGTTTGGCGATGCGATCACCAGCAGCGCGTTCCTGGAACTGCTGCTGCGGCAGGCCACCGGAGAGCATCCGATCCTGCAGATGCCGGCCTGACGCGTCCGGCGCGAAGCCTTGCCCGCTGAATCCAATCGGCCGGGCAGCGAGAAATGCCTCTATATGTATTCGATCAAGGCCGTTTCCCAGGCCACCGGCCTCACGGTGGAGACACTCCGGGCCTGGGAGCGCCGCTACCGCATCGTTTCCCCGCAGCGCGACGACCTGGGCCGTCGCGTTTACGGCGCGGAGGACGTGCTGCGGTTGCGGCGGTTGCGCGAGGCGACTGAACGCGGCCACTCCATCGGTCGCCTCGCGAGCATGGACGAGACCGGGCTGGTCGACCTGCTCCATGCGCCGGGCCCGACCGCTCCAGGCGTTTCTGCTCCTGCGGGTTTCGTGGATCGGATACTCGAAGGCGCGGAGCGCTATTCGTCCGCGACGTGTGAGCAGGCGCTGACACTCGCCATCTCGCTGTTGACGCCTGCGCGGCTGATCGACGAAGTGCTCGAACCGTTGCTGCGCGAAGTTGGCGAGCGCTGGCACATGGGTCGGTTCTCGATCGCGCAGGAGCGCATGGTGTCAAGCAGCGTGCGCAAGCACGTTGGACTCGTCGTCGAGACCTTCGACCGCAGCGCGCGCCGCGACGTGATCGTCTTTGCGACGTTGCCCGGCGAGCGCCACGAACTCGGCCTGCTGATGTCGGCGATGATCTGCGCCAGCCACGGTTTCAAGATCCACTACCTCGGGCCGGACCTCCCCGCCGAAGAGATCGGGCGCTACGCGCGCGAGGTCGGCGCATCGCTCGTCGCGGTCAGCGTGGTCCTGCTCGAAAGCCTGCCGCAGCTTGCCGTGCAGCTCGAGGTGATTCGCGGCGACATCGGCGAAGACGTGCCGATCTGGCTCGGTGGCCAGGGCGCGCTGGGCCTCGACGAGACGGTGCTGCCGCGCAATTGCCTGATCATCGGCGATCGCGCAGAACTCGAGCAGCGGCTGGACGTGCTGCCGCGCTGATCCCATGGCGCTCGGTGCAACGATGTACGTGTTCGAGGTTCGTCTCAACGACGCCGATCGCGGCGTCTACGAGACGCTGACGCTTCGGGTTGCGCGTCACCCCTCAGAGACGGCTGAATACCTCGTCACCCGCCTGCTGGCGTACTGCCTCGAATATGCGGAAGGCATCGAATTCTCGAAAGGCCTGTCCGACGCCGATGAGCCTGCAATCACCGTGCGCGACCTGACCGGCGCATTGCTGACATGGATCGAGGTGGGAGCGCCCGATGCGCTCCGACTGCACAAGGCGGCGAAAGCGGCGCCGAACGTGGCGTTGTACGTGCACCGTGACATTGAGCAGTTGTTGTCGCGCCTGGCCGGGGCGCGCATACATCGCGCCGACGCGCTGCGCATCTGCAGCATTGATCGCGAACTGGTCGCCGCGTTCGTTGCGCGCCTGGACCGACGCATGAACTTTGATCTCGCGGTGTCAGACCGGATGATCTACGTGACCTTAGGCGAGGAGACGCTGACAGGCGAGGTCGCAGAGCGACGGCTCAGCAGTTGACAGACATGGTTGCAGGCGCCGCAGTCAGCGCTGCGGCAGGGCCACCGCCGCAGCGTGGATTTTCGCAGCGACCTCGGTAACGACCTGCGCGTTGGCGCGCTCGAATGCAGCGATCACGGCGGCGAGCCGGTTTTCCGTGGCCGGCACCGTCGCCTCGCTGACGAAGCTCGTGACGCGCACACCGCGCCGCGAGTCGACGAGGCTTGCCTGCACCTGCACGCGCACCACGGGCGCGGCGCTCGATGTGCCCGCGTCCGTACTGGTTGTCTCGGCCTCGAAACGGCGCAGTTCGACGTCGAGCAGCAGTTCGGTTGGAACGCGTGCGGGAGCGGCGAACACGCCACCGCCAAACTGGCCCGTCGCGGCGAGCGCCTCGACGAGCTGTTCCTGCAACATCTGCGGTGCAGAACTAGCCCAGCGGGCGCCCGTGTAGTAATCGAAACGGTTGCCGGCTGCGCGGACCGCGATCCGATCCGTATCGAGCGAACCACCGGCACGAGGCCGCGTGACGACGATCCCGTAAACGAGTGGAGTGGACGCCTCTCCTGCTGCCGGCGCCGGAGACGTCATGGAACCCAGCCGAAACGTATCTGGCGCCGGCGTGGACGACTGCAGCAGGCCGCCCGTGCAACCGGTCAGCAGCAGGCCCATTGCCGCGGCGCACGCGAGACGGTTGCGAGCGAACTGTCGAGGGGTCACCGACGCAGCCTGCATCATCGCGGGATCTCCACGCCGTTCACCCTCGGCTCCAACAGCACACTGGACGGTTTTTCCCGCAACGTGCGCGCCAGGTCGCGCACTTCGCTGCTGGCGCCGCGCGCGTCGATCACGAGTTGCTGCAGTTCCGCGACGCTCGCGCTGGCCGCCTTGCCGAGCGCGCCATCGTCGCCGTTCACGACGCGATCGAGTCCGTCAGCCGTCTTCGACAACTTTTCCGCGGCAACGCGCGCGTGGGTGAGCGTCGCCTGCAATTCGGGCTGCGCCTGCGACAGCGTCTGGTTGAGCGAGTTGGCCATTGCCAGCGTCGAACTCGAAATGCTGCGCAACTCGGTCACGAGCGCGCGTGCTTCGTTCATGATCGCGGGCAGCTCGCTCGATGCCTGCTCGACGTTGGCCAGCGACTGCCCGAACGAACGCAGGTGTTCGTCCGACAACACGCGCTCGATGCGGCCGAGCACCGCGATGGCCTGTCCGAGGATTTCCGGCAGCCGCTCGGCGGAAGCTTCGATGCTGCCCTTGCGCGAGTTGATCACCGGGTACGCGGCGCCCTGCTCCAGCGGGCGGGACGGCTTGGCATCGGGGTCCTGCTGCAGGTCGATGTACAGGAGGCCCGTGAGACCGAGAAATCCCAGTTTCGCCAGCGTGGCGCCCGAGATCGGCGCCGTCGAGTCGATTTCGGCGACGACTCGCACGCGACCAGCGTCGAGCTTGTCGATCGCCAGGCCGCTGACTCGCCCGACGTCCACGCCCAGGTAACGCACCGGGCTGCCTTTCGAGAGGCCGCTGACCGTGCCTTCAAAGTAGATCTCGTACGACTGGTAATCGCGCTGGTCGCCACGCCCGGAGTACCACCATATGAACGCGACGGCTGCTGCCACGCAGGCCAGCGCAAAGAGCGCGACTGTCACGTACTTGGCGTCACGCTCCATGAACGTCGCCTCCCTGGTCCGGCGCGATCACGCGCCCGCGCGCGCCGTGAAAATAGTCACGGATCCAGGGATGCTCGTTGCGGACGATGCCGGCAAGGGTATCCACGATCACTTTCTGGTCGACGAGCACCGCGACACGATCACATGTCCGCGCGAGGGTGTCCAGATCGTGGGTCACCATGATCACTGTCAGACCGAGCGTGCGGCGCAAGTACAGCACGAGATCGTCGAACGCCGTGGCCGCGATGGGGTCGAGGCCCGCCGTGGGTTCGTCCAGGAACAGCAGCACCGGATCGAGGGACAGTGCTCGCGCCAACGCCGCGCGCTTGATCATTCCGCCTGACAGCTGCGCCGGAAATTTCGCCCCCGCGTCGACCGGCAGTCCGACCATCCGCAGGCGCAGTTCGGCCAGGCTCTGCAGCGTGGATTCCTGCAACTGGAGCGATTCGACGAGCGGCAGGATGATGTTCTCGGTAACCGTCAGCGACGTGAACAAGGCGCCGTGCTGGAAGGTGACGCCGTAGCGTCGCTTGACGTCGCGCAACTCGCGGTCGGTCATCTGCGTGATGTCCCGGCCCTCGACCTCGACCACGCCCGAGTCTGGCCGGCGCAACCCCAGCATGGTCCTGAGCAGTACCGACTTGCCACTGCCGGACCCGCCGACGATGCCGAACACCTCGCCCGCATGCACGTCGAACGAGACGCCGTCGTGCACGGTCTGCTTGCCGAAGCGATTGACCACGTCCCGGACGGAGATGATGACTTCGGGCGTTGCGGCGGCCATCAGAAATCAATCTGGAGAAAGAAGATCGCGAACAGCGCGTCGGCGAATATCACCAGGAAGATGGACTGCACCACGGCCACCGTCGTGAGCCGGCCCAGCTCGCGCGATGAGTCGCGGACCTGCAGCCCGCGCAGCGTGCCCGTCAGCCCGATCAGGAGGCCGAAGACGGGCGCCTTGACGAGGCCGGCCCAGAACGTCGTCGGGCCGACCGCTTCGTCGAGCCGCGTGAAAAACTGTGGCCACGGCAGGTCGATCAGGAAGCGCGTGAGCACCGCGCCGCCGAGCAGTCCCATGAAATCCGCGACGATCGTCAGCAGCGGCAGCGCGATCACCAGCCCGAGAACGCGTGGCAATACCAGCACTTCGTAGGGGTCGATGCCCATCGACGCGAGCGCATCGACCTCGTCGTTGAGTTTCATGACGCCGAGTTCCGCTGCATAGGCGCTGCCGGTGCGGCCCGCCACCATGATCGCCGTGAGCAGCACGCCGAGTTCGCGCAGCACGCCCAGCGCGACGATGTCGACCGTGAAGATCTCGCCGCCGTACGGCCGCAGTTGTTGCGCACTGATGTAGGCGGAAATGACGCTGATCAGGAATGCAATGACAGCGACAACCGGCACCGCCTGGTATCCGGTCTCGTAGGCGTGTCGCACGATGGACGGGATGCGCAGCCGCTTCCACGAGCGCCACGCGCTGCCGGCCGCGACGAGTATGTGCCCGCCATACGTCAGTTCCTCGTACCACGCCTTGCCACGTGCTTCGATCGACTGACCCAGCCGCACCAGCACGGGCGGTCGTTCGGCAGGCGCGACGTCCGCGGTACGGGCGCTGGCGCCTTCGAGCAGCTCATCAAGATAGGCGAAGTGGCCCGGCGGCTTGCCGCGGACTTCCGGTGCGGCGGTCGTGTCAGCAAGGGCGCGTTTCAGGATCCAGGCCGGTCCGATATCGAACGATCCGGCTTGCTCCAGATCGAGACTGCGCGCTCCCGCGGAGTGCCACGCAGTGAGCGCGGACTCCAGCCTGCCGATGTCCACCGCACGGCAGTCGCCCACGAGCACGAGCAGCCCCTGATCCGCGTCGACGCGGACGCTGAATTCAGCCGTGTTCGGCATCGGGGCCGGCGCGGCACGGCGCGACGGCGGTCACGTCGGCAGTCATCGGTGCGGTCTCCACGAACGGGATTGTTCCGACGGGATGCTAGCATCGGACCATCCACCGCGTGAGGGCCGATGGCGCACGATTTCCTCAGCCAGATCCTGATCCTGCTCGCGGGCTCGTTGCTCGTGCTGAGCCTGGTGCGCCGCTTCAGGTTGCCACCGATCATCGGCTACCTGGTCGTCGGCATGACGCTCGGACCGCATGCGCTCGGCCTCGTGCCGAACGACACGTCGGTGCGGGTCATGGCCGAGATCGGCGTCGTGTTCCTGGTCTTTACGCTGGGCCTCGAGTTCTCGCTCGCGCGCATGGTGGCGATGAAGTCCGAGGTGCTCGGCATCGGCGGCCTGCAGATGCTGTTCTGCGGACTCGCGTTCGGTGGAATCGCGTTCGCTTTCGGCGTCAACGCGGGCGCGGCCGTCGTCATCGGCGGCGCGCTCGCGATGTCTTCGACGGCGATCGTCCTGCGCCAGCTCGGCGACCAGATGGAATTGCCGCGCACGCACGCGCGGCTGGCCGTCGGCATCCTGCTGTTCCAGGACCTTGCCTTCGCGCCATTGCTCGCACTGGCGACCGCACTCAGCATGTCCGGCGAAGTGCCCGGGCCGCTGTGGCTGCTGGGAATGGCGGGACGCGGCTTGCTGGCGCTGCTGGTCGTGCTCGTGGTCGGCCGCTGGCTGCTGCGACCGCTGTTTCGCGAAATCGCGCGCCACCGCAGCACCGAGACGTTCACGCTGACGGTGCTGTTCGTGTCCTTGCTCGCGGCGTGGGGCACGGATCGACTGGGCCTGTCGATGGCGCTCGGCGGGTTCCTGGCAGGCATGCTGCTGGCCGAGACCGAGTTCAAGCACCAGACCGAGGCGGTCATCAAGCCGTTCCAGGACATCCTGCTCGGCCTGTTCTTCGTCTCCGTCGGCATGCTGCTCGACCTGAGGT
Organism: Gammaproteobacteria bacterium; assembly: GCA_031404015.1. Lineage (GTDB taxonomy): Bacteria > Pseudomonadota > Gammaproteobacteria > Steroidobacterales > Steroidobacteraceae > RPQJ01. Next base: position 9,519 of record JANNGT010000348.1, on the reverse strand, counting down.
TGCTGCTTTCGCAACTGCCGCTGGTGCTGCTGTTGATCGCGGTGCTGGTGCTGATCAAGGCCGTCATCGTCGCGACGATCGTGCGCCAGTTCGTGCCGAACAGCCGCAAGGCATTGCGCACGGCGATCACCGTCAGCATGGGCGGTGAGTTTGGTTTTGCCCTGCTCACGTTGCTGTTGCGCGGCGACGCGGTCGATGACCGCATCGTGCAGGCGCTGCTCACGGCGGTGGCGTTCAGCATGCTGCTTGGCCCGCTGCTCGTGCGCTACAACGGCCGCATCGCTGATCGCATCCTGCGTCGCCCACCGGCCCAACCTTCCGACCTCGCGCTCGAAACGGTCGCGACCCGCGAAATCGCGCGGCGCGAGCACGTGATGATCTGCGGCTTTGGTCGCGTGGGACAGAATCTGGCGCGCGTGCTGGGCCGGCGCGCCTTCGAATTCATCGCGCTTGATTTCGATCCGTTCCGCGTGCGCGATGCGCGGATGGCGGGCGAGCCCGTCGTGTACGGCGATGCCACCCACCCCGAAGTGCTGCGCGCGCTGGGGCTCGATCGAGCCTCGGTCGTCGTCATCTCGTTCGACGAACCGGAGACGGCGATTCGCATCGTGCGGGCAGTGCGGCATCTCCGCGCCGACGTCCCGGTGCTGGTGCGCACGGAAGACGACAGGTTTCTCGAACCGTTGCAGGCCGCGGGCGCCACCGAGGTCGTGCCGGGGATTTTCGAGACCAGCCTCGCACTGGTGTCGCACGTGCTGCTGTTCCTGCGCGTGCCTGCGACGGAAGTGCTCGAGACCACGGAACAGATCCGACACGAGCGCTATGCGATCCTGCGCTCCGTGTTCCAGCGCCGCGACAACCGGGCGCCTCCCGGCGTCGACGACGACCGGGTCGATCAGCAACAGCTGTACACCGTCGTGCTGCCGCCCGGTGCGCGCGGCGTGGGTCAGACGATTCGCGAATTGGGCCTGGATCGCGGCAGCGTGACGGTCAGTGCGATCCGCCGCGAAGGCATCACCGGGCGCGACCCCGATCCCGAGACAAGGCTCAAGATCGGCGACGTGCTGGTGCTGTGGGGCCGCCCCGAAGAAGTGCAGGAGGCTGAAGGCCGGCTGCTGATGGGGTAATCCCCCTGCCTATCGCGCCGCCTGCAGGTGCGCCTCGAGCAACCACAGGTTCTTGTCGGCGCTGCGCGAAACGCCCGTAAACAGGTCGCTGGTGTCCGCGTCCCCCGCCTTGCCGGCTGCGTCGATGGCCGCGCGCGTGCTCCTGGCGAAGCGGGCCATGGCATCCGCGAGGGTGGTCAGGTGTGCGAACCCTTCAGCCAGGGCCAACGGATAGGCAGGCAGCTGCGACCTTCCCGCGACGGCCTGGATCGTGCCCTCGGCAATGCCACCGAGCGACGTGATCCGTTCTGCCATGTCGTCGATGTGGCCCCCGAGACCGCTGGCGACCTCGTCGAACAGCTCGTGCAGGGCGATGAAGTGGGGGCCCTTGACGTTCCAGTGCGCCTGCTTCGCCTGCAATTGCAGGTCGATGGCGTCCGCCAGCTGGGCGTTGAGCAGGGGGACCACCTCGGCACGGGTGGCCAGGGGCAAGTCGTTTCGGGTGGAGTGCATCAGGTTTTCCTCACTAGGTGGTTGCGGCGCCGACGGCGCGTCGTTGGGGAGTATTGTCCGCGCGGCGGCAAGGCGTACCAACAGAACCTGACGATGCGCGCCATCGTCCCGGGCTATGGGCGGGTGCGCCGCGGAGCGAAGCCAACGGCTGGTCGCAAAGCGGAAAAAACACCTGTACAGAGGTTGACACCATGTCAACGGACCGCCACGATGCCGCCCCATGACTTACCTGATCGAACGCCGCCAGGAAGAAAAGGATCGCCGGCGGGCCGAAATCGTCGACGCGGCCGAGTCTCTTTACGCCGAGACGGGCTGGGACGGGATCACCATGGACCAGGTGGCGCGCCGGGCGCGGCTGAGCCGCGCGTTGCTCTACGTCTATTTCAAGGACAAGAACGACCTGCACATGGCGTTGGTCGAGCGCTCGCTCGAAGCGTTGCGGGCGCGGTTCGTCGCCGCGAGCGAGGGTCGTGCCAGCGGCCTCGCCGAAGTCGAGGCGATTGGTCGTGCCTACCTCGAGTTCTCGGTGGTCACCCCGCATTACTTCGACGCCTGTGCCCGCTACCAGGCGCACCCGCCGGGCGCTCACGCAGCAGACGGCACGCCATGCAACGAAGCGGCCTGCGAAGCGGCCGGCCATCGCGTCCACGAGGTCATCGTCGAATCGCTGAACCGGGGCGTGGCCGATGGCTCGGTCCGCGCGGATATCGGCGATCCATTCGTGACCGCGCTGTCGCTGTGGGCGTTCTCGCACGGATTGATCCAGATCGCCTCGACCAAGGGCGGCCAGATCGAGCACGAAGGCACGCCGGTGCAGGCTTTCATCGAGCACGGACTTAGCCTGGCTTTGCGCTCGCTGCAGCCATGAAGTGCACTCTGCCGATGTTCGTGTTGTTGGCGTGCGCAATGGGCATGACGCCCGCAGTGCTCGCCGCGATACCGAACGCGCCGGCCTCGACGCTGCCCGCGAGCACGATGGAAGACGTCTTGCGGCAGCTCGTCGACGAAGCGCTTGCAGCCAACCTGGAATTACGCGCCTCGCGGGCGTCGGTGCAACAACGTCTTGCTGCACTCGACCAGGCCCGCGCGCGCTACCTGCCCGCGATTGATTTCGCCGCCCGGTACAGCGTTGCCGACGGTGGCCGCACGATCGACTTTCCGGTCGGCGACCTGCTGAACCCTGTCTACTCCACCCTCGACGAGATGCTCGCGGCGCAAGGCGAGCCGGCCCGTTTTCCGCGCGTGCAGAACGAGTCGATCGAGCTGTTGCGCGAGCGCGAGCAGGAAACGAAGCTGGTGCTCGAGCAGCCGCTGTACGAACCACGTCTAGGACCGGCTGCGGATGCTTCACGCGCGAACGTGGAGCGCGCCACGGCTGACGACGCCGCATTGCGCTCGCAGGTCGTCCGCGACGTGAAGCAGGCGTACTACCGCTGGATAGCAGCCCAGCAAGCGGTGACCGTGCTCGATGCAACCCTGGCCGCCACTCGGGAGAACCTCAGGGCCAACGACAGCCTGTATCGCAATGGCAAGGTGACGCGCGACCTCGTCTATCGCGCCGAGGCCGACGTGCTGGAAGTCGAACAGGATCGTGTGGCCACGGCGAGCCGCACGCGTATCGCCCAGAGTTACGTCAACCTGTTGCGTAACGCGCCACTTGACCAGCCCCTGCCCGCAGCTGCACTGGACGCCGCGACCATCGAGCGCTTCCGCACGCGCCTGCTCGCCGACCTCGCTGGCCGCAACGCCGATGCCGCCAGGCTGCAGGACGTCGCGAGCCAGCGCCGGCAGGAATTGAAGAGCCTCGACGCCGCGATCGCCGCGGGCGAGGCGCAGCAGGATCTCGCGCGCGCCGCGTTCAAGCCGTCGCTTGCGCTGGGCGCAGAGGCCGGCATCCAGGGCACCGATTATGGCTTCGCGGCCGACGACCGGTACGTGCTGGCGTCGCTGGTGCTGCGCTTCAATTTATTTCGCGGCGGCGCGGACCAGGCCGCGTTGGCAGAGGCACGCGCGGTGACGGAGCAACTTCGTGCCTCTCGCGACCTCGCGGGACAGCGCGTGCGCCTCGAAGTGCAGCAGGCCGTCGAAAACTTCGAGGTCGCGGAAGCGTCGCTCGAAACCGCGGCCAAGCGCGTGGACGCCGCGCGCGGCGCGTTTGCGATCACCAGCCGCAAGCGCGACCTGGGCCAGATCAACCAGGCGGAGTTCATCGACGCGCGACGCGCCCAGACGGACGCCGAACTCAACGTGACGCGGGTGCGCGCGGAATACCTTGCGCGCCTTGCCGAGGTCGAATACTCGATTGGCGACGCACGACGCGCAGGGCAGGAGTTGCAGCAATGAACGCGGTGTGCAGATTCTGGGTCTTCCTGGCGCTTGTCGCCGCGCTCGCGGCCTGCGGCTCCGACAGCACGACCACCCCCAGCGAGTCCCAGCCCGCTGCCGTGCACACGGTGCCAGTGCAGAGCGCACGGGTGGCCGCACAGACACGGGCCGTCGGCGTGCTCGCGCCGCGCGACGAAATCCGGCTCGCATTCAAGGTCGGTGGCGTGGTCGACGCTGTCCACGTCGAATCGGGCGATACCGTGCGCAAAGGCCAGGCATTGGCGGAGCTCAAGCAAGCGGAAGTCAATGCGACTGTTTCCCAAGCGACTGAAGGCGTCGAGAAAGCCCGACGCGATCTCGAACGTGCCAGGCGATTGCGCGCCGACGAGGTGGCCACCGAGGAGCAAGTGGAGAACCTGACCACGGCTTACAACCTCGCACGCTCCGGTCTTGAAGCGACGCGGTTCAACGCGAGCTTTGCGCGCATTGAAGCGCCCGTCGATGGCATCGTGTTCGAGCGGACGGTCGAAGCGGGCGAACTCGTGCAGCCAGGGCAGACCATCGTGGTCCTGGGGTCGACGACCTCCGGCTGGGTGGTTCGTGTCGGCCTCGCCGACCGCGACCTCGTGCGGCTTGCAGCAGGCGCCTCGGCCGAGGTGACGTTCGACGCGTTCCCGGAGCGCACCTTTGCAGGCAAGGTGACGCGCATCAGCGCAGCCGCCGATCGGACGAACGGCACGTTCGAGGTCGACGTCGAGGTTGCTCCCACAGGCGCGAGGTTCGTGCGCGGACTCGTCGCCAAGGTCAAGCTGCCCCTTGCGCCATTGCCAGGCGCGGCCGCGACTGCGATGGTCATTCCCGTAGCGGCACTCGTCGAGGCAGACGGCAAGCGCGCGACGGTTTACGTGCTGGACCGCGCCACCAACGTGGCCCGCCGCAAAGACGTGTCCCTGGGCGCGCTGGTTGGCGAATCGATCGTCATCACCGACGGTCTCGCCCTTGGCGAGTCCGTCATCACGGACGGCGCAGCCTGGCTCACGGACGGTCGGTCCGTGCGCGTCGTCGCGACCAAAGACGACGACGGCCAGGGCTGACCTGCCATGCGTATATGGGAATTCGCGGTCCGCCGCTGGCAGTTCACGCTGCTGTTGTTCGGCCTGCTGCTCGGCGTCGGCTACAGCACGCTCAAGAACATCCCGCGAGCCGAGGACCCCGAGTTCCACGCGCCGATACCGATCATCGTCGTATCGTACCCAGGCGCAGACCCGGCTGACATCGAGCGCCTGGTCGTCGATCCCATCGAGGACGCAATCAGCGAGCTCGATGAGATCAAGCGCATGGACAGCCGCTCGCTCGACGGCGTCGGCATCATCCAGGTCGAGTTCCAGTGGGACCAGGACCCGGACGAGAAGTACGACGAGGTCCTGCGTGAAGTGAACCGCATTCGCGCGGACCTCCCGCCCGACATCGCGAGCTTGGAGGTGAGGCGCGCGGGTTCGGGGCTGGTCAACATCATGCAGGTTGCGCTGGTCAGCGAGACCGCCTCGTATCGCGAGCTGGATGACCTGGGCCGCGCGCTCAGCGACCGGATCGAGACACTGCCCGGCGTGCGCCGCAGCGAGGTGTTTGCGCTGCCCAGGCCCGAAGTCCGCATCGCCATCGACCTGGAACGCATGGGCCGGGCCGGCATCGCGCTGGGCCAGGTCGAGGCCGCCGTGCGTGGCGAGAACGCCGACATCCCGGGCGGTTCAGTCGACTTGGGGTCGCGCAAGTTCAACCTGAAGACGTCTGGCAGCTATGACTCGCTTGACGAAGTTGCCGACACCGTGGTCGCGAGCAGGAACGGTCGGGTCGTGCGCGTGCGCGACATCGCCGCAGTCACCTGGGACACCAGCGAGCAGCAGTACATCGGCCGCTACAACGGCCAGCGCGCGATCTTCATCACGGCAAGCGCCAAGGACCGCGTGGACGTATTTGACGTGCGCGACCACATCGAAGGCACCCTCGAATCGTTCGCGCCGACGTTGCCGCAGCATGTCCAGCTCGAGCGCGGCTTCGACCAGACGCGCAACGTCAAGCATCGGCTCGACCGCCTGGCGCTCGACTTCGGGATCGCGATTGCACTGGTGTTGCTCACGCTGATCCCGTTGGGGCTGCGCGCCGCAAGCGTCGTGATGATCTCGATCCCGTTGTCGCTCTCGATCGGCCTGGCCGCTTTGTATTTCTCGGGCTTCTCGCTCAACCAGCTGTCCATCGCAGGCTTCGTGGTCGCCCTGGGCCTGCTGGTCGACGACTCGATCGTGGTGGTCGAGAACATCGAGCGGTTCCTGCGCGCGGGCTACTCGCGTGTCGAAGCGGCCATCGCGGCGACTGACCAGATCGCGATGGCTGTCATCGGCTGCACCGCGACCCTGCTTTTCGCATTCCTGCCGTTGCTGTTCCTGCCGGAAGGTGCGGGCATCTTCATCCGGTCGCTGCCCGCGGCCGTGTTGTTCACGGTGGCAGCATCGCTGCTCGTTTCGCTGACGGTCATTCCGTTCCTGGCCAGCCGGATCCTGCAGGCGGGCGGCCACGGCGCCGAGGGTAACAAGGTGCTGCAGGCGCTGATGCGTGTGATCCACGGTATCTACGCGCCAGCCTTGCGTGTGGCGCTCGGCGCTCCGAAGCGGACGTTGCTGGCCGCGCTCGTTTTCGTGCTCGCCTCGTTCGGGCTCACGGCCCTGCTTGGCTTCAGCCTGTTTCCCAACGCGGACATTCCGCAGTTCCGCATTGCCATCGAAGCTCCGACGGGCGCGAGCCTCGCCGAAACGGATGAGGCGGTGCGTTTCATCGAAGCGGAGCTGCAGCGTCACGAGCAGGTGAAGCACGTTTTCGCCAACGTCGGCCGCGGCAACCCGCGCGTCTACTACAACATCTTCCCGGAAGAGAAGAAGGCCAACGTCGGCGAGGTGTTCGTCGAACTGCAGAAATACGATCCGCGCAGCACACCGGCCCTGCTCGAGGACCTGCGGCGTGCGTTCGCGGATTACGCGGGCGCGCGCATCATCGTCGAGAGTTACCGCAACGGGCCGCCAATCAACGCGCCGATCGAAATGGCGATCGTCGGCCCCGACCTGGACCAGTTGCAGCAACTCGCGATCCAGGCCGAGCAACTGATGCTGGCCACGCGGGGCACGCGCAACGTCGACAACCCCGCCCGTCGCCTGCGCACCGACCTGGACTTGCGCATCGATTCGGACAAGGCGGCGCTGTTCGGTGTCGCACCGGCCGATGTCGATCGCACCGTGCGCGCTGCCGTCGCCGGCCTCAACGTCGGCCAGTTTCGCGAGCCGGACGGCGATGAATTCGACATCACGGTGCGCCTGCCCATGCAGGGCCGGCAGACGCTCGAGGCGATCGAATTCATTGAAGTCGCTTCCGCCAACGGGCAGCCGGTGCCGCTGCGGCAACTGATTGATCCCACTTTCGTCACTGCACCGAGCGCCATCAGCCGGCACGATCGACTGCGCGAGTTCGTGCTTACCGCGTACCCGACTGCGGACATGAACGTGGCGGAGGTCACGCAGGGCGTGTTGCAGAGCCTGCGCAAACTCGAATTGCCGCCGGGTTATTCGATCCGCGCGGGTGGTGAACTCGAGGCGCAGCAGGAGAGTTTCGGCGGCATCGGCACGGCCGTGCTCGTCGCTGTGTTCGGCATACTGTCGGTGCTGGTGCTGGAGTTCGGCAGCTTCCGGTCGATGCTGATCGTGGCTGGAGTGATCCCGCTCGGCATGGCGGGCGGCTTCATCGCGCTGTTCGTGTCCGGCTACGATCTGTCATTCACTGCGACCATCGGCCTGGTCGCGCTGATCGGCATCGAGATCAAGAATTCGATCCTGCTGGTCGACTTCACGAACCAGCTGCGCGAGCAGGGCGTGGCGCTCGACGACGCGATCACGCGGGCTGGCGAGATTCGATTCCTGCCGATCCTGCTGACGTCGGCCACGGCAATCGGGGGCCTGCTGCCGCTCGCGCTGCAAGGCTCCGGGCTGTACTCACCGCTCGCGATCGTGATCATCGGCGGGCTCATCTCGTCGACGCTGCTCGGTCGGCTGGTGACGCCGGTCATGTACAAGATGTTGCCGCCAACCATCGTGGCGCAGCCACAGGGCAGGGTCGACGCGTCGCTGCTGCCTGCGCGGATGCCGTGAGGTGAGGAAGTGAATAGTGATTAGTGATTAGTGATTAGTGAGGTGGAGATCACTACTCACTAATCACTAATCACTAGTCACTAATCACTAATCACTAATCACTAATCACTGGTTCAGCGTCATTTCCGCAGCAGCTCCAGGGGGTCGAGGCCCAGCCGTTCGATCGTCGACAGCACTCGCGGCCATTCCGTTGCGAGGAATTTCTCGCGCTCGTCGCGCATGAGATGCACGCGCGCGTTCGGCGTCACGAACATGCCGCGGCCGCGTCTTTTCTCCACGAGCCCTTCGTCGACAAGCTGCTGGTATCCCTTGAGCACCGTCAACGGATTGAGCGTGTGCTCGGCCGCAACGCTGCGCACGGACGGCAAGGCATCGCCCTCAGCGAGCACGCCTTCGAGGATCATCGCCACCACCTTGTCGCGGAGCTGACGATAGATCGGCTGGTTGTCGTTCCAGGTGGAGTCCATGCCTTGCGTTGTTTCGGCGGTGGTGGTGCGCTGCTCTACTGTAGCAGAACACCCGCGGCCGTCCCGTTCAGAGAAATGCGGTCCGCAGCCCGCCCACGGCCTGGCTGGGGTGAACATCCAGGGTCGTTTGCGTACGGACGCGTTGGGCCATCGGCCTGGAGGTCAACGCGTACCCGGCAACCAACCAGACGATGGCGGCGATGCCTGCCGCCAGGATTCGATCCGACTTGCGCATGGTGTTGGCCTCACTGGTGCAGCAATCTTGGTGTTGTAGTTAACTACAACACTAAACACATTGCAAGCACCACGTGCTGGCTTTCTGGCATGGGTTGCTTTGCAGCGCGTTAAAATGCCCGATCCCGGACAAGGCATGAACGGCCGGCGCGTAGACCTGCCCATACGGCCCGGGGCCCGACATCATAGAGAGAATCCCCATGAAGACACCCGTGAACGTCGCCATCACCGGCGCCGCAGGCCAGATCGGTTACGCCCTCGCCTTTCGCGTGGCCTCGGGCCAGATGCTCGGCCCCGATCAACCGGTGAACCTGCACCTGCTCGAGATCACGCCGGCGCTGGCCGCGCTGCAGGGCGTCGTCATGGAGCTCAATGACTGCGCGTTCCCGACGCTGAACAGGATTGTCGCGACGGACGACGCGAAGGTCGCGTTCAAGGATTGCCACGCCGCGTTGCTGGTAGGGGCGCGCCCGCGTGGGCCGGGCATGGAGCGCAAGGACCTGCTGCTCGCCAACGCGCAGATCTTCTCGGCGCAGGGCTAGTCGCTGGACGCCGTCGCCGATCGCAACGTGCGCGTGCTCGTCGTCGGTAACCCGGCCAACACGAATTCGCTCATCGCGATGAAGAACGCACCGAGCCTCGACCCGAAGTGCTTCACTGCGATGGTTCGTCTCGATCACAACC
>JANNGT010000347.1:0-6658 GCA_031404015.1 Gammaproteobacteria bacterium | reverse complement strand
CTCCGTTAAAATCCCCCGTAATCACTTTGGCCCTGTCAGGGGTCCAGTTGCCGGTACTTCCTATCCCTGCAGAAGCGGCAACATGTGCGAAATTTCCGTTTCCGTCAGCTAAGTATGGCTGGGAGCAGGCTGCAGCCGGCTGGATGGGAGTCTGGGCAACCGCCAATACCCGCGAAGCGCTGTGGGATGCGATGAAGCGCAGGGAAACCTACGCAACCACCGGTCCGCGCATGAAGGTTCGGTTTTTCGGTGGCTTCGACTTTTCTGACGGCGATACTGCTGACCTGGTCAAAGCGGGCTACACGAAGGGCGTGCCGATGGGCGGCGACCTGAAGACTGCCCCCGAGGGCAAGGCCCCTGTCTTCCTGATTGCCGCATTGAAAGATCCGGAGGGCGCCAATCTTGATCGCGTGCAGATCATCAAGGGCTGGCTCGCGGCAGACGGCCAGACGCAGGAAAAAATCTATGACGTGAAGTGGGCGGGTGACCGCAAACCGGATGCCGGTGGAAAGTTGCCGCCAGTGGGTAATACGGTTGATCTGAAGACCGCCACCTATGTCAACAGCATCGGTGCCCCGGAACTGGTGGCCAGCTGGAGCGATCCCGACTTCGATGCAAAACTGAAGGCGGTTTACTACGTCCGCGTCCTGGAAATTCCCACGCCCCGGTGGACGGCCTACGATGCGGTGCGCTACAAGGTCTCGATGCCGAAGAATGTAGCCATGATCCATCAGGAGCGCGCCTTCACCTCGCCGATCTGGTACACGCCCAACTGATGTCGGCCTGATCGATTCGCGTACCCCTCTGCGGCGGAGCCTTGAGCTCCGCCGCATTTTTATGTGGAGCCGGGTTTGAAAATCACCGCGCTGCTGAAAGAGCCGCTGCTGCACTTCCTGCTCATCGGCCTGCTGCTGTTCCTCCTATTTGGCAAAGTGGCGCCCCCATCCGCTGATGGCAATCGAATTACAGTCAATCGAGCAGTGATCGCGGGACTCGCCACCCAGTTCCAGTCGACCTGGTCACGACCGCCTGCAGCCGTTGAGCTGAACGGGCTGGTCGACAGCTATGTGCGGGACGAAATCCTGTTCCGTGAAGGCGTCGCCCTTGGCCTGGTCAAGGACGATCCGGTCATCAAGCGCCGCGTACGCCAGAAACTGGAAGTGCTGATTGAAGAAGAGGGCAAGTCCGGCGGGGCGAGCGACGCGCAGCTGACTGCCTACCTGAGCAAGAATGCCGCGAAATTCCAGATGCCGCCCGTGCTCAGCTTCGAGCAGGTGTTCTTCGATCCGGCCCGATACGGGAACCAGCTCGAGTCCGCGATAACGGTATCGCTGGCTGCCCTGAACAAGGGCGCAACACCCGAATCCCAGGGCCAGGGCAGCATGTTGCCGACCCGCGTCGACAAGCTGCCGCTGGACCTCGTTGTCCGCGATTTCGGTGATGAGTTCGGGAAGGCACTGGCAACCGCGCCGGTGGGGCAGTGGGTTGGCCCGGTGCCCTCGGGATTCGGCGTGCATCTGCTGCGCATCACTGAGCGCAAACCGGGTTATGTGCCTTCCCTGGACGAGGCCCGCAAGGCCGTTACCCGTGAATGGGAGAATGACCAGCGCGAAGCCGCACTGGCCAGCAACTACGCACGGCTCCGCAAAGACTACGACGTGGTGATTGAGGGCGAGAACGCCGCAGCGACTGCCCAATGATGCGCCGCGCCCTCGAACTGTTCGCGATCCTCCTGTTGGCCTGTGCGTTGCCTGCACATGCAGACGAGTTCCGTCCGGCGTATCTGCAACTGACGCAGACCGGCGCCGAGTCCTACGATGTCCTGTGGAAATCGCCGGCGCTGGACGAGAACACTCCGCTGAAAGTCCGTCCCGAGTTTCCAGCCGGCGTCGCCGAGCAGGGCAACCGACGCAGCAGCTTCGCCGCCGGCACCCTGCGTCAGCGCTGGCACATCAATGTTCCCGATGGCCTGAATCGCAAGACGATCCAGTTTCCGGGCCTGACCGAAACGCGCATCGATATCCTGGTGCGGCTGGAACGCCTGGATGGCACCGTGCAACTCGAACGCATCCTGCCTGGTCAGCCGAGCTTCACCGCCAGGGCCAGTCCCGGCGCCTGGGAAGTGGCCAGGACCTACGTCACCATTGGCATCGGGCACATCCTGCTCGGCTTCGATCACCTGCTGTTCGTGCTGGCGCTGGTGATGATCGTGACATCCACCCGGCGCCTGCTGGTCACCATCACCGCCTTCACGGTGGCGCACTCGATCACGCTGAGCCTGGCAACCCTGGGCGTGTTGCACGTGCCCGGGCCACCAGTAGAAGCCATCATCGCGCTGTCGATCGTGTTCGTCGCCAGTGAAATCATCCATCAGCGGCAGGGGCGTGAAGGCCTGGCATCGCGCAAACCGTGGGTCGTGGCGTTTGCCTTCGGGCTGCTGCATGGCCTGGGTTTTGCCGGCGCGCTGGCCGAAGTCGGGTTACCGGAAAACTCCATTCCGCTGGCGCTGCTGTTCTTCAACATCGGCGTCGAAATCGGCCAGGTGCTGTTCGTTGTGGTCGTGCTGGCGATCTACAAGGCGCTGGCGAAGCTGGTGGCGGGACGTTTTGACCTGGCGCGCCTGGCCCCGGTTCAGGCCTACGCCATCGGTGGGCTGGCCAGCTACTGGCTGTTCGAGCGAGTGTCCGGGTTCTGGAGTTAGTCGGCTTTTAATCTCGGCGCGACCCTCATGGTCGGCGCCGAGTTGGAGCGGTAAGCGGCTCAGTCGCTCTGCGGCGGCGGTGCGGGTTCGACGATCACGGTCGTTGCGCCACCCGGCGCGCCGGTCTTGCCTGTATCGCCTGTCGCACCCGTGTAGCCTGTCTGGCCGGTGTCACCGGTCGCGCCGGTATAGCCGGTCTGGCCCGTGTCACCAGTAGCGCCCGTATAACCCGTCTGACCTGTTTCACCGGCCTGCCCGGTCGTGCCCGTTGCACCGGGCGCGCCCTGCGGTCCCGGGGGACCCGGCTCAGCAGCTGGCGCAGGAACGGTTACCACGGCGGGTTGCCGGTCGCACGCACTCAAGCCAAGCGCCGCGACCAGCGCGATCATCAGTATTGAACGATTCATGGTTAATCCTCTGGAAGCGGGAAATGGCCGCAGCGACCTTGCTCGCGCAAGCGGAGCGCAGTTCGACCGCATCGATCGCTTTCGGCACACTTTAACGATAGCCGCTACCGACGCAGACTTCGGTGCGGCAACGTACATTGGCTTGCGCACCGCAGCGCTGCGCCTCGTGTGCCACCGTACCGACCGGACTGCTGCCCAATCGGTGATGATGGCCCTGCTCAATTCCCATGGCGAGTACACGCGGATCGCGGACGCCAAGCGGGTCCGGACCTGGGTCGAGTGCCGCGTCGCCGTCCTTTAGACCAGCTGCATTTCGCGCGACTGATCCAGCACCTGGTCTGGTGCGATCCAGCGGCCGACGGTACGCCAGCGCACCGACCGACACCCGCGTAAGTGTTGCAATTCCGATGCACCAATCGAGCCGGCGCAATGTGGGCTCGCGCACCGTGTGTGATCAAAGGAGATCGGGATGCACCAGCAACAACTCAAGGACCTGATGAGTCGGGACGTCAAGGTCATCAGCCCGGACATGACCATCGAAGAGGCCGCACGGACCATGTGTGACGGCGACTTCGGGATGCTGCCGGTCGGCGAAAACGACCGCATGATCGGCGCAATTTCGGATCGTGACATCGCGATCCGGGCCGTGGCCGCAGGCAAGGGCCCAGGCACTAAGGTGCGCGAAATCATGTCTACAGGCATCTGCTGGGCCTACGAAGACGACACCGTCGAAAGCGCGGCGAAAATCATGAGCGACAAGCAGGTCCGCCGTCTGCCGGTCGTGAGTCGTGACAAGCGCCTGGTTGGCATCGTTGCGCTCGGCGACTTCGCGGTCGACAGTTCCGAGATTCGGCCAGCCGCCGAGGCATTGGCGAAAATATCGGAGCCGTCGTGACGCTTGCGAAGGCGATCCCAAGGCGGGCGAAGTCCTCGGTTCCCCGTCGCAAGGCGGGACGCAACGAGGCGGGCACGTTGCCTCGCACAATGAAGGCGCGCAGCCGCGCCTCCGACACCACGTTGCAGCGACACTTGTCGTTCTTCGATGACAATGGCGACCGCGGCGTCGACCTCGCGGAGTGCACGCGCGGGCTCAAGGCCCTGGGCCTGCCGATTGGCGTGGCCGAGGCTTTCGCGCTCGCCATCGTCGCGGCCTTGAGCCTGCAGACGCGGGGCTCGCTGCTGGCCATGAACGTCGACATCGAAAGCGCCCAGAAGGGCAAGCACGACAGTGATACCGGCATCCTGGACAGGAGGGGTCGGTTCAACGCCAGGCGCTTCGTCAAGGTCTTCGGTGCGCATTCGACGGTGGATCGCAATGGCGACAAGGCGTTCACGGCGACCGAGCTCATGAGGATGATCAAGGCTAACCGCGAGACGCTTGCAGGCTACGTGGCGGCGATTGCGGAGTGGCAACTGTTGCTGATGATTGCGGCCGACACTCACGCCGTCGAGGGTGACCATACGGTGCCCGCGTTGAGCGTCGCCCGAATGAAGTCGTTCTACGACGGCACGCTCTTCTACGAGCTGGCAAGAGAACGCGTCTAGATCGCATTCCGCGGCGCACCGAGAACGCCCCAGCGGATTCGGTCATTGTTCGATACCGCACAGACCGCACCGGCGATACTGAGCATCCTGTCCGCGAGTACCCGATAGTCCACCCACTGTCGGGTGTTCGCAAAGTGGCCCGATGACACCCCCCGTCCCCGGGCCCACTTTCTTTGGCTTGGCTACAACTTTGGCGCACCGCCGGGCAACCGATGGAGCGGTGCAACAGGAGCGAACATGAACGCAGGCAAGATTGCCGCCATCGTGCTGATGATCGCCGGCGTCCTCGGACTCGCCTACGGTAGCTTCAGTTACACGAAGCAGACGCACGACATCAAGATGGGACCCATCGAAATGTCAGTGCAAGAGAAGCAGACTGTCAACGTTCCGGTCTGGGCCGGCATTGGCGCGATCGCGATCGGCGCCGCGCTCCTGCTGCTCGGCGGCCGCAAGCTCTAGTCGAGTTTCTCGACGATGACCCGGCCGGCCGGGTTCACCGATATCCGGTAGCGATTGCCGTCCTCGCACGAGGCGACATAGTCGTCCTCTCCCCGCTGGGTGGCGCTGACTACCTTCCCGCACGGCAAGCCCTGCAGCGCAATCACGGCCGTCAGGTCGCTGGTAATCGGGACCTCACCGGGAGTCTCTTCCGTCGCGAGCGAAGTCCCCGCGAATACTGTCGTCGTGACGGCTACCAGGGCCGTCGCCAGTCCACGTCTACTCACGGCGTTGCTCCTGCCATCAATTTGGACTCGGTGAATTTCCTTGGATCCGCGAGGATGTTCCAGATCGCCGCACGGGACCTGACGATGTCGCGGGCCAGCGCTGGATCGCTATCCTGCAGCAGGGCAAGCACCTTGAGCATCAGCATGTCGTAGTTGCGGCGCAACTCCACGAGCGTCGCCGTTCCCTGCCGCTTGTGGTACGCGCGAAACCTGTTGAGCAGGTCGTCGACCTGGTTCTTGAGGGAAAGCTTGGTAAAGACGCCGATGGCCGTGGTCTCCCGCAACCGCGTTTCGAGCAGATTGAGATCGAGCGGCGCCGCGGGCTCGACTGTAGCTACGACCGCAGGTTTTGGCGGCTGCTTTGGCGGAGCGACCGGAGCAACCGGTGCTACCGGTGCAGCGGCCTGCGGTGCCGAAACGCGCGGGGCCGGTGCGGGTTTTGCCGGGCGTGCGGGCTCGATCACCGAAGGCGACGGTGCCTGCGCCGGTTGCGCGGCGGGCGCCGCTGCGACTGCAGGCGCGGGAACCTCCTCCCGCACAGTCTCCGCAGGCGCCTCGACCACTGCACTCGGTGCGGCAGGCGGGACGGCCTGGACAGATTCCGTCGTCTGCGCACAATTGAACCCGACGCAACCCACCACAAGGAAGCTGGACAGCGCGAGCACGATGCGCGCCGTCACAAACAATGCCTCCCGGTCCACCATCAGCCTCTCCTGGTCGGAAGCGAAAGATCGGACACGCACGCCGAATGATAGCGCCCCGAGCGGCAGCTCGAGCGGGTACTGCTGCTGCGCCGTGCGCTTCAGGTGCGAGAGGATCTTCGCGATGACCTGCGGCTGCCCGATGCTGGCGATATCCGCCGCTCTACAGAACGGCCCACCAGGGCGCGGCCAGCACATCCGGTGCCAGCCATTCAATCGTGCTGCCAGTGTGCAGCAGCAGTCCAGCTCGCGCCTTCTTGCCGTACTCGGCGCGGAACGTGCGCAAGTGCGCGGCATCGGAAAGTCTGGGACGCGCTGTTGACTTCACTTCGATCGGCAGCAGCTTGCCACCTGCCTCGATCACGAAGTCCACCTCCTCTCCAATGGACGTGCGCCAATAGCCTAACTCGGCGCGGTCGACGCGCGCATCGCGCCATGCCATCAGATCGTGCAGGACAAGGTTCTCCAGATGCGCACCGGCCGGCTCCTCGACTTCCGCCAGATGCATCGCAATACCCGTATCGCCCCAGTAGATCTTCGGCGCTTTGATGAGGCGTTTGGTGCGATTCACCGCGTAAG
>JANNGT010000346.1:0-4722 GCA_031404015.1 Gammaproteobacteria bacterium | reverse complement strand
CTGCGCAGTACCGCCGTCACGAAGACCACGCTGCAATACTCGTACATCGCGAACGTCAACCGGATCACCGGACCCGATGAAGGCAGCCAACCGGCGAACTACCACGGCGCGGTCCATGTGTTGAACGGCAAGATCGACCTTGGGGCGTTCGGTGCCGCGACGGCCTTCGGATACCTGCTCGACCTGGACAATGCTCCGGCGCTCTCGAGCAGCACGTACGGAGTCCTGTGGACCGGAGCGCACAAGCTCGCCGAAGCCACTAAGTTCAACTGGTCCGCGTCGTACGCGCTGCAGTCAGATTATGCGGACAACTTGAATGACTACGACGCCGACTACATCCAATTAGAAGTCGGCGCGACGCTCGGCAAGTTCGGCGCCAAGGCAGGGTACGAGGTGCTCAGCGGCGATAACCAGCCGAACCACGCTTTCCAGACTCCGCTCGCGACGTTGCACGCCTTTCAGGGATGGGCTGACAAGTTCCTGACGACTCCGTCCGCAGGAGTGGAAGACCTCTACGTCGGCGGCTCCGTGTCGTTTGGCCAGCTCAAGTTTGACCTCGTCTGGCATGACTTTGCGGCGGAAGCGACCGACTCCGACTATGGCGACGAGTGGAATGCGTCGGCCACCTGGAAGTCAGGCAAGAACTACGAGGTGCTGGCGAAGTTCGCCGACTACCGTGCGGACGGCTACGCGACGGACACGTCAAAGTTCTGGCTGCAATTCTCGGCGACGTTCTAGACTCAACGCGCGCACAAACCCTGTCTTCCCAACCCCTTCCTAGTCGTCCACCTGGCGGAAATCCACGCCCAACGACCGGAGCTTGCGATACAGGTGCGTGCGCTCCATGCCCACGCGCTTTGCGAGCTGGCCCACCTTGCCATTGCAAAGCTGCAATTGCTGCGTGAGGTAGGCGCGCTCGAAGTGCTCGCGCGCCTCGCGCAATGGCATCGCGAGCAGGTCCTGCTTCACGAGCGGTTCATCGGCCGTCGACTGCGATGAAATCTCGCGCTCGATTTCATCGAGCCGGATTTCTTCCGCGCCGCTCTGGATCAGCAGCCGCTGCACCAGGTTCTTGAGTTCGCGGATGTTGCCCGGCCATGGATAGTTGCGCAGCCGGTTCTGTGCCGCGACGCCGAAGCGGCGGAACGGCAGGCGTTCGTCATCGACGAGACGGTCGACGTAATAGCGCAGCAGCTCGGGCACGTCTTCGGCGTATTCGCGCAGCGGCGGGATGCGCAGCGTCAGCACGTTGAGGTTCGAAAGCAGGTCGAGCCGGAACGGCGCGGCTCCGCGCGTCTCGAAGCCGGGCTGCGCCGAGGACAGGATGCGCGCGTCGAAGCGCAGCGGCGTGCGCCCGCCCTTGCGTTGGAATGTGCCGGCTTCCAGGACCGCCAGCAGCAGTCGCTGCGCGCTGTGCGGCAGGTCCTCGAGTCCATTGATGAACAGCACGCCGCCCTGCGCCTGCTCCAGCACGCCGGCGCTGGTCCCGCTGGCGTTTTCGACTCCAAGCAGCACGTCTTCCGCGTTGCCGTCGGTGACGGATCCCGCAACCAGCAACACGAGCGGCCTCGACGAGCGATCGCTCAATGCATGGATGTAGCGCGCGAACGCTTCACGGCCCGTGCCCGGCTCGCCGAGCACCAGCACGGGCGCCTCGTGCGGCGCGATCTGCTTCACTTTCTCGCGCAGGTCGCGCATCAGGCGACTGCGTCCGACTGGCGCGATGAGCGGTGGCACCAGCGTGCGTGTGGCACGTTGCCGGCGCTTACCCTCTTCGAGCGCGCGCTCGACCGTGCGCAGCAGCTTGGTCAGGGACAACGGCTTTTCGACGTAGTCGATGGCACCAAGGCGCGTCGCCTCGACCGCCGTTTCGACGGTGCCGTGACCCGACATCATGACGACGGGCGCGGTGACCGACTGTGCCTGCTGCCATTCACGCAGCAGGCTGATGCCATCGGTGTCCGGCATCCAGATGTCGAGCAGCACCAGGTCGGGGGCGTTCTGCGCGCAGGCAGCGCGCGCCTCCGCCGCGTTGCTCGCAGTTTCGACGGCGTAGCCCTCCTCCGAGAGAATCTCCCGGACGAGCTCACGGATGTCGTTCTCGTCATCGACGACGAGAATCCGTGCATTGGTCATGCGCGTGCTCTCCTTGACTCAAGTGTGCCGCGCCCTTGCGCTGTGTCCACCGTCGCTTCGCGCAACGGCAGATCGATTCGAACCTGTGCGCCACCGGCTGCGCGATTGTCGGCTTCGATGTGACCGCCGTGTTCTTCGACGATCTTGCGGACGATGGCGAGGCCGAGACCGGTGCCCTTCGCCTTCGTCGTCACGTACGGGTCGAACACCTGGCCAATCAGGTCGCGCTGGAACCCGGGGCCATTGTCCTCGACTGTGACGCGCGCCACATCGGATTCATCGCGGATGATCCGCCGCGTCGACACCGCAATTGATCCGTCGGCCTGGCCTTCCAGCGCCTCAACGGCGTTTGTCAGCAGGTTGTTCAGTAACTGTCGCAGGCGGCCCGGGTCGGCGACTACCGAATCGATCGCCGGGTCCAGGTCCACCTTGAGGCGTACGCCGCGTATTGCGCCCTGGGCCCGGTAGAGGTCGCTGACCTCCGTCACCAGTTTGTTGAGGTCGACCGTCGCCATCTCGAGCCGCGGCGCGCGCGCGTACTCGCTGAACGCGTTGACCATTTCTTTCATGGCCTCGACCTGCTGCACGATCGTCTCCGTCGCCCGCTCGAGCATCTGCGCATCCTTCGGGTCGGCCATGACCGGCAGCAGCTTGTAGCGCAGGCGTTCCGCCGACAGCCGGATCGGCGTCAATGGGTTCTTGATCTCATGCGCGAGGCGCCGCGCCACTTCGCCCCACGCCGCTTCGCGCTGGGCCTGCAACATCACGGTAATGTCGTCGAAGACGAGCACGTAGCCGCCGGGCGCGTCGGCTTCCGTGGGCAATGGCGTACAAGCGCACATCAGGATGCGGCGACCCGCGCCGGTCTGGAACGTGAACTGCTCGCGCCATTCGGCCGCGCCGCGGGCGAAGTGCTGCTGGCACGCGTCGGCAAACAAGCGCGCCAGACTGTGCGGTTCGACCCCCAGCGCGGCGAGCGGCGTCCCGACGCGCGACTCGATGTCTTCCGCGAGGATCATGCCTGCAGCGCGGTTTGCGGTGCGCACGCGCCAGTCGGGCTCCAACGAGATCACGCCGGTCGAGAGACGCGCCAGGATCACGGCGAGTTTGGCGCGTTCGGTTTCCGCGGCCTGCTGCGCGCGACTCTGGGCCTCACGGGCACGACGCAGCCGCTTGGTCATGTCGTTGAACGAGTGGACCAGGAAACCCATCTCGTCGTGCGACGTGAGCGGCAGCTTGGTGTCGAGGTCGCCCTGCGCCACGGCGCGCGTGCCCTGCACGAGATCCTGGATTGGCTGCACGAGTCGCTGCGCCGTGAAGATCGCGCCGTACCACGCCGCGAGCAGCGACAGCAGCAGCACCACGGTGAGCGTGAGGATGAAGCTCGCCTTGAGGGGTCGTCGCAGGTAATCCTTCTCGCCGAATTGCTGGTAGGCAGCCTGCACCGTGTCGGCCAGCGCGCCGAGACGCTCGGCCACGGGGTACATCGCCTGCAGCACGAGCCGTTCCTTGCCGAGGGCCGGTCCATCACCAATCGGCACTGCCGTGCGGATCAGGTAGCCGCCGTTCTGCTGTGGCTCCAGGCTGACGAAAGGCTGGCCCTGCCGCACCTGCAACAGCACTTCGTCCGGCACCGACTCGGGGACGATGTCCGACGACAGGCCCTTGCTCACCGCAACGATGCGGCCGGATTCGGTGGCAACCGTGAGTTCGACGGCACCGACCTGCCGTCGCATGGTCTCGAGCAGGCCGGGCATCGTTGAGCCGGCGACGCCGATTTCGTCTGCGATCAACCTGGAATCGGCGAGGTGCTCGCGCATGCGCACTTCGAGCGCGGAGCGGGACAACACCAGGGCATCGTCCAGGCTCTTGCGGATCTCGACGTTGAACCAGCTGTCGATGCCCTTGCTGAGGAACTGCACGGCGAAGAAATAGACGAGCAGGATCGGCAGTGTCGCCAGCACGCCAAAGATCCCGACCATGCGTGCCTTCAGTCGCGAGCCGATGACGTGGCCGCGCCAGTCGCGAATCAACTGCGCGAGCTTGGTCGCCAACAGTCCGACCAGCACGACCAGACCCGCGATGTTGATGGCGAGAATCCACGGGTGCAGACGGCTGAACTGCTCGGAGTTCTGCGCGGTCTGCGCCATGATCAGGATGGCAGCAAGCCAGAGGAGGCCCCCGAGCCCCATGGTCACCGCGGTGGCGGCGCGTTTTACGGTCGCAACGTCCACGACTTCCACTCGCTCTCGGTGCTCCAGTCGTCGGTCCAGAACAGCAGCCAGCCCAGGACGTCCGGCGCTGTGTTCATCCCGAGTACGGCGCGGATCCGACCTTCATAGACCGGGCCATCGGTCAGGAGAGCCGCGTCGATCACAGGCAAGCCGCGTAACTCGCTGATGCGGTCCAGGGCGGCCTGCATGGAGCCGAAATCGACCTGCTCCCCGGTGTTCAGGTTCTTGACGAGGTAGCGCTGGCTCAGCGCGTGATAGCTCACCTCATAACGTTGCTCGAGCGTCGCCACGCCCGCATCGGGCATGTACCTGCGCACGCGGCTGACCGTGACGTCATAAGTGAGCCGGAGCG
>JANNGT010000345.1:0-1624 GCA_031404015.1 Gammaproteobacteria bacterium | reverse complement strand
ATCCCCTTTCCATGCCCGCCTCCTACGCCCTCTTCGGCTTCCCGGTCCACCACAGCTGGTCGCCGTTCATCCATGGGATGTTCGCGCGCCAGACGGGCCAGGACCTGACGTACCGTCTGCAGGAATCGGCGCCGGAGCAATTCCGTCACGACGTCCTCGATTTCTTTTTTGAGCAGGGCGGTAGCGGTGCCAACGTCACGCTGCCGCACAAGCGCGCTGCGGCCGATCTCGTCAACGAACTCACCGCGCGCGCGCAACGCGCGGATGCGGTCAACACGATCGCGCGTCACGACGGCGAACTGGTGGGCGACAACACTGACGGCGCCGGCCTCGTCGCGGACCTCACGCAGAATCTGCAACTCAAGTTCAAGGCGCCGCGCATCCTGCTGTTGGGTGCGGGCGGGGCTGCGCGCGGGGCGCTCGGACCATTGCTCGAGCAATTGCAGCCATCGAAGCTCGTCATCGCCAATCGGACGGCCGAGCGTGCCGTCGAGCTCGCGGCAGAATTTGCGGACCTGGGCGAGGTGAGCGGCACTTCGTTCCAGGATCAGCCGCTCGCGCCGTTCGACCTGATCGTCAACGCGACGTCCGCGAGCCTCAAGGGCGACGTACCCGCCATCCCGGCCAGGGCATTGAACGAGCACACCGCTTGCTACGACATGGCGTACGGCATCGGCGACACGCCCTTTACCCAGTGGGCGCGCGAGCACGGTGCCGGCGTCACGGCGCAAGGCTGGGGCATGCTCGTCGAACAGGCCGCGGAAGCTTTTTACGTGTGGCGTGGCGTGCGTCCCGCAACGCCGCCCGTGCTCGCAGCGTTACAGGCACGTGCTACGGCAATGGCAGCCGCTGCGAATACTCGTTCTTGAGCGTCACGTAGTCCCGCGCCATCTTTGGAATGCGCGCGATCTCTTCCGCGCGCAGCTCACGTGAGCGACGCGCCGGATTGCCCACGTACAGATACCCCGGTTCGAGCTTTTTTCCGGGCGTGACTACGCTGCCTGCGCCAATGATCACATCGCTTGCAACGACGACTCCGTCGAGCACGATGGCACCAATGCCCACCAGCACCCGGTCGCCGATCGTGCAGCCGTGCAGCGCCACCTTGTGCCCGATGACCACGTCGTCGCCGAGGATCGTCGGCCAGCCGGCCTCGTTACCCGGATAGGGCCGCGAGACGTGCACGATGCTGCCGTCCTGGACATTGCTGCGCGCACCGATGCGGATGTGGTTGACGTCCCCGCGGATCAGCACGAGCGGCCACACCGAGGCGTCCTCACCGAGGACCACATCGCCGATCACGACCGCAGTCGCATCGACCCAGGCGCCGGGGCCGAGGGTGGGTGACGTGCCGCGATAGCTGCCTAACGCCATGTTTTTGACTCGGTTTCAGCCGAAATGGGACGCACAGTCTAGACGGTGACGGCTGCGGGACTGCAATCTTGGCGTCTCGCGGGTCGATCCCGCTGCAACAACAAGACAAGGGGTCGCCCAATGACGTCAACTTCACCGAGCGCGGCTTCGGGGTCAGAGCTGCGCTCGGCGTCTCCGACCGTGGCCACACGGCCGCCTCGCAGCTGAAGCCGGGCGACGTCGACTGGGAATCGATCTTCGGCGAGGATGG
>JANNGT010000344.1:0-5298 GCA_031404015.1 Gammaproteobacteria bacterium | reverse complement strand
GTCCCTTGATCTTCGTGGTCAGCGGGCAGCACACCATCAAGCCGGTCTTGGCGTTGTAGCTGGCCGGGCTGATGACCAGGGCGGGGCGGTGACCGGCCTGCTCCTGGCCTGCCTGCGGATCGAAGTCGAGCCAGACTACGTCGCGCACGTCGGGCACATAGCCCCGACTCGCCATCAGAGCGATTCCTTGCCCATGGGTGCGCCGAAATCGACTTCGCCGTGGGCATTGCCCGGTGTGATGCCGTCCACGAGCGCGTCGAGGTCGTACTCGACCTTGGTGGAGGGCTGGATGATGATCCGCCCCCGCGAGACGACAATTTCAACGGTCTGCTCGAGCCGATAGCCCGCTTCGATCAGGACCGATTTTGGCAGTCGCAGGGCCGGGCTGTTGCCCCATTTGCGGATTACGCCTTGCATCATGGTTCCCTGATTACGTGTATACATTGTAGATACCCAGGGTGATGGAGATCAAGGGAAGTGTCAGTGACTTGTGATTAGTCATTAGTGAGCCAACATGGAAAGTGGTCACCTTGAACAGGCGATGCGGCGCTTCAGGCCGGCAATCACCGACGTCAACAGGCGTCCCACCTCATCGGAGCTCGCCAACGCTGGCGAAACGACGTCGTCCGACAGGTACCCTATGGCCCTTGTCAGCCGCAGTTGGGTCTCAAGCTCGGCCAGCGACCCTCGCGCTATGTAGAGGAAATACAGGAACTCCTTGGTCGTGCGCCGTGCGGCCCCCTCGGCCGTGTTCGATGGGACGGACACTGCGGCGCGACGCATCTGCGATGCCAGGCCGAACATTTCTTCCTTGGGCATCTGTTTCGACAGTGCGTGGACATCGACCGCAAGGGCCATTGATTTCTGCCAGACCGCGAGATCCCTGTGATTCATGCTCTGCCTCGGGCGCCGTTCTGGCATGGGTACTCTGTTCGACCAGATCTTATCTCCTGTTCGATATGATCGAACCCGCAGAAACCGTCGAAAAAATGACATTATTCACAGCGGAATCACCCAATCCGTCCGACAATGTACGGGTAAACTTTTTTCGCAACGGCGAGCGCGCGAGCCGACATCACCACTCACCACTCACCACTCACCACTCACCACTCACTTCCCATGCTCATTCCCCTGATTCTCTCCGGCGGCTCCGGCACGCGACTCTGGCCGCTCTCGCGCGAGCTGTACCCGAAGCAACTCCTGCCGCTCGTCGGAGAGCGCACGATGCTGCAGGAAACGGCCGAGCGCGTCATCGGCCTGCCAGACCTCGCGCAACCGATCGTCGTCTGCAATGAAAGCCATCGCTTCATGGTGGCCGAGCAGATGCGTGAGCAGGGCTCCACGCCGCAAGCCATCATCCTCGAGCCGGTCGGTCGCAACACGGCACCCGCCGTTGCCGTCGCGGCCCTCGTCGCAATCGACCGCGCGCGCAAGAGCAAGGCTGGCGGTGACGCCGATCCCATCCTGCTCGTGCTGCCGGCTGATCACGTCATTCGTGATGTGAAGGCTTTCCAGGCGGCGGTCGCCGTTGGCTGCGTCGAAGCGGCTGCAGGCAAGCTCGTTACGTTCGGTGTGGTGCCGGATCGTCCCGAGACGGGTTACGGCTACATCCGGCGTGCGCAGGGCGCTGGGCCGGCCTATGCCGTGCAGCAGTTCGTCGAAAAGCCCGATGTGGCGACGGCGCACAGCTACGTCGACTCCGGCGAGTATTACTGGAACAGCGGCATGTTCATGTTCCGCGCTCGCGTGTACCTCGCGGAACTCAAGCGTCACGCGCCGGCCATGTTGTCGGCCTGTGAAGACGCGGTCGCGGCCTCGGTGCGCGATCTCGATTTCACGCGCTTGCCGAATGCAGAGTTCGGCGCCTGCCCGAGCGACTCAATCGACTACGCCGTGATGGAAAAAACCGACGGGGCGGTCGTCGTGCCACTCGACGCGGGCTGGAGCGACGTGGGTTCGTGGTCGGCTCTGCAGGATGCGCTGCCGCGTGATGCCCATGGCAACGTCACGACGGGCGACGTGCTCATGGAAGACTCGACCGGCTGCTACCTGCACTCGACCAGCCGGCTGATCGGTGCTGTCGGGCTCAAGGATCACGTGGTCGTCGAGACCAAGGACGCCGTGCTGGTGGCACCGCGCGATCGCGTGCAGGACGTGAAGGCACTGGTGGCCCAACTCAAAAAGCAGGGCCGCTACGAAACCGCGTTGCATCGCGAAGTGTTCCGCCCCTGGGGCAGCTATGACAGCATCGACAATGGCGAGCGGTTCCAGGTGAAGCGCCTGGTCGTGAAGCCGGGCGCCACGATGTCGCTGCAGCTCCATCACCACCGTGCGGAGCACTGGATCGTGGTGTCGGGCACGGCGCAGATCACCCGCGGCGAGGAAACTTTTCTCCTCGGCGAGAACGAATCCACCTACATCCCGATGGGCACGAAGCACCGAATCGCAAACCCGGGTAAAGTCGAACTGCACATCATCGAAGTGCAATCGGGCAGCTACCTCGGCGAGGACGACATCGTTCGCTTCGAGGACATCTACGGGCGCGAGGGAACGACGAAGTGACTCTGCTCCCTCGCCCACGAAGTGGGAGAGGGTTGGGGTGAGGGTCTTGAAACAGGCAGGTATGCATGACACCAATTTCGATTCAAGGTTTTAAAGCCTACGACCTTCGCGGCCGCATCCCCGACGAACTGAACGAAGACGTCGCCTATCGCATCGGTCGTGCCTATGCCGAGTTCCTCAAGCCGAAGCGCGTGATCGTCGGCCGCGACATCCGGCTCTCCAGCGAACTGCTCGGCAAGGCGCTCGAACAAGGCCTGCTCGACTCCGGCGTCGACGTGTACGACATCGGCCTGTGCGGCACCGAGGTCGTGTACTTCGCGACGTTCGCGCGCGAGATGGACGGCGGCATCATGGTCACGGCGAGCCACAATCCGCCCGACTACAACGGCATGAAGTTCGTGCGCGAAGGCTCGCGCCCGATCAGCGGCGACAACGGCCTGCAGGACATCCGGCGACTCGCCGAGCAGGGCGTTTTCGCCAAGCCGACGCGAATGGGTGAACGCTTCGCCGTCGACATCATGCCCGAGTACATCGAGCACCTGCTGTCGTACGTCGATCGCTCGAAACTCGAGCCGTTGAAGGTCGTCGTGCACGCGGGCAACGGCGGCGCGGGACTCATGATCGACAAGCTCGAGCCGTACCTGCCGTTCAAGTTCATCAAGGTGCACCACGAGCCGGACGGCACGTTTCCCAACGGCGTGCCGAACCCGATGCTGGTTGCCAATCACGCTGCGCCCGTCGAGGCACTGCGCAAGAACGGCGCGGATTGCGCGATATCGTGGGACGGCGATTTCGACCGCTGCTTTTTGTTCGACGAAAAGGGGAGCTTCATCGAGGGCTACTACATCGTCGGCCTGCTGGCGGCCACCTTCCTGCAGCACTACCCCGGATCGAAGATCGTGCACGACCCGCGCCTCACCTGGAACACGCTCGACATCGTGCAGCGCATGGGCGGCGAGGCTGTGCAGTCGAAATCGGGCCACGCGTTCATCAAGCAGACGATGCGCGACGTCGACGGGGTCTATGGCGGCGAGATGAGCGCGCACCACTACTTCCGCGACTTCGCCTATTGCGACAGCGGCATGATTCCGTGGCTGCTGGTCCTGCAGTTGATGTGCATCAGCGGCAAGCCGTTGTCGGAACTGGTGGGCGAGCGCATCCGTATGTTCCCGGCAAGTGGAGAGATCAACCGCCGCGTGCCGGACGCGAAGAAGACGATCGCCGACGTGCTTGAAAAATATGCACCGCTCGCGAAGGCCATCGACCACACGGACGGTGTCAGCGTCGAACTCGATCAGTGGCGCTTCAACCTGCGCTCGTCCAACACCGAGCCGTTGATCCGTCTCAATGTCGAGAGCAGGGCGAATGAAGCGCTGATGCGCGACAAGACCGCGGATCTGCTGGCGATCATCGGCGGCGAACCCGGCTGACTTCTTTTACCTCTCCCGCTTTCGCGGGAGAGGTCGGCCGCAGGCCGGGTGAGGGGGCGCGTAGCGCGGGTGAGGGCGCGCGCAGCGCGGGTGAGGGTGCACGCAGCGGGGGAGTGCACTGTGCGGCCAAAGTTATACTAGGTTGCAACTGAAATTAGTATAACGGGACCCTTGGGCCAACCATGCACTCAGCAAAGCTGACGAAGTTGCGCATGCATTGCTTCCCAAGCGCAGGCGAGCCTAAATCATGACAGTGCGCTGGATGCTCTGGTCACTCGCCAGTCCTTCGCAGTTGTTGTTGCTCGCCCTGATCCTCGGTCCGCTCTTGCTGGCCCTGGGCCGCAAACGCGTCGGCGGTATCGTCACGTTGACCGCCGCAACAGGCCTCTTTGTCTTCGGCCTGCTGCCAACCTCGCACTACCTCGTTGCAGAACTGGAATCGCGATTTCCAGCGCAGCAGCTACCCGCGCAGGTCACCGGCATCATCCTGCTTGCGGGAGCAGAGCGTCCCGCGGCCTCCGAGGCGCACGGCGCGCCGCAACTTGGACCGAGCGGTGGCCGCCATTTCACCGCACAGCACTTGGCGCGTCAGCACCCCGAGGCGCGGATCGTTTTCACTGGTGGCCCACTCCGTGAACCGGGCAAGGGGCCGTTGGAAACGCAGCCTGCGGTGGCAAACGCGCTGTTCAAAGCTTCCGGCCTCGCGATGGATCGCCTGGTCTTCGATGAGAAATCCGCGGACACATGCGCGAGCCCGACCAATGTGCGGCGACTCGTCCAGCCGAAGGCCGGGGAGGCCTGGGTCGTCGTGACGTCCGCGATCCACATGCCCCGGACGATGGCCTGCTTTCGCTCCGCTGGTTGGGGCGACGTCGTGCCGCAGCCCGCGGACTACCGCGTCGCCCTTGGCGGATGGAATTCGGGCTCGTTCCGGATGGCGGACAACCTGAAGCTGCTCGACGAGGCGACACACGAATGGCTGGGTCTCGCGTATTACCGCTTGACCGGTCGTACCCACGAGCTTTTCCCCAGCCCGGCGATTTGACCCGTCCCGGTCCGTCCCCCTAAACTACGCGGCCTTCTATCGGGCGGTTAGCTCAGCGGTAGAGCACTGCTTTCACACGGCAGGGGTCAATGGTTCAATCCCATTACCGCCCACCATTTTCTTGAGGTCATTTCCGATTTTGCGCTTACTCGAGCGCATCATTTGACCTACATTATAGGTCAAATGGCCTATCAAGTGCGTCAGTCATGCTGCTTCTACGGCTCCTACTACCGGCCGACCAGCAAGAAGGGCAACAGCTCG
>JANNGT010000343.1:0-1632 GCA_031404015.1 Gammaproteobacteria bacterium | reverse complement strand
TGCGTTGCCGGCCATCATGGTCACCGGCAGCACCATGACCGGCCATGATGCCGAGGCTGAGAAGCACGACTTCCACCTGCTCATCAAGCCGGTGGTGCCGAACAAGCTGCGGGCGATGATCGGCTTCAAGCTCGGGTTGCGATAGCGGCTGGGCCGCGGGCACGCGCCCGTGGCAGCGGGTCAGCCCCGGCCCGCCGACAGGCCGACAACGGCGTCACGCAGCGCGCGCCGACAGTGCCGCATTGCCCCGGTTGCGCATCTCCACCAACTTGGCGCACAACGCGCTTCCCACGGACTGGTGGAACTCGGCGCTCAGATCCTCATGTTCGAAGAGCAGATCGTTCAGTTCGTCGCAGGTGATTTCGAATGACCTGGCTTCGTGCGTCACGGTCACGGTGGCGCTGGCCGCTTCGCCCGTCAGCAGGCTCATCTCGCCGACGATGCCGCCGGCGCGGATCGTGGCCACCTCGATGCCGTCGACGACCACGCTGGCCATGCCATCGACCAGCACGCGCACATGCGTGACCGGCGCTTCCTGCACCGTGAGCAACGTGCCGGCTGCCAGTGTCTGGATACGACCGGCCTTCATCAGGCGGCGGAAAGAGAGCAGGCTGAATGGGAGGAAGGTCTTGTCCTTCAGGCATCGCTCGCTGCCTATCAGTTTCATCGACCGCAGTTCGCGCACCAGCCGGGTCAGCTGCGCCACATTGATGGCCATGAACACCATCGACCAGACGATCGCCACCCACAGCGTCGTTGAGCCCACGACGTAGAAGTACACCGCCTCGGTCGCGAGACCGAGTGTGGCCAGAATGCGCAACCAGAGCATGCTGGTCATCAGGTACGACAAGGCGATCAGCGCGTCGCTGAGGTTGCCGAACAAGTCGGCCCACGACATGCATTACTCCTGTGTGTGGGGTCGGGCACGCCTCACGCAGTGCACCGAAGACTCGACGTCAGCGACCGAGAGAGACCCTGCCTGTGCCGGGAAGAGCCAGGCAACTCGACTTGTCGAGCGGGCTGTCTTGCAGCGGTTGAGAGCGGCTCGGCACCGCCGCCGCTGCGCACGCTGCAACGGCCGACCGCGACCGCTCAACGCAAGCCATTCACGCCGTCGCCTTCGGGTTCCATGCTGAAGCGATCAGCACCACCTTGCCCGTGATGCCCGGCTTTGTGGCGGATGCAGGCAGCTTGACCTCGAGCCGCAGCCTGCTAGTCACCAGCGCAGCAGCCGAGCTCTTCGTGCTCGTCACCGCGGGCTTCTCAGAGTCCCAGCCGCAGGTCACGTCCCACTCGCCGCCGTCGGCCTCGGGGGGCGTCAGCGTCACGAACAGCGCGTCACGGAACAGGTAGCTGCCCTCGTAATGCCGGTTCGGCCAGAAGGCGGTGTTCTTCTCGTAGTCGGGCACCCGAACGCCGAGGTCCATCGAATAGGACAGCGTGCGGTCGCCGGGGTCCTTCGACACCTTGGCCCGGTTGGCGAGGAACACCGTCGACAGGTAGATCTGGCCGCCGCCGACCGCCTGCTGGGTGGTGAGCTGCTGGTGGGTGCGGCAGGCCGGTGAGTCTTCCTCGGCCACGCGGCGGCTCAACTGCCAGCGCTTGCCACGCGCCTGCGCGCGCAACTCGAAC
>JANNGT010000342.1:0-5912 GCA_031404015.1 Gammaproteobacteria bacterium | reverse complement strand
CTTCTCGGGATCCTTGGATTCCGCCGCGGCAACGGTCGTGATTTCGGCACCCACCAGCGAAAAGAACACCGTGGTCACCGTGGCCAGCACCGGCACCCAGCCCTTGGGTGCAAAGCCGCCGTGCGCGGTCAGGTTGGCGAGGGTCGCACCCTGGTCATGCGTCAAGCCAAAGGCGAAGGCGGCCGTGACGAATATGAACGCGATGATGGCCGCGACCTTGATCGACGAAAACCAGAATTCGAACTCGCCATAGGAACGGGCCGACAGCAGGTTGACCGCAGTCATCACGGCCATCAGGGCCAGGCCGATCTGCCACATCGGCAGGTCGATCCACAGCTGCAGGATCTGCGCGCCGGCGATCGCCTCGATCGGCACCACGACGATCCAGAAATACCAGTAGAGCCAGCCGGCGATGAAGCCGGCGGCGTCGCCTAGCCCCGCGCGCGAGAACTCGGTGAACGTGCGCACGCCGGGATGCGTGATCGCCATTTCGCCAAGCATGCGCATCACGATGAAGACAATGGCGCCAGCGATCATGTATGACAACAGCGCGGCTGGGCCCGCGGCCGCGATCGCGGCGCTGCTGCCGACGAACAGTCCGGCGCCGATCACCCCGCCGATCGTGATCATCGTGATGTGGCGGGGCAGCAGCGTACGGCTCAGTTCATGGGATTTGCCTGCAGTGGCATGCACGATTCAACGCTCCGGGCAAGTTGCGGTGGCACGCACCGTCCTATGGCGGCCCGACAGTGTCAAGCAGATCCGCTGCACGCATGGCACAGGAGCGGCCGCGTGCTGCTATCTTACGATTCGCAGCAGCACAGGCTGCACATGAGGATTCGCGCTTGAAACGCAGGTCGATATTGCAGGCCGCCATGCTCGGCACGGGTGCCGCCATGGCCGCGCCCGCGATTTCCAAAGGCCTCATGGAATGGCGCATGGTGACCAGCTGGCCCAAAGGCTTGCCCGGTCTCGGCACGGGGGCAGAACGCCTCGCGGCCAACATCACGGCGTTGAGCGGCGGCCGGCTCACGGTCAAGGTGTACGCCGCGGGCGAACTGGTGCCGGCGCTGGAGTGCTTCGGTGCTGTCGCCAACGGTACGGCGCAGATGGGGCACGACGCCGCCTATTACCATGCCGGCAAATCCGAGGGCCTGCCGTTCTTCACTGCCTTTCCGTTCGGCTTCACGACGGGCGAGATGGCCGCGTGGATCAAATACGGCAACGGCCAGAAACTCTGGGACGAGTTGTGCGCGCCGTTCGGCGTGCGAGCCTTCCAGGCAGGAAGCACGGGCACGCAGATGTTCGGCTGGTTTCGCCGCGAGATCCGTTCGCTTGCGGACCTGAACGGACTCAAGTTCCGCACGCCGGGCAACCAGGGCCGCGTGTTGCAGAAACTGGGCGTGACGCCGGTCTCGCTGCCGGGAGGCGAAATTTTTCCTGCGCTGCAGTCCGGCGCGATCGACGGCGCCGAGTGGATCGGACCGTACAACGACCTGGCGCTCGGCTTTTACCAGGTGTGCCGGTACTACTATTCGCACGGCTACCACGAGCCGGGCCCCGCGCTGCAATTGACGATCAACGAGCAGGCATGGCGTTCGTTGCCGAGCGACCTGCAGCAGGTGGTGCGGGTGGCGGCGGATGCCGCGACGACCGACATGTACGCCGAGTACACCGCGCGCTCGGGCCCCGCGCTGCGCGCGCTGGTGCAGGACCACGGTGTCATCGTGCGCGGCCTGCCCGAGGAGGTGCTGATCGCCTGCGGCAACAAGGCGAATGAAGTGCTGAACGAGATCTACGCTGCAGACGCGTCACCGAATCGTATCGTACGGCGGATCATCGAGGATTTCCTCGCTTTCCGGCAGGACGTCGTGCCGTGGACGCGCGTCGGCGAGCAGGCGTTCCTGAACGCGCGGCGCCTGCCGTTCGAGTTCAAGCTCAGGTAGGCGGGCAGGACCGCGATCACGGCAAGCAGGCAGCTACTCGGCACCCTGGGCTGGCACCGCTATTCTTCAGCGGGCCCCGGCCGCGGCGGGACGAGATTCTCGAAGTTGTCATGGTAGGGCGGATTACGACCAGGCGTCGGCTGGTCGAACAAGTCGCTGAAGTCATCGGCCACCGGGGAGCCCGATGGCGCGGCGGGCGCAGCCGGGCCGCGGTCGTCGAGGGCCATCGGCGCGTCGCCGGAGAACAGTCGATCTGGCAGGTAGGTCGCCAGGCTTGGCACGGACCAGACCAGCGCGAGCCCAAGCACCTGCAGCCCCACGAACGGCACGACGCCGCGATAGATGTCGACCGTCCTGAGCATCCTGCCCGCGACGCCGCGCAGGTAGAAGAGCGCGAAGCCGAATGGCGGCGTCAGGAAGCTCGTCTGCAGGTTCACGCCGATCATGACGCCGAGCCAGATCGGATCGACACCCATCTTGATCAGTGCGGGCGCTGCGATGGGCACCACGACGAAGATGATCTCGAAGGTGTCGAGGAAAAAACCCAGGAAAAAGATCACGAGCATCACCGCGAGCACGGCCGTGAACGTGCCGCCGGGCAGCGCGGACAGCGCGTCGTGCACCAGGTTCTCGCCGCCCAGGCCCCGGAACACCAGGCTGAACACGCTTGCGCCGAGCAGGATCACGAACACCATCGACGAGATCGTGAGCGTCGAGCGCATCACTTCGCGCAGGACGGGCAAGCTGAAGCTGCGGTTCAGCGCCGAGAGCAGCATCGCCCCGACAGCGCCCACGGAAGCCGACTCGGTCGGTGTGGCGATGCCCGTCAGGATCGAGCCAAGAACGGCCAGGATCAGCGCAAGTGGCGGCGCGAGCGCCTTGACCACGCGACTCGCCAGGCCTGCGCGACGCTCCGCGCTCATCACGAGTGGCGGGCAGGACTTCGGGTCGAAGATGGATTTGGCGAAGATCCATGCGAGGTAAAGGCCGACCAGCACCAGTCCCGGAAGCATCGCGCCGGCGAACAGCTGACCGACGGAAATCGGGTCGGGCGACATGTTGCCGAGCTCGAGTTGCGCCTGCTGGTTGGCGCCCTGCAGGATGTCGCCGACGAAGATCAGCACGGTGGAAGGCGGGATGATCTGGCCGAGCGTGCCCGCCGCGCAGATCGTCCCGGCGGCAAGCTTCGGGTCGTAGCCCGCGCGCAGCATCGCGGGCAGCGAGAGCAGGCCCATCGTGACGACCGTCGCGCCGACGATGCCCGTCGAGGCTGCGAGCAAGGCGCCGACGATGACGACCGAATACCCGAGGCCACCGCGCAGCGCCCCGAACAGCTCTCCCATCGTCGTGAGCAAAGCCTCGGCGATTTTCGAGCGCTCGAGCATCACGCCCATGAAAACGAACAGCGGCACGGCCACGAGCGTCTCGTTGGTCATCGTGCCGAAGTAGCGGCCCACCAGCGCGGACAGGATAGCGACGTCGAACACGCCGAGCAGGATGCCGAGCGTCGCGAAGATCAGGCCGATGCCAGCCAGCGTGAACGCGACCGGGTAGCCGAGCAGCACGCCGCCGATGGTCGCAGCGAACATCGCCACCGAGAGGATCTCGCCGATCAGTACGGTACTCATCGAGGCGCGCTCACTGGGCCGGGGTCAAAGGCGCTCATCGGTGACCTTGTCCTC
This sequence comes from Gammaproteobacteria bacterium, assembly GCA_031404015.1. Taxonomy (GTDB): domain Bacteria; phylum Pseudomonadota; class Gammaproteobacteria; order Steroidobacterales; family Steroidobacteraceae; genus RPQJ01. Next base: position 2,284 of record JANNGT010000342.1, on the reverse strand, counting down.
GTCATGGTCGAGGATCGGGCGGCCCGTGAGCTGCAGCGCGCGCCGCGCAATCAACGCGAGCCCTTGCAAGAACAGCAGTGCGCACAGCACCCACAGCAGCGACTTGAGCACGAACAGGCCGGGCATGCCGTCGGCGGTCGCAGAGGATTCGCGTATCTGCCAAGACGACAGCACGAACGGTGCGGACGTCACCGCGAGGATCGCGAGCCACGGGAAGAGGAAGAACAGCGTGCCGAGGATGTCGACCCACGCCTTGCCGCGCTCGCCGAGGCGGCCGTACATGACATCCACGTTGACGTGCCCGCGATGCAGCATCGTGTAACCGGCACCCGCCATGAAGACGATCGCGTGCTGCCACACGTACAGCTCCTGCATCCACGGGTAACCGATGTTGAACGCGTAGCGCAGCAGCACGACGGTGAAGCAGGTCAGCACGCAGCCCAGCGTGAGCCAGGCCACCGTGCGACCCACCCACTCGTTGCAGGCGTCGACGCTTTTGACGAAGTGATACAGCCCGGCCATCAGTACAGTCCCATGGCGAGTCCCGCAGCGAGCGTCGCGCCGAGTTCTTCACAGCGCTGCAGGTCGCCGGCCGTGATGACCTTGGCTCGCAGGATGTCGGCCGGTGCCTGCGCGTGCGTGATCACGAGCACGGCCGGCGCGATGGGTTTGAGGCGCCAGCCCAGCGCGATGCGTTCGAGCTGGCGAATGGCGCCCTGGCCATCGCTGCCTGCGCAGACCATGGCCGCATATGGCCGGCCATTGACCTGGTCGAGCGCGGCGTAATAAGTGCGATCGAAGAAATCCTTCATCAACCCGCTCATCGACGCGAGGTTTTCAGGCGTTGCGAACAGGTAGCCATCTGCGCCAAGGACATCTGCAGGCTGCGCATCAGGCGCGCGCAGCAGCACGGGGCGAATGTCGGGCTCCTGGCCCGCGCCGCGCAGGGCGGCCGCGGCCATCTGGCGCGTGCCATCGGTCATCGAGTGGTAGACGATCAAGAGGGTCTTCAACCGGCGGCTCTCTCAGTGCCGTCCCGTGCAGTTCGCGTAGAACGACGCCGTCGCAGGCCAATCGCTGAACACCGCGCGCACCTTGACCTGGCGCGCGAGCACGTCGAGCACGCGCAGCACGTCGCTTTCGCCCGTGATCGCGCCATTGATGGTTTGATAGTAGAAGCCGTTGTTGCCCGCGTGCAGCGCGCCCGAGCGCTCGAGGCTCCAGGTCACGATGTCCAGCCCCGCCTCGTGCGCATCGACTGCCGCCTGCGATGGCACGATGGCGCCGCGATCGTCCAGTTTGAGCAGGGCAAAGATCGCGGGGGCCCAGATGCGCACGCCCTGTTGGTGCAGATGCCTCAGCGCCGCAGCGTCCGGCAGGCCGCCGACTTGCTCTGCGTCTTCCAGATACACGGCTTGCTGGCCAAACCTCGGCTCGCGCGCAATCCAGTACAGGATGTCGTCCAGGCTGAACGACTGAGGCCAGACCTGTGCGGGCGGGACGCCGGCCGTTTTGTAATCGTCGAGCAAACGCTGGGCGTAGTCCTGCTGGGTCATCCCGTCGTACGGCATGGCAACGACCGGTTGCTTGAGTTCCGGGACCATCTGCACGCCCAGCTCGCGGAACAGCGCGATGCTGTCGGCATGGGTCATGAGAGTGCCCGTGTCGATGCTGGCGACGTTGGCGGGCTTGCGACCGCCATTCACGTACTGCTGGACGGTCGTCGCGCGCGGGTCGAAGCCGTCGTGCTTGCCGCGCAACGTGCGGAACTCGGCCAGCGTGATGTCGCTCGTGCGGCATTCGGCCGTGGCGGGCGTGTTGATTGTTCCCGACGCGTCGAACGTGGCGGGCTGGAACGGCCTCGTGCATCGCGCGGCGAGCGGGGTCAGCAGGATGTTGGTGGTGGTGTGCAGGTCGTTCTGCGCGTGCCGGCAGACCAGCTGTTTGTCACGCGTAAAGGTGACGTCGCACTCAATCACCCCGGCCCCTTGCGTCGCAGCGGCGACGTACGATTCTCGCGTGTGCTCGGGGAAGCGCAGGGGTGCTCCACGGTGCCCCAACGCGAACGACGTGCGACGAACCGGCCGACCGACGCAAGCGGACAGCTCCGCTTTGAGCGGGCCATCTGGCAAGCCCGCGACGAGCGCCACCGGACGCGAGTCGGGCCGCGCAGCGACGATGTCGCCCGCCAGGCCGGGCAAAGGCAGCAAAGCGGCGAGCAGCAGCAGGAAGGGCCGGTGCACAGAAGACCCCTTATCGATGTTCACATGCGGGATGCTCGCAC